>CAYWRF010000009.1:19909-25443 GCA_964460495.1 uncultured Pseudomonadota bacterium | reverse complement strand
GCTGGTGTTGAAAATCCGGAGGGGTTAAGTTTTTGGGGTTCTAAGGAGCATGAAATCGATTTTGTCACCCCTCAAGGGGAGCTGATTGAGGTAAAAAGGGGGAAGGCAGGCCCGCTCGATTTTGGATGGTTCTCAAAATGTTTTCCCAAGGCCTCATTAACGGTCGTTTGCGAAAGCCCTTTTGAAACCAGGCAGATTAAAGGAATTACTCCGGAACAATTTCTGCTTGCCGCCCCAACAACGCTTCGTTATGTCGATCACAATGGGTAATATCAGTCTCCAACACCAGTTTTTCCCTAAGGGTACTTGCTTCGGTTGCGGACCGGCGAACCCGAAGGGGCTTCGCATTGAGAGCTTTGTGGAGGGGGATGAGACGATCGCAACCTGGAGGGCGGAGCGTCATCACGAGGCGTATCCCGGGATGCTGAACGGCGGAATCATCGGGGCGCTCCTCGACTGCCATTCCAACTGGACCGCCGCCTGGCACCTGATGAAGAAAAGAGGGCTTCAGACCCCGCCCTGCACCGTGACCGCAGAGTATTCGATCAAATTGTTACGCCCGACGCCGGTCGATCAGGAGGTGACATTGAGAGGCCGGGTGGTCGAATCAACAGAAGACCGGGTAACGATCGAGGCGACACTGACGGCGGCCGGCAGGCCCTGCGCCACCTGCCGCGGCCTCTTTGTCGCAGTCAAAGAGGGACACCCCGCCTATCATCGCTGGTAGATCTTATTTCAACTGCGCTCGGATCGCCTCGATAAACCCATCAACCGAAACCGCGGGGCCGAGAGAGGTCGTCCCCGGGATTGAGAGATCGGCAAGCCCCTTGTATTTTTCCAGACGGAACCGGAGCCAGCCGGGATAACACCGCCGGAGCGCCACCTCGATCGATTCGTTTGGGCGCCGGTCGAACATCCCCCCCCAGATCACCGGCTTCGGGTGCATGAAGAACCGGTCGGTCATCTCCGGGATCATCGACTCGGTAACCTCAAGGTGAACGATGAGGAATCTTTCTCGAAAATCAGCGAGGCCCTCCTGCGGGAGATAAACGACGCTCCCGGTCGTATCGACGACGAGATTTTTCCCCTTGGAGATCTTCAACCCTCCCATCGCCTCCGCCTCGTGCCGGAGATACCCCGCCTCGGCCGCCGCGTACCTCTTTTCAAACGGGAACCCCATCCAGTGGGCAAGACCATCGACCCCCGTGACCCCGAGCCGCTCGCCAATCTCGTCATCAATCGAAACCCTTTGAAATCCCTTCTCTTTTTCGAGTTGTCCCGCCCGAAAGCTCTTGCCGATATTCGACATCCCGATCAGGGCGAGCGGGAGACTCCCCCTCTTGATTCTCATATCGAATTGTCGCTTTGTGAGGAGCATTCCCTACCCCTGACAAAACCGGATAAGTTTAGCAACAATTTCAATCGGGAGACGATACCTTAATATGTTGAAAGGAGCGAGCGTCGGATTTACTCCGCGCGAGCGACCCCGGTGGGGGGCTCGGGGGGGAAGTCGACGAAGTCGCCCCCCGATATAATGGGTGAAATCCTTCAGGCATTAAGAACCGCGACGGAACCGGCAAACGGAAAGGACCTTACCTTTGCCGAGGTCTCCCGGACATTCCCTGTCCTGAAGAGCAATCTCCAGGCCGGTGTCGCCGATATCTCCACCTTTTTGAGGGACGATTTTAGACGGGACCGCCAGATTACGATCGACCGCCCCGTGATCAGTCTCTTCTGGAAACTCACGCAGGCTCAGGGGCTTAGACCAGAGGTTGTGGCAATGGCAGAGGTGACCAATGAGGCAAGGATCCTGTCGCAGGATGGGACACTATCGGACGACGAGTTGCAGGGGCTTATCCGTCGGGCGGCCGAGAGGCAGATCCTCGGGGCAGACGAGGTGAGGTGGATCGCAAGAGAGGAGGCCCCCAAACCGATTGAGCTTACACCCCCACCACCACCCCCTCCACCCAAGCCGGCCGTGACTCAACCGTCTGTCGGAGAGAGACGTGGAGCGGATGAACTGGAGAGGGGAGAAGAGATTGTCAGGAGGATCCGGTCACTGATCGAGGAGACAAACACCCTGTCGAAGAAGCTGGCGAAGACAGGAGATACCATCCGTCTTGCCGCCGTCAACGATGCGTTAATACAGCTTAACGGCCTCGCGAATCTTGCTGACCAGGCCCTCTCCCAGCTCCACAGGGGATGCAAGGAAAACGATGGGGTACTCATCAGTCATGAATTCGCACGATTGACCATTATCTACCAAAAGGCAACCGTGCTGGTACAACAGGCGGAGAGAGCCACCGGTGGCGAGTCTCTCACCATCCTTGGCCCAGCCCCAAACCCAACCGCCGTCAGCGACTACCCCTACAGGGTTCGAAAACCGGACGGGTCCGATTACACAATCGAGGAGATGGCCGAGGAAGGGGTGGCCTGGCTCGACGACTTCAAGGAACTGACTGATGAAGCCTCCCGGCTCCTGGAAGAGGCAAAGACCGATCGAGATATCATCCTTCTTCCCCTCCGGACGACGGCACTTACTGAGATGAGGGATGACTTTTATCAAATGGAAAAGGAATGGCGGCAGTTGATATACGCTGCGATTACAGAGAATGGCGCCGAGGTGGCAGTCCGGCACCTCTATATGAAGATCCTCTTCGAGAGAAACAAAAAACGATTCGAGACGGCGAGGGATGCCGCCGGGGAGGCGGTCTATTTTGTCGGCGACCCGACAAATGAACTAGGTGCCTCATTGACTCTCGCAAGAGTCAGGAGGACGGGCCGCTACGAGGAGCTCCCTGCGGTGATCCCACAAAACCTCTCACTTGGAGCAGGCCTCACCTCAAGAGGATCGGCTGTCGCGGAGATCGAGGCGGACTTCCTGGGTCCGGTCGCCTCGGCGGATCGTTCGGGGTTACCGATCTCCCACTGGATTATCGATAGCACCCTTGGATGGGATACTGGCTCGAGGGCCTATCTCATTCTGGGGGCCTCACCCGCCGGCCTCCCAAGATTTGCCTTAGGCCCTCAACTTGGGTACGAGGCGCCCACAGGATTCCTCGGTGGGGGGAACCTACTCCTTGGTCTCAAGGCAACGCTCCCTTTGACCGAACATTTTTCCCTTGCCCTTCGTGGCCTTGCTGGCTCAAATCTGCAGGGAACCTCCGAATGGCAGGCGATGGGGCTGCTAAAGTATGACCTCGTCGCCGGCAAGGGCTGGTTTTCCCGGAAGGCGAAGAGGCGATCGGGACGGGAGCTTATCGAGGCAGAACGAGGACGCTACAACCCAACGACCGTGGAGGTTGAGATAGACCCCGATATCCCCGAAGAAGACCCTAGCGAGTCACTTCGTTTAGAACGGGAGGGGAGGTAAGATGGGGAAGATCCTTGAGAGACTGAACGCCGCGACCCGCCCGGAGAATGGGGTTGACCTCACCTGGAAGGAATTCTCAGGGATGGACGCCGATTACCGGTCTGACCCGGAGGAAGGGGCCCGGGACATTGAAAGATGGCTCCGGGAGAAATTCCGCCCGAACATCGATATCACGATTGATCGTCCCCTGATCGCCCTCTTTTGGAGACTCTGCGAGGTTCAGAAGATCGACTGTGCCTCTCTTCAAGAGGTGGAGGTGATCAACGAGTCGCGGCTCGCCCGAAGAACGATCCATGAGGGGGTGGAGGAGAGGGGGCTTCTCCCGCCGTGGTATGTAGATAATCTCCTGACTGAAGAGGTCCTTTCCCATACCGGCGTCCCGGAGGAGCTGAAACAACGGCTGGAGGATGCGGAGCGCAAGGTAAAGGCGCTTGGTCGAGAGCAGGAGGAGACAGAGAGACAGACGGGTGAGATCCTCCTCGCCTTGAAAGACAGACTGCCGGGATACCCCGTCTCGGACGAATGGACCGGGGGCGGGCTCTCACTCCGGTTGGGCAGTCTCGGCTCAGCCCCCGATCCGGACCGATTTGGGCGATCCGATAACCGCTCGAACCCCCTGATACCGATTCTCGGGGGGGGATTCAGGGTCGATGGCCCGACCGTCGGCAGGACCGCCATAGGCAGGGGGATCGGGAAGAGGGTTGTTGATGTGAGTCTCAATCTGGGTCCGGGAGAATCCCTCGCCTACGCGAGCTACGGGTGGCGGGTTTCCAATATCTATGGATATCCGGGAATCTCGGAGTTCGGCGTCTCCTATCTGCTGGGTGTCCGGAATACAGACCACGACGGGATGGGAAGGAACAATCTGGTTGCCGGTTCCCAAATTGAATTTTCCTTCAACAGGCACTTCGGCGCCTCCTTGATCACCTTCATGAGGCTCCACTTGAGTGATTTGCCGGACGAGCCTGCCGGTCTGCTCGCTACAGACATCCGGTTTTAACCCCCACGGGGCGAACCCCCGCCACCGAGGGAGGCGAGTTTTTGAAACGGGATGAGCAATTTCCTCACCTCGGCTGCGGTCGACGCCTTGAGAGCCGCCTCGGCAAGCGCCTCCCCCTCCGAATACCGGATCTGACGGATCACGCTCTTCACATGGAGGATGCTGTTAGGGATCATCGAGAGCTGGCTGACCCCGAGACCAACAAGAAGAGGGGTCAAGAGTGGATCCCCCGCCATCTCCCCGCAGACACCGACCGGCTTCCCCGCCCCGTTCGCGACCCGCGCCACCTGCCAGATCGAGTTCAGGATCGCCGGGTGGAGCGGCTCGAAGAAGGCGGCGACACGCTCGTTGTTCCGATCGACTGCGAGGGTATACTGAATCAGATCGTTCGTCCCGATGCTGAAGAAATCGACATGCCGGATCAGAACGGGGGCGAGGTGGACTGCCGACGGGACCTCGATCATGATCCCGATCGGGACGGCGGAATTAAAAGGGGTGTTCTCGTTCTTCAACTGGTCCGAGACCTTTTTAAGGATCACCTTCACCTGCAGGATCTCCTCGACCCCCGAGATCATCGGGATCAGGATCCTGACCGGGCCATGGGCCGAGGATCTCAAGAGGGCCCGGAGCTGGACCTCGAGGAGCTCCGGTTGAGCCAGGCAGAGACGGATCGACCGGTACCCCAAAAACGGGTTTGCCTCGTGCGGCATCAGGTCTAAAGAGGCGATCGGTTTGTCCCCCCCCGCATCGAGCGTCCGAAAGGTGACCGGCAACCCGGCCGCCTCCTCGACAATCTTCCTGTAGATCTGATACTGCTCCTCCTCGGTCGGGATCTTCTTCATCACCATGAACGGGTATTCGGTCCGATATAGTCCGATCCCCTCCGCCCCCATATCCTTGAGTGTCTTGACACCGATCACCATCCCGACATTCGCCTCGAGGCTCACCCGATGCCCGTCAAGTGTCTCGGACGGCTTTCTGAGGAGCGGCTGCAGGTGGACGAGCCTCCCGACCGCATCATCCTGCATCCTTTCATACTCCTTCAAGACCTCCTTCCTCGGGTTGACGAAGATATGACCGTTATCCCCATCGACAATTACGATATCCCCAGGCTGGACCCGACGGGTCATCCCGGCAACCCCCATCACCGCCGGGATCCCC
>CAYWRF010000009.1:10127-19899 GCA_964460495.1 uncultured Pseudomonadota bacterium | reverse complement strand
CGAGGATCGCGGCTTACGAGGTGACCCCGCCCCTCTCGGTGATGATCCCCTGTATCCGCTTTGGGTCGAGACGGGCGGTATCCGAGGGGACGAGGGTCTCCGCCACGAGAATTCCTTCCCAAAGCTCCCTCTTTTTGGGCCTCGCCCCGATCAGGTGCTCCAAAAGCCTCTGCCGGATATCCTCCAGATCGCCTGCACGTTCTCTGAAGTGCGGGTCCTCAATCGTCTCAAACTGTTTCAGATACTCCCCGATCACGTCCCGAACCGACTCGATCGGCCCCCTCCCCTTCTCAATCAGACCTTTGAGCCGTTTCTGAAAGCTCTTGTCGGAGAGGATCATCCGGTGGCTGTAGAAGATATCCGATTCCCGCTGAGAGAATTTCTTCAAAAGCCTCTTCTCAAGCCGGAGGAGGTCGTCTGAAGTCTTCCGGATCGCCCCGCGAAGCCGTTTCCAGGCAGAGGGGGGCGTCTCCTTTCGCCCCTTTCCCGGGATCAGGATCACCGGATCGACCCCCGGTGTCAGAAAAAAAACCGTCCCGATCCCGAATCCGGGGGCGACACCGATCCCTTTAAGCCTCTCCGAATGACCTCCCCTTTGAGGCCGCGCCTGGACCGTCTCCAGCGCCACCAGCTTGAAGATGACCCCCGAGAGCTGGAACGAGATCACCTTCAACATCTCAATGTCACTCTTCTCAAAGTCGCGCGGCAGGGCCGTCTGGACCGTCAGAACCCCCACAATATCCTCACGATCCTGCAACGGAAACGCCGCAAAGGAGTGAAACTTCTCCTCACCGGTCTCCGGGAAATACTTGTAGCGGGGATGGAGGGAGGCCTCCTTGACAATGACCGGCTGGAGCTTTTCCACCGCGAGCCCGGTCAACCCTTCTTCCAGCCTCATCCGGACCTGACCGACCGATTTCTGATGGAGCCCATCGGTCGCAACCAGGATCAGCGTCTTCTCCTGCAGGAGGTAGAGGGAACAGACATCGACCTTCATCTCCTGGCGGATCAGGGAGACGATATGGGCGAGAGGGTTCTCACGGGGATCCGATTTCTGAAGAATCCTCGCAATATTGACGATCGTCTTGAGGTTATCCCCGGAGGAAGTCATCGGGAGATTATTACCCCTTTAACCCCTCTTCATCAAGAAGAACGATGCAGCAGGTCTCTCAGGCGGATTTCCTTTTGAAAAAGATACTGTTGGGCAACCGACATCACGGTGTTCACAAAGATATAGAGGACCAGTCCCAATGGGAGGAAGAGCATGAAGGCGGTGAACATGACCGGCATAATCATCATCATCTGGCGCTGGACTGGATCGGCGGTCGTTGCCGGTGTCATCTTTTGTTGCCAAAACATCACGACCCCCAAGAGGGCCGGCATGATGAAAAAGGGGTCCGGCCCGGAGAGGTCCTTGTAAAACCAGAAGAAAGGGGCCCGATAGAGCTCAATGGAGTTATAAAGGACCTTGTAGAGGGCGATATAGATCGGCATCTGCACAAGCATCGGGAGACACCCCCCCAGCGGGTTGACCTTGTGGCTCTTGAAGAGCTGCATCGTCTCCATATTGAGACGCTGCTTGTCGTTCGGATACTTTTCCTTCAGCTCCTTCAGCCGGGGCTGGAGTTTCTGCATCTCCTTCATCTGACGGAGCGACTTCAAGGTGAGCGGATTCAACAGGAGCTTCACGACGATCGTCATCAGGATGATCGCAACCCCCCAGTTCCTCACAAAGGAATGGAAGAGGAGGAGGAGCTTCAGGATCGGGATCGCAAAGAGGGAAAAGAACCCGTAATCGACCGTTTTTTCAAGCCCCACGCCGACCCCGCTCAGGAGTTCACGATCCTTGGGGCCAAGATAGAGGGTAAATCTCTCCTCGAAACTCCCGCCGCCCGGGACCATCATCCCCCCTGATGAGAGGGTGAGACCAACCGAGCCGTCACGCCGCTCCATCCGGACCCTCCCTTCAGAGGAGAGGCGACGCGAGACAAGGCCGACCAGAAAGTAACGGTCCTCAATCCCGGCCCAGGAGATCGATCCGGCCGATTCAGAGACCCCGTTTTTTTGCCCCGACCGCTCCAGCTTTCCGGAAAGCTGGTAGACAAACGCCCTCTGATCAGGCGGCCCCTTCAGAAACGAAAAGATCCCCCCCTTCTCGGTCGCCTTCTGGGCCCCTTCCCATCCCAATCCGAGTCGGCCTGTCAGCTCCTTCCGGGTCAGATTTTCAACCGTGATCTTGAGATCAACAGGATAGCCGCTCTCCGGAAAGGTAAAAGTCTTGGTGACCTTGACCCCCTCTGACACGGCGACATAACTGATTTCCCTCCCTCTCCTCGCCTCCACTCCATACTGCCCCTCAGGCGGCAGTATAAAATTGCATCCGTCACAGCCTAATGTCGGTCCCCGATCCTGTGGGGAGACGATCAGGTCGACCGGCGGGTACCTCTTGAGAGCGATCCCCTTGAAACCCCCGCCGCGTGAACTGAGCCCCCAGGTGACATCTCCGGATTCCATCTCCGACAGGACCTCCGGGATCAGGGTCGTCTCAGGGGCTTGCCCCGTTGGGGCCCGCTCCGTTGGGGTTTGCCCCGCTGGGGTTGATCCCTCCGTTAAAGGGGGAGGGGATCCGGCAGTATGGGTGACCATCTTCCCACCATAGAAGTGATACCAGAGGAGAAAGACGAGAAGGGAGAGGGCCGCCGCGATAACTGTACGTTTTTCCTGGGTCATATGGATTCCAAGGGATCCCAACCACCCGGATGGAATGGGTGACAGGAGCTGATCCTCCGGATCACCCGCCAGAAGGCTCGACCCAGTGTTAAAGAAGAGAACGCCTCGCAGGCGTATTCGGAACAGGTGGGAACAAACCGGCAGCCGCCTGAAAGAAACGGAGAGAGGCAGACCTGATACAATCGGATCACCCGAATGAGAAAAGAAGACATCAGTTTCTCTTTAAACAACGGAGAGTCGCGCCCTTAATTTCTTCCGGCGACGATTGAAAATATTTCTGCCGCCCGGTCTTCTCATCCGTTTTCTGAATCCGTGAGTCCTGGAACGCTTGATTTTACTGGGTTGGAAGGTTCGCTTCATCTTCTAGGCCCTTTCTTTGCTGAATCCTCGCGCTTCATTTTCTGGAAGAAAAATTTTCTCTCCTCCACTCTTTCTTTCATAGAAAATTTTCTCTCCCATTTCAACAAGTTCATCATCTCTGATTTTTTTGTCCGATTTTTTTTGACAAAAAAAACCTCCGCTACTATGAATCGCGCGTTTCGTGCCCGGCGCCGCTTGTTGCTGTCACAAGACAGCGGCCCCTGGTTACCGGAAGGGAATTAGGAAGTCCAGGTATTTGAGGGGGTGTGGGGTTGTGGGTGTCATCCCCTAACTGCCCGGTAGCAAATCGGAAAGTTCGCTGTCCACAATTGTTGACAAGGCTGTGGGTAAGTGGTGTGTGCTTATGACCCATCAGGAATCTTCGTTTGAAATTCTTAAAAAGAAGGTCAGGGAGCTCACCTCGACCCCCACCTTGTCCGGTCAGGTCGAACTCCTCTCCATTCATGAGAAGGGCCTGATTGTCGAGGTCCGAAACAAGTTCGTCCGCGATTGGCTACGGGAGAACTTCCAGGATCTGATTGAACAGGAGGCCTTCACTCTCCTCGGCACACCCATTTCGCTCCAGATTCAGTTGAAACCAGGCGGAAACGAGCCGGATCAGGCCCCCTCCCTGCCGGTGTCGGAGGGTCGCTCCTCCCCTCTCCCGTCCGGTCTCAATCCAAAGTACACATTCGAGAGCTTTGTCGTCGGCACCTCAAACCAGTTTGCCCACGCCGCCTCTCAGGCGATTAGCAAGAACCCGGCCCAAAGTTACAACCCCCTCTTTATGTATGGAGGCGTCGGACTTGGAAAAACCCATCTCCTGAACGCGATCGGTCATTCCATTTTGAAGGGGAACCCGGAGGCCCGGGTCGTCTTTGTTTCGGGTGAGCGTTTCGTCAACGAACTGATCCACTCCCTCCGGTTTGAGAAGATGGGGGAGTTTCGCAAGAAATATCGGGAGGGTTGCGATCTCCTCCTCTTGGACGACGTCCAGTTCATCGGGGGAAAGGGAAAGAGTCAGGAGGAGTTTTTTCACACCTTTAACCACCTCCACGAGTCGGCAAGACAGATTGTCTTGACCTCGGACAAGGTCCCCCGTGAGATTCCAGGGCTTGAGGAGCGACTCCGGTCCCGGTTCGAGTGGGGGCTCATGGCGGATCTCCAGGTCCCTGATCTTGAGACCAGGGTCGCTATTCTGAAGAAAAAGGCGGATCTGGACCAGATCCGGCTCGATGACGAGGTGGCCCTGTTTCTGGGGACCCATATCACCTCGAATGTCCGCGAGCTTGAGGGGGCGCTGATCCGGGTGAACGCCTTTGCGGCGCTCTCTCGCCTCCCGATTACCGTCCCGTTTGCCAAGGAGGTCCTGAAGAACGTGGTCGGCGGGATCGGAAAGGTCCTGACCGTTGAGCAGGTCCAGAAGGTGGTCTCCGAGTTCTACGGGGTCAAGATCACCGATCTGACAGGCAAGAGGAGGATCCGCGGCTTTGCAGGCCCCCGTCAGATTGCGATGTACCTCTGCCGCAGGCATGTAAAGGCCTCCTATCCCGACATTGGCTCGCGGTTTGGGGGGAAGGATCACTCAACGGTCGTTCATGCCGTCACGAAGATCGAGCGGAAGATACAGGAAGACCCGAAGGTTCGCGAGCAGATCCTGACCCTTGAGCAGCACCTCTTATAACCCTGTGGATGAAGGGAGATTTATCCGTGGATCGTATCGTCTCAAGTTCTTTCCCCATCTCTTTCACAGGAGACGCGTTTCTTTTTCAGACACCTTTTCAGAAGAGAATTGTTTATGTCGAATAGAGGCTTGACTCATTTGTCCCCAATTTTTATGGGGTCCTATGAGGACGGCTTATTTATTAAATAAATACTATTAAAGAGGTAGAGGAGGAGGAAACTATGGAATTCCGATTAAAGAAAGAAGATTTTTGCAACCTGCTCCGCTGGACCCAGGGGATTGCCGAGAGGAAAAGCCCGATGCTGATCCTTTCCAACCTGCTGCTCGAGATACAAGCGGGGCAGATCAAGATGACGGCGACCGATCTGGAGATGGTGATCACCGTCGAGGGGGCTGTGGAGGGGAAGGGGAATGGAAGGTGGGTAGTCAATGCAAAGAACCTTTACGAGATTGTTCGGGAGGCCCCCTCCTCCGAGATACGCCTGATCGGCAAGGAATCACACGGACTTGAGGTGACATCGGGGAGCGCGCAGTCGCGGATCGTCGGGATGAACCCGGACGATTTCCCCAAACTGCCTATCCTCGAGAAATCAGAAGAGGTTTCCGCAAACCCCGACGACCTGAGGGAGATGATCGAGGGGACCTCCTATGCGGTTTCCACCGATGAGACCCGTTACACACTGAACGGGATCCTCTTTGCCGGTGTGGAAGGGGCCGAGGGGAAGCGTTGCTTGCGCCTCGTCGCGACAGACGGGCATCGCCTTTCCCTCTCCGAGAGGGGTTCTGAGACGAGGTTGGAGAAGGGGATCCTTGTCCCGAGGAAGGGGATCCAGGAGCTGAAAAAATTGCTTGAAGAGGGGTCCGGGGACCTGAAGGTCGCGTTTGATGAAAAGGCGATCCGTTTCAGGAGAGGGGAGGTTTCCCTTTCCGTCCGGTTGATTGAGGGGGAATTTCCCCAATATGAGCAGGTGATTCCGAAGAAGCTGGAGAGAATTGTTTCAGTCGGTCGGGATACCTTAATGGGGGCCCTGAGACGGGCATCGATATTGGCGAATCAGGAAGGAAGAGGGGTGAAGATGACGTTTTCGACGAACTTGATGGAGATCCAGAGCGTGAATCCGGATCTCGGTGAAAGCCGGGAGGAGCTCCCGGCGGAGTACAAGGGTCAAAAATTCAATGTCGCCTTCAATCCCCGGTATCTTCTGGATGTGTTGAATGTCATCGAGGATGAGAAGGTCGTCCTGGAGTTGAAGGACGAGATCTCACCCTGCGTTGTCCGGTCCGAATTTGACCGGGGATTCTTGGCTCTTGTGATGCCGATGCGGCTATAGAAAAAGCATATTAACTATCTGATATAACTTGGGAATACAGGGTTCATTTCCCTTTACTTGAATCGTTTCTGTGTGATAGCTATCCCCCATGGCTGTTGCCCCTCAAAAGACAAGCGCCGCTAAATACGATGCCTCTCACATCAAGGTTTTGGAGGGGCTCGATGCGGTTCGGAAACGGCCGGCGATGTACATCGGGTCGACCGGTGGGCCCGGTCTCCATCACCTCGTCTATGAGGTCGTCGACAACTCGGTCGACGAGGCGTTGGCCGGGTTCTGCACCCAGATCGATGTCGTCATCCATATCAACAACAGCGTCACGGTCATCGACAACGGGCGCGGCATCCCGGTTGACAAACATGCCACGGAAAAGGTCTCCGCCGCCGAGGTGGTGATGACCAAGCTCCATGCCGGCGGGAAATTTGATCACGACGCCTATAAGGTCTCAGGGGGGCTGCACGGGGTTGGTGTCTCGGTTGTGAATGCCCTTTCCGAGAAACTCGATCTGGAGATCTTTCGTGACGGGAAGGTCTATCATCAGGTCTACAAGAAAGGAAATCCACAGGACCCCCTTGAGGTGACCGGAAAGACAAACCGTCAGGGGACAAAGGTGACCTTCCAGCCGGATCCCGAAATCTTCGAGACGACGGAATACAGCTTTGACATCCTGTCGCAGAGGCTCCGGGAGCTCTCTTTCCTGAACAAGGGGCTGAAAATTTCTGTCACGGACGAACGGGTCAACAAGAAGCATGAGTTTCAGTACGACGGGGGGATCAAGAGCTTTGTCGAATACCTGAACCAGAGAAAAAATCCCCTCCATGACGTCGTTTACTTTGAGGCGGAGAAGGATCGGATCATCCTCGAGGTCGCGATGCAGTACAACGACTCCTATGCCGAAAACATATTTTCCTTTGCGAATAACATCAACACGGTCGAGGGGGGCACCCACCTGATCGGGTTCAAGTCGGCGATCACTCGGGCGATCAACCAGTTCGCCTCGACGAGCGGGCTCTTGAAAGACATGAAGGAGAATCCGGTCGGCGAGGATGTCCGCGAGGGGTTGACGGCTGTGATTTCGGTTAAGATCCCCGAACCCCAGTTTGAGGGGCAGACGAAGGCGAAGCTGGGGAATTCGGAGGTGGAGGGGCTTGTCAAACAGATCGTCTATGACCGGCTCTCGGAGTTTTTGGAGAAGAAGTCGACGATCGCGCGGAAGATTATCGCGAAGGTCATTGATGCCGCCCGGGCCCGTGAGGCGGCCCGGCAGGCGAGAAACCTGGTCCGCCGCAAAGGGGCCCTTGATCTCGGCTCCCTGCCGGGAAAACTTGCCGATTGTCAGGAGCGTGACCCGACGGTTTCCGAACTGTACATCGTTGAAGGAGACTCCGCCGGTGGCAGTGCGAAACAGGGGCGGGATCGTCGCAATCAGGCGATCCTCCCCTTGAAGGGGAAGATTCTGAATGTCGAGAAGGCGCGGTTTGACAAGATGCTCTCCTCCGAGGAGATCCGTGTGATGATCACTGCGTTGGGTGTCGGTGTCTCGAACGAGAACGGGGAGGGGCAGGATCTCTCGAAACTCCGCTATCACAACATCATTCTGATGTGCGATGCCGATGTGGACGGTTCCCATATAAGGACTCTCCTGCTCACCTTCTTTTATCGTCAGATGCCCCAGATCGTGGAGCGGGGGCACCTCTTCATTGCGCAGCCCCCCCTCTACAAGGTGAAGAAGGGGAAGGTCGAAAAGTATCTGAAGAATGAGGCGGCCTTGGAGGACTTTCTGATCGAGCTCGGTGTGGAGGGGATCCGGATGAAGGTCAAGGGGGGGGAGGTATCGGGGAAGGAGTTGGGGAATCTCACGAAGAAGCTGATCCGTTACCACAGGATCCTCGATCTGATCCAGCAGAAGGGGGATCCTCGTGTGGTCGATGCGGTTGTGGAGGTGATGAAGATCGACAGGGGGCTTCTTAAAGAGGGGAAAAAACTGGACCAGGAGCTGGACAAAGTGGCCAAACAGATCCGTCAGAGCTATCCAGAGCTCAAGGATTTTGATCTGGAGATGGAGAAGGATCCGGAGCACGAGGCGGCGCGGGTGATCTATCGCACCGTCTTCAACAACGCCCCGAGGGAGACGGCTGTTGATTTTGATTTTCTCAACTCAGCCGAATTTACCGAACTCAAAAAACTGAAGGACGAGTTTCTCGGTCTTGGGGACGGCCCTTTTGCTGCCTCGGTGGGGGATGAAAAGAGGGGCTTTGAGAAGCTGGAACAGGTGAAGGACCTGATCCTCACGAATGGGAAGGAAGGGCAGCAGATCCAACGCTATAAAGGATTGGGAGAGATGAACCCGACCCAGCTCTGGGAGACCACGATGAACCCGGAGACCCGAACCCTCCTGCAGGTCAGGGTCGATGACGCGGTCGAGGCAGACCAGATGTTTACCGTGCTTATGGGGGATCAGGTCGAGCCAAGGCGGCAATTCATTGAAGAGAATGCCCTTGCCGTCAGGAATCTGGACATCTAAAAAATCCCAAGCCTTCGCCTGATCTCGTTCACGGTTGCCTTCAGAATCGTCTTCTTCTCAACCCTCTGGTGCAGGTAAAACGGGACGATACAGCCGCACCGGTCACAGTCCGCCTTGGGCCCAAGCATACACTTCTCTTTGATCGTGCCGGTTGTCGTCAGTGAATAGCCGCGTGTCGCAAAAAGGCAGTTGTCGGTCACCCTCTTCGAGTTATGAGAGAGCATCAATTCCAGCGCCCGGTCAGGCATCGCGATAAAGTCGCCGTACTTCTCCTCTTTGAGACGGCGAATCTTCCGGATCACGGCATCGCGCCGCTCCCACCCGATCCACAAATCATCGGAGAGCCCCTCGATCGGCGTGTAGAAGTCGAACATCATCCCTCTCAAATGGGCGCGCCAGTCCTCCAGCACCTCCTCGATCGTATCGACATTGATCGAGGTTATGCACATCGCCCCTGTGACATGCAGATCCGGCCGGCTCACATTCCGTTTCATCTCCTGATACAAACCGGTCTGCCGGCGCATCTTCTCATGGGCCGCCTCGTTCCCGTCAATCGAGACATGGAAATAGGTGTCAGGCCAGTCGGGAAGGGGGATCGTTCCGTTCGTGACGATCAGGTTATGGAGAAAATGTTTCTTGCACCGCTCAATGATCCCTTTCTTCAATAACGGTTCCCCTCCAACCCAGGTGCAGCTGTGAAGGAACCTCGATTGTGATTTCAGCTCGAGAATCCTTTGCTCCCACCTGTCGGCATCCAGCACCCCCTCCTGTTCCTGCTCAAAGAAGTAACAATGCTCGCATCGGAGGTTGCACTGGTCCGTCACATCAATGGAGACAAACGACCCCTTCGGGAATCCCATGGTAAAGAAAAAGACCTGCGGGATCAGGTGATATTTAAAAAACGGTTTCAGTTCGTCCGTGGTGCTGTTGTTGGCCTGGACAGACATGGATGAGGAGGGCGTTAGCCGATTTTGACCCGACCGGCAAGCCGAAATCCTTTAAAGGTACGGTGTCGGATCGACACGAGGTGCGGTGGTGCGGCAAGACGGTTCGGAGGCGCACATCTCGCACAACAAAAACTTTCCGGTCGCTGGGTCCTCGTGAAAGATCACTTCAAACCGGCACCCATCCTCCTCCTTCGTGCAT
>CAYWRF010000009.1:0-10027 GCA_964460495.1 uncultured Pseudomonadota bacterium | reverse complement strand
CCGGCACCCATCCTCCTCCTTCGTGCATTTGTAGAACTCATGTCCATGATCCCGTTCGAGGACACAGGTCATCGAGGTTGCCCCACAATGAAATGATGCCGTCTCACCCTCTCGATGGCAGACCTCACGTGTCGCAGGGTCGTACCGGATATTCGGGTTCATTCGAGGATAATCAACCGGGGGTGGTGGAGGCTGATCTCGACAATCCTGTTCACAGACGATCATACAGGGAGACATCGGACATGGTTGTGAGGGGTCCGGACATGGGGGGCAAGACTGGCCCTCACCTGTTTCGCAGATTCCGTTGCCACAAACTGGTCCCGGCTCAGGTGGAGGAGGAGGTGGATGATCGGGAGGAGATTCTTCAGAAGGGGGGTTCGTATCGGCGGGAGGCGGTTGAGAGGTCCCCTGAATATCCTGTGCCGCGGCCATTTCTGCCGACCCCTCAGGGTTATTACTGGCGGTCCCGGGGGATGGGGTCGATGAGGTGGGCTGACCGCCTGAACGGGTTTCTCCCGGATCCTGGCAGGATCCCGCGCCGATTGATAAAAAAAGTGCCAGAAGAAAGAGAAGGCCCATGAGCTCTAACCCTCGCATTTTCTGTTCCAGGGCTGTAAGCCATATTCATGCCAAGCCTGGAACTGGGCTAATCACTTAATCTTGAATGTGAAATTTATGTTTTTTGGATTTAGACAAGGTCAAATTTTTTTATCAAGATGATAAAGATTATCAATCTGATAAAGGCCGACGGTGACCGATCTGGCGTTGACAGATGTCGCCGATTTCGGCTACCGCGAATCCTCATCGATGCTGGTCATCACCAACTATGCGAATGGGGAGCTGGAGATCTCGACGGATTCGCTTCCCGTCGTTCGGATGAATCAGGAGCAGGCGAATCGCCTGATCCTGTTTGCCCGGATGCATCCGGTTTCTGATTTTGTTGCCAGTCTTTCAAGGCTGATGCAGGACAAACAGATCGCGCAGGCGGTCCTTTCCTGTTTTGAGCTTTTGAAGACCTCCAGCGAGCGCTGGAATCTGAAGGAAAAATTTGCCCGCCTGCGCACGGTAACGAGCGGATTCCCATCCGGTTCTCCAGATCAGGTCACCGAAAAGATTATTTTCCGTTAATAACTGATGACGATGTTCGCCGGATTGCAGCCGTTTGTGCAGTCGATCGTCGTCGGTTGCGCAAAGGTCGGGAAACCGAGACAGAGCGAATCCTGTTCCGTGCAGATCGTCTGATCGTTGTTGTCATCCACGCCAGCTATGATCCGGTACTTTCCAGCCGGGAGCATCATGTAGAAGTTGTAGTTCGCGTCAAGATTCGTACGGACGTAGTACATCTTCTCTGTCTCATCGCTGATGGCATAGATATAGAAATCACCGACGTTGATGTTGTTCTCATACTCCCCTGTCCCGTTCAGCAGGTTTGTCGCCCGCCGGATCAGGTTTTCAACCGGGTCGGCCCCCCCCGTTGAGAGGGAGCTGACTGTCATCGCGACGGTGATTACCTTTTCTCCCCCATTCGTCCTGATGGTGACCGATCCGGAGTAATCCCCGTCGGTCACGCCGGACCGATCGACACGGATCACGAGGGCCCAGGGGGCGGTACCCTGATTCAGCGCCTTTTTCTCGACCTGCAGCCAGTCGCCGCCATCATCGGTAGTGACCGGAAACTCGAGGAGATCGAGCTCTCCCCCCCCTGTATTATAGAGGACCAGCGTCGCCGTCTCCCCATGCGACGCAAAGTCGAGCCCGTTCACCGACGTCTCGAGCGCAGGCTTTCCCTCCGGCATCCTGCCTAATGCCCCAAGCAACGCGCCGTATGGATTGATGAGTCCGTACCCGAGGTTTGGATCCCATCGGTTAGCCCGACTCCCCCCTTCATTCCCCAAGTAGATCGCCGTATCCCGGATCAGTCTCCAAACCCCCTGCAGATCAAGATCCTCCTTATAGGCCATCAGCATCCCGGCCAGTCCGCTCACGTGCGCCGCAGACTGGCTCGTTCCCATCAGCCCCCAATAGCCGTCCACAGCGTTGGGGTGCACAGAACTTAAGACCGGTTGTGAGGCCGATCCACCCGGCGCCACGACAAACTGACGGGGACCGAAATTGGAGTACGATTCGGCAAAGGCGCCGCTCCCCGTGATCGCGCCGACAGAAAGGACCGATTCATCCGAGGCGGGATAGAACTTGCAGCTTGCATTGGCGACAAACCGGCCGGTTTCAATATCGTAGCAATGACCGGGGCCCAGTCCGTAGTTTCCGGCCGCGGCAACAAAGACGACCCTTTCCTCCGCCTCGCGGAGACAGTCGTGGATCGCATCGAGGAGGACGCTTGCCTGTTCTACCGTTGTGGCGACCCCGAGGCTCATGTTGATCACGTTTGCCTGGGGACGGTTCTTTCGGATTCCATTATGGGAAAAGGTGAAATCACAGGTCGCCGTATCCTCCGGATTCTCGCAATCACCGATATTCGGGAGACGGCAGGCGTATCGAACCGCCTCAGCGACATCCTCGATCCGTCCGTCACCGCCGCGGCCGATCGCCCGGACCGGCATGATCTTGACCCGTGAGGTCATTCCGGCAATCCCCTCGCCGTTATTCCGGAGCGACGCAATGATGCCGGCCAAGTGTGTCCCGTGCCAGCTGCTGATCGTCCCTGGGATCCCCTGGTCATCCTGATCCCCCTCGTCTTTCGGGTTGTCCTCTTCCCCATCCCCATCGAGTGAGAACCGCTCATCAACCACCTGATTCGTCGTCGGATCTCGCAGTTGCTGAACAACAAAGTCATGCCCCCACGGCCGGCCATCGGGTCTCTTCAGGAGGAGGGGGGCGATATCGGGATGTTCCGGGACAATTCCTGTATCAACGACCGCGACCACCACCTCTTCCGCCTCCGGTTCAACCTCATCCTCGATCTCGAAGACCGAGGCCATGTTCAGGAGCCGCAGATTCCACTGATCCTCCCAGTGAGGATCATCCGGCATCCCCTGCATCCTGAGGAGGATATTATAGGTGCACTCCCAACCCTTTTTTCGGCAGTCGGCCAGAAACTCCTTTTCACCCTGAGAGACCCGCGCACGATCCGCATGGAGGGAGGAGACCTTGGCGCCGACATCGACCTCCCCCGTCAAGGTAAGTGCCTGAGACGCTGGCTCGGGCAATCGGACCTTTGTCCACCGGGAAGAGGCGCCTTCCTTCAATCCCAATCCGGAGACGGATCCCCCCTTCCGTCTCACGAGGATCTCGCCCGGGACATGGGGCGGTACAATGGAGGAGACCGTTACGAATTCATCCGCCTTGAGTTGCGTGATCCGGATCTGACCGGCCAGTGTCGGTCCGGTGGCGCTGACCTTGAGATAAATCTCTCCGCCGATTGTCAATTTTGCCTGGGGCTGAGTCGCCAGGGCATAGGGGAGATCGAGAGAGCCCAATCGAGGGAAGCGGAATTTCAGTTTCGAACCGGTCACCTCAAAGGTGCCCTCATCCACACTGATCCGGTCACCCATCGGGCGGATCGCCTCGACCCTGACAGAGGCCCCTTCTTCAGCCGATTCAAAGTTGAGTACGATGATATCCCCGTCTTCATTCGGGGTCTGGGCAAACCAGCGGCCAGTAAGTTGACTTGATATCTCGTTCAGCTCAACTTGCACCCCCCCCTTTTTTCCTCCGCAACCGGAGATAGAGTGGATCACCAATAGGGTGGCAATAAATAGGAGGGTTCTCTTTGTCATCACCCCATATCTCTAGCAAACTAGGTGCCATTTCAGGCAGCGGCCATCATATTTAATTATATGATTTTAAATGATTATTTTAGATGTTAACCTAGGCACAGACAATGCGTCTTTGGTCTTAGGGGGTTCGAGACCCCATTTCTGGGGGTTGGAGGGAGGCCTCGACGAACAGGTCGGATCCGACCGGGCGGTATGTCAGCTCGGAGCTCCTCCCGAGCAGATCCCCAAGCGGGGCGAAAACCGGGGACCTTCTCTGGGTCGGCTTGATCCCCCTGCAGCCGACAAAGAGGAGGAGGTGGTCGGCCAGACGTTCCCGGAGAAACGATGACCAAATCTGAGGCCCCCCCTCTACCAGCAGCGAGACGACACCCTCCTCCGCCAGTTTTTGGAGTAGCGGTTTGAGATCGATCCCTCCATTCTGATTGCGGGGCGATATCCAGACCTCGGAGCCGAGTCTCCGAATCGCCTGAGCCTTCTCGGTCATTCGGGTCGTCACAATCACCGTCTTGGCGTCCGATTGAAGATGCAACAGGCGGGAAGAAAGAGGGATCCTCAACCGGCTGTCCAAAACAACCCTTAGCGGGTCCCTCCCCCGATTTCCTCCAAGCCTCGTGGTGAGGCGCGGGTCGTCCGCGAGGACTGTCTTAATCCCTACAAGAATCGCATCAACGCGATCCCGATAATGATGCGCGAGGCGCTGCGCCTCTCTGCCCGTCACATGGAGCGAGGAGCGGATCGGTCCCCTCCCCTTCCACCCGACCATCCCATTCAGGGCGACCGCCATCTTCAGGTAGACAAAGGGCCTTCGGGCAACACGGTGTCTGATGTAGGCCTGGTTGAGGTCTCTACATTCTCTTTCGAGGACCCCGGTTGTCACGCCGATTCCTGCCCTTTTGATCAGGCGTATCCCCCTCCCGCAAACCTTCCGATCGGGGTCTTTCATCCCGATCACAACCCTGCGAATCCCGCTCCGTATGATCGCGTTGGTACAGGGGGGTGTTCGACCATAGTGGCAACAGGGCTCCAGATTGACATAGAGGGTTGCCCCTTGGAGCTTGGTATTTGGAATTCGGAGTTTTCTAATTGCCTCTATCTCGGCATGCGGCAGGCCGGCCTGCTTGTGGAAACCGGTCGCAAGAATCTTGCCGTCTTTGACGATCACACAGCCGACCATTGGATTTGGCGATGTGCGTCCCTCCGCCAACCGGGCGAGGTCGAGGGCGATTGACATGAAGTCTTCGTTTCTCTTAAGTAGTCGCATCATGGCTCAACCGATCTGGACCCCCTCATTAGAACGAATCCAATCTTCTAATATGACCCGCTACCTAAGTTGGCTCGAAAAGGAAAAGAAAATCAGTTTTAAAAATTATCAAGAACTCCATCATTGGTCGGTTGCCCAAATCCCCGATTTCTGGGAATCGATCTGGAGGTTTTGCGACATTCAATCGACCGAACCTTACAAGAAGGTGATGGGGGCTCCCAAGATGCCCGGCACGAAATGGTTCGATGGGGCACGGCTCAACTTTGCCGAGAATCTGCTTCGACGGCGAGACGACCACCCGGCGTTCGTTTCCTATGGTGAGGATCGGTCGCCGATCCGTTTGAGTTACAGCGAACTCTACGAAAAGGTTTCCCGGTTGGCAGATTCGTTGCGGAAAGAGGGGGTAACAATAGGCGATCGGGTCGCCGGCACTATGCCGAACATCCCGGAGACGATCATTGCAATGCTCGCCACCACAAGCCTCGGGGCGGTCTGGTCCTCCTGTTCCCCCGACTTCGGGGCTCAAGGGGTGATCGACCGGTTCGGGCAGATCGAGCCAAAAATCCTCTTTGCGGCAAACGGCTATTCCTACAATGGAAAGTGGCATGACCGACTCGGTCTCCTCCGTGAAATTCTACCCCAGCTTCCTTCGGTCAAGAAGGTTGTAATCGTCCCTTATATCGATAGCCCGCTTAACGAACGGCGGGACCCGTTCGTCGAATGGCAAGATTTTTTGGATACCCATGCTGAAACCAAGCAAATTCCCTTTGAACAACTCCCCTTTGATCACCCCGTTTACATCCTCTATTCCTCCGGGACAACCGGGGTCCCGAAGTGCATCGTCCACGGCGCCGGAGGGACGCTTCTCCAGCATGCCAAGGAATTGATTCTCCACTCCGATCTTAAGGCCGATGACCGGATCTTTTATTTCACCACCTGTGGCTGGATGATGTGGAACTGGCTTGTCAGCTCGCTCGCGGTCGGGGCGACGATCATCCTTTATGAGGGGAGCCCCTCGTATCCGAATCTGGACGTTCTCTGGGAAATGGCGGAGAAAGAAAAGATCACCCATTTTGGGACGAGCCCCAAATTTCTGACCGCCTGTGAAAAGGGGGGGATGACCCCGAAGCGGTTTGACCTTGCCTCCTTGAGAGCGGTCCTCTCCACAGGCTCACCGCTTTCCGTCGAGAACTTTGAATGGGTTTATAAAAATGTGAAGCCGGATCTCCACCTTGCCTCGATCTCCGGCGGGACCGATATCATTGGCTGCTTCATGTTGGGGAATCCCAATCTACCGGTCTATGCCGGGGAGATCCAGTGCCGCGGCCTTGGGATGAAGGTGGAGTGCTGGGACGAATCCGGAAAACCGGTCAAAGGCAAAAAAGGGGAGCTCGTCTGCACCGCCCCGTTCCCGTCGATGCCGGTTTCGTTCTGGAATGACCGCGATGGGAAAAAATATCACGATGCCTATTTCAGTTTCTATCCCAACATCTGGAGACACGGCGATTTCATTGAAGTTACCGAACAGGACGGGATCATGGTCTATGGCCGGTCGGATGCGACTCTGAACCCCGGTGGCGTCCGGATCGGTACTGCCGAGATCTACCGGCAGGTCGAGTCGATACCGGAGGTGGTAGATAGCCTGGTCGTGGGACAAAACTGGGAGAATGATGTCCGTGTGGTCCTCTTTGTCGTTTTGAAAGAGGGCCTCCAACTGGATGAGGCGTTGATCGCAAAGATTAAGACTACGATCAAGACTGGAACGACACCGCGTCACATCCCGGCCAAGGTCCTGCAAGTCACGGAAATCCCTTACACCGTCTCCGGCAAGAAGGTCGAGATGGCGGTCGCAAACCTCATCCACAACGAACCGGTCAAAAACCGGGAGGCGCTGGTCAACCCGAAGGCGTTGGATCAGTTTCAAAATATTCCTGAACTTCACCGCTAAAACGCCGTCCCCTACTTTTTCCCCTTCTTCAGCAGCCCGTTCAACTCCTGCATGAATTCTTTCAGGTCCTTGAACTCTCTATAAACCGAGGCGAACCGGACATAAGCAACCTGATCGAGCTTATGGAGCTCCCTCATCACCCGCTCGCCGACCTCAGAGGCGGGGACCTCCTTCTCGCCGATCTCCTGGATCTGCCGTTCGATCCGATCGACCACCTCCTCTATTTTCTCTGCCGAAACCGGGCGTTTCTCACACGCCTTCTGGAGGCCGACCAGAATCTTGTGCCGGTCGTACACCTCGCGTCGCCCGTCCTTCTTGACGATCGCCGGGAACGTCTCCTCGATCCTCTCGAAGGTGGTAAACCGCTTATGGCACCTTTCGCACTCGCGTCGCCGCCGGATCAGCTCCCCCTCCTTGGCGAGCCGGGAGTTCACGACGGCGGTCTCCGAATGATGACAGAAGGGACATTTCATAAAGAACAGGGTTCAGGGCGTAGGGTTTAGGGGATGGAGAATCATAGATAAAACGGAAAATTCCGGCACAACTCGCGAACCGATTCCCGTACTTCTTTCTTCTTTTTTTCGTTCTTCGGATCCGAAAGGACCGCGTGAATCCAGTCACCGACCTGTTCCATCTCCTGCTCCTTCATCCCGCGGGTGGTCAGGGCCGGTGTGCCGATCCGGATACCGCCGGCGACCAGCGGCGACTGGTCATCAAACGGGACCGCGTTCTTGTTCACGGCGATTCCCGACTCATCAAGCGCTTCCTGGCAGATCTTGCCGTTGAGCCCGCGACCCCGGACATCGATCAGCATCAGGTGATTGTCTGTCCCGCCGGAGATCACCTGGTAGTCGTTCTTCATCATCCGGGCTGCGAGTGCCTGGGCGTTCCGGATCACCTGTCTCGCGTAGGCCTCGAACGAGGGATGGAGGTTTTCCAGAAAACCGACCGCCTTCGCCGCGATGATATGCATCAAGGGTCCCCCCTGAATTCCGGGAATCACCATCGAATCGACAAGCTCGCTCATCATCTTTTTCCGCCCGCTCTTGGGGGCGACGATGCCAAATGGGTTTTCAAAGTCCTTTCCCATCAGGATCACACCGCCCCGAATCCCGCGGAGCGTCTTGTGCGTTGTTGATGTAACGACATGACAATGGGGGATCGGGTCGTCCAGGAGTTTCATCGCAATCAATCCGGCCGGGTGGGCAATGTCGGCAAACAGGAACGCCCCAACGGAGTCGGCGATCTCACGAAATCTCCGGTAGTCAATGTTCCGCGAGTAGGCGGAGGCGCCGACCGTGATCATCTTCGGCCTCTCTTTTTTGGCCAGATCGGCGCAGCGGTTGTAGTCGATCCTTCCGGTTTTTGGATCCAGACCGTAGGCGACAAAGTTGTAAAACTGGCCCGAGAAATTAACCGAAGACCCGTGCGTGAGATGCCCCCCGTGCTGCAGGTGCATCCCCATCACCTTGTCGCCCGGCTTCAAAAAGCTGAAGTATACCGCCATATTGGCCTGTGATCCGGAGTGGGCTTGGACGTTCGCATACTCGGCCCCAAACAGTTTTTTGACCCGATCGCGCGCGAGATCCTCCACCCGATCAACGAACTCGCACCCTCCGTAGTAGCGTCGGCCCGGGTACCCCTCGGCGTATTTGCAGGTCATCACGCTCCCGGCCGCCTCGAGGATCGCCTTGGAGGGGTAGTTTTCGGATGGGATCAGTTCAAGGCCGTACTCCAACCGCTCGGTTTCCTTGACAATTGTTTCAGCAATCTCCGGATCTGTTTTTTGTAGAAATGACATGAAGATCGGGTAACACAGGGCATTAAAGGAAGCAACCCCCCTCCCTATTATGACCGATAATAAGCCGATGGGTCACTTGACACTCCAGGGGCTCTCATCTGCCATCGTAAAGGGGGGTGCAGAAGAGGCGTGGCGGCTCTTTGATTCGGCCCCCGCGCGTGAACAGGCACTCCTCCTCCGGGAATACCGACTCACCGTCGACGAGAAGAGAGGGACTTCTGCTCCCTTAAGGCGGTTCTTCCACAAGATCGTCGACTACACCCCTTCTCATGACCCTATGGCCCGGATCCGCCAGACCCTTGAGCAACTCAAGGCACGTTACCAAAACACAACCCCTGTCCCGTCCGGGTCTCCTCGCCTTGTCTCTTACTGCAAGGACGGCAGGGGAGGCGATGAAGGGAAAAATTGGCAGGAGGCTGCATTTCTGGAGCGTCAAAAGGTGGCGCTCCAACTCTTGCTTCAAGACCTTGATTCGGCCCATCAAAAAGATCTGGCGGACACTCGTCATCTTCAGGCCCGGTCTCTGATCGACGGGGCCTTTCGCACATTTTACGACCCGGTTCGTAGCGACACGGATGGTGATGGGAAACTTGATTGTTCGGATACACATCCTCTTGATAGAAAGGAGTTTGGCTGGTTTCAAAATCCGGAACATTATCTCGACACATTTCGACCCCGTTTTAGGAGGGTTCCTGGAAAACACCTCTACTCAAAAGATCTCCCGATCTTTTTGGAGGATCGCGGTGGGAGTCAACCGATTGCAATTGTAGTCCCAATCCTCCTTTTGCCTGTTGAGCCTGGAGTCGACGTGACCACCATTGTAAAACAGAAGGGGCAGATTGAAAAACTCTTAAACGAAAAGTTGATGCCGACCCTCTGGAGGAGATACTTTAAGATCGAGATCCGTTTTGCCACCGACCCGGAGGCAGCCATTGCCGAACTGCTGAAGACCCCCTACCAGGTGGTTCGGGTGAATCGGGCCCCCGCTGCGGAGGTTCGCACCCACGCCATGAACTGGTCCATTGCCGACAGCCTCGAGACCCTTGCCCACGAAACAGGACACCTCCTTGGCTGGCCTGATCGCTACTCCGAACCACTCACCCCTCGAGAACACACATTCGACCCCGGCTGGCACTTCTGGAGCGAGGGAGACCTGATGGGAGAGAGGGGGGCCGATTACATCTCGCTCGTAGATCTTCGGTGGACCCTTGCAGGATTTCTTGAGAACGAAAAAAGGGGGGAGAACTCCTATGCCGGCCCGTCAGTCGAGGCGAGGATTC
>CAYWRF010000008.1:0-26068 GCA_964460495.1 uncultured Pseudomonadota bacterium | reverse complement strand
GCAGGTCGTGCACGGTAAAGCGGACACCCGCCGCTTCAAGGTCGCGAAGGACCTGGTCGGGTCCCGCAGCAGCAAGATCGACGAGAACACCGTCTACAACGAAAAGACCGCGGCCCGACTCCTGGGCACCGACCGCGATCACGTCGTCGAGCTGATCGAGTCCGGTCAGCTCAAGGCCAAAAAGGTTTTGGTCACCGGCGCCGATGGTTTTATCGGGAGTCACCTTGTTGAGGCGCTGCTGGCGGAGGGGTGCGAGGTCCGGGCGTTTACCCTGTATAACTCCTTCAACTCGTGGGGATGGATCGACACATTTCCGAAAGAGAGATTGAAGTCGATCGAGATCTTTTCCGGGGACATCCGGGACCCAAACGGCGTCCGGACCGCGGTCAAGGGGAGGGAGATTGTGTTTCACCTAGCCGCCCTGATCGGGATCCCGTTCTCCTATCACTCCCCCGACTCGTACGTCGACACGAACATCAAGGGGACATTGAACATCCTCCAGGCCTGCCGGGATGAAGGGGCGCAGAGGCTCCTCGTCACCTCCACCTCCGAGGTCTACGGGACCGCTCGTTATGTCCCGATCGACGAAAAACACCCGTTTCAGGGGCAGTCCCCCTACAGCGCCTCCAAGATCGGGGCCGACCGGATCGCGGAGTCGTTCTATCGGTCTTTCAATCTCCCGGTCACGATCGTCCGGCCCTTCAACACCTACGGTCCCCGGCAATCGGCCCGGGCGGTGATCCCGACGATCGTCACGCAGCTCCTCTCAGGCGGAGAAACGGTTCAGCTCGGATCCTTGAACCCGACCCGCGACTACACCTATGTGAAGGATACCTGCGAGGGGTTTCTGGCGATCGCAAGGTCAGGGGAGACGGTCGGTCACGAGATCAATATCGCGATGAATGAGGAGTTTTCGATCGGCGAGATTGCCAGGAGGCTGATCGGGATGATCAACCCGAGCGCCAAGGTTGTGACTGCCTCCGACAGGGTCCGGCCGGAAAAGAGCGAGGTCGAGCGCCTCTGGGGATCGAACGAAAAGCTCACCCGGATGACCGGCTGGAGGCCGCGCTACACCTTCGAGACCGGGCTTGCCGAGACGGTTGAGTGGATCAAGGGAAATCTGCGCTCGTACAAGCCTCATCTTTATAACGTTTAGATGCATTCGAGTCACAAACCGATACCTCTTTCCGTTCCCTCACTCCAGGGAAACGAACTCAAGTATCTTGAGGAGTGTATCGAGACGAACTGGGTCTCCTCGGCGGGACCGTTTGTCTCCCGGTTTGAGGAGGAGATCACGAAGAAGCTCGGGGCCCGTTATGCGGTCGCCTGTGTGAACGGGACCTCGGCGCTCCATATCTCGCTGATCGTCGCCGGGGTCGGTCCGGGGGATGAGGTGATCGTCCCGACGCTCACCTTTATAGCGCCGGTCAATGCGGTCCGTTATGTCGGGGCCGAACCGGTCTTCATGGATTGTGACGATTCCCTCAACCTCGATCCGGAGAAGTTCTGCGATTTTATCGAGAAGGGATGTGATTTCAGGAAGGACCGCCTGATCAACCGAGAATCAGGACGCCGGATCGCCGCGGTGATCCCGGTTCATATCTTTGGACACCCTGTGAATCTCGAACCGATCCTCCCGCTTGTCAGAAAATACCGGCTGAAATTGATTGAGGATGCGACTGAGTCAATCGGCTCCTTTTATAAAAATCCCCCCATCCCCCCTTTTACAAAGGGGGGCGAGCGGAGATTCACCGGTACGATCGGTGATCTCGGCTGTCTCTCGTTTAACGGGAACAAGCTGATCACGACCGGCGGCGGGGGGATGATCCTGACCGATGACGAGGCGCTTGCAAAAAGGGCGCGGCACCTGACGACACAGGCGAAGTCGGATGAGCTGACGTTCCGTCACGACGAGGTCGGCTACAACTACCGGCTTCCGAACCTCCTTGCGGCGGTGGGGTGTGCGCAACTGGAACAGCTGGACCGTTTCATCGGGATTAAAAGGTCAAACTTTCAGAAATATCGCGAGCGGCTGAGTCGAGTCCCTTCTGTCCGTCTCGTCGAGGAGCCGGACTATGCGGAGAGCAACTACTGGTGCACGACCCTCCTCCTTGAGAAGGGTGGGGTGACGCTCCGGGACCGGTTGCTTTCGAGTTTTCGTGAAGAACGGATCGAGTGCCGGCCGGTCTGGATGCTGAATCACTGCCAGTCGATCTATCAAGGGGCATTGGCCTATCGGATTGAGAAGGCCGACCGGCTCTGGGAGACGGCGCTCTCACTCCCCTCGAGCGTCTCCCTTTCGGAGGGGGAGATCGACCGTGTTGTGAATCTCATCGCAAGGGAGGTTGGGGCACGGCGATGAAGGAGCTGATCCTGATCGGGGGCGGGGGACATGCCCGGGTCTTGATCGAGGTGGTCCGGGTTTCAGGGGAGTTTCATCTCCGTGGTATCCTGGACCCCGTCCTTCCGGCGGGGCAAGAGGTTTCGGGTGTCCCTGTGCTGGGAGGAGATGAGCTCTTGTCGACGGCAGAGTTCAGCGAAAGTCTCGTTACCATCGCTTTTGGTCTCATGAGGGCCGGCGATCGGAGACAAAAACTCTACGAGTCATTGATCGCGAAGAAGCATGAATTCCCGGTGCTCCGCCATCCCTTCTCCCAGGTTGCGAGTCGCGTGACGATCTCCCAGGGGAGCCAGATCATGGCCGGTGTGGTGATCCAGCCGGGGGGCCTCATTGGAGTCAATGCAGTGATCAATACGGGGGCCTTGATCGACCATGATTGCCGGATTGGGGATCATGTATTTATTTCACCCGGCGCCGTGTTGGGAGGGGGGGTTACCTTGGGCGATGGCAGCTTTATCGGCCTCGGGGCGCGTCTCCTGCCTGGAGTGAGAGTCGGCCCCCGGGCGACGGTCGGTGCGGGTGCCGTTGTTACCGAGGAAGTTCCCGAGGGATCGACGGTTGTCGGTGTTCCCGCGCGGAGGGTATCTTGAAGGAGAGAAAAAAAATCTGCGTGGTGACCGGTTCGAGGGCTGATTATGGTCACCTTCGCTGGCTCCTCCAGGAAATTTCAGACGATACGGATCTTCAGTTACAGATCATTGTGACCGGGATGCATCTCTCCCCCCTCTTTGGTCTGACGTACCGGGGGATCGAGGAAGACGGTTTCCGGATTGATGAGAAGATTTCGATGCCGCTCAATGATGATTCGGTAATCGGTATCACACGGGCGATGGGCGAGGCGATCGGCGGATTCGGGGAGGTTTATTCCAGACTCAAGCCCCACTGGGTTGTCCTTTTTGGCGATCGTTATGAGATGGTCGTTGCGGCGCTGGCGGCGACCGTCGCCCGGCTTCCAATCGCCCATATCCATGGGGGCGAATCAACCGTCGGGGCCTTTGACGAATCGTTCCGGCATGCGATCACCAAGATGGCGCTTTTGCATTTTGCAGCGGCGGAACCGTACCGACGGAACATCATCCAGATGGGTGAGTCACCGGACCGTGTCTTCTTTACAGGGGCCCCGGGTCTCGACCATCTGAATCGAACAAAACTTCTGGGTCGTTCGGAGCTGGAAAACGAGCTCCGCGTGAAACTGGGAGATCTCTCCTTCCTCATCACGTACCACCCTGTCACGCTGGAGGATCGGAGCTCCGGGCGACACATGAAAGAGTTGCTTGATGCCCTTCATCACTTCCCGGAGGCGACCCTGATCTTTACCGGGACCAATGCCGATCCGGACAATCGGGTGATTCCCGTAATGATCGAGTCCTTTCTCGGGCGTCGCAAGGGGAAGGGGGTTTATTCTGTCTCGCTGGGACAGCACCGCTATTTAAGTTGCCTTCGTGAAGTGGATCTGGTGATCGGAAACTCATCCTCCGGTCTGATCGAGGCCCCCTCCTTTGGGGTCCCGACTGTCAATATCGGTGATCGTCAGAGGGGCCGGTTGCAGGCCGAATCCGTGATCTCCTGTCAGGACGATCAGGAATCTATCCTGAAGGCGATTGAAAAGGGGCTCCAGCCGGCCTTTCGAGAAGGCCTCTCCCGGGTTCATAATCCCTATGGGGAACCGGGGGCATCCAGGAAGATCAGGGATATCCTCAAGGACTATTCATTGACGGAGAATTCCCTCAAAAAGGAATTTTTTCAGCTGTGAGCGGCTGTTTCATCATCGCCGAGGCGGGGGTCAACCACAACGGCAGCCTTGACCTCGCCAAACGGCTGGTCGATGCGGCGCTGAAGGCGGGGGCCGATGCGGTCAAGTTCCAGACATTCAGGGCGGAGAGGCTTGTCACCCGGACCGCCGAGAGGGCCAGCTATCAAAAGAAAAACGTTCGGGGGAAAGAGAGCCAGTACCAGATGCTCAAGCGTCTCGAGCTCTCGTTTGACGATTTTTCCCGCCTGAAAAAATATTGCGACAAGAAGCGGATCGAATTCCTCTCGACCCCGTTTGATGAGGAGTCGGCCCGGTTTCTCGTCGGTGAGTTGGGGATGAAAAGGATCAAGGTCCCATCGGGCGAGATCGTGAATCTCCCGTTCCTCCGGAGCCTCGCTTCCTTGCAACGGCCGCTGATCGTCTCGACCGGAATGAGCGATCTTCAAGAGATCCGGCGTGCGGTTGAGGCGGTCTCAAAGGCCCCGGGGTTGACCCTCCTCCACTGCACGACGAACTACCCGTGCCCGGATGAAGAGGTGAACCTCCGCGCGATGCTCACGCTGAAGGAGACCTTCCGGGTCCCGGTTGGATACTCGGATCACACGATGGGGATTGAGGTGCCGGTAGCAGCAGTTGCCCTCGGCGCCTCCGTGATCGAAAAACATTTTACACTGGACCGGAAGATGAAGGGGCCCGACCACCGGGCGTCGCTGGAACCCCGCGAGTTCAAGGCGATGGTGGGTGCGATCCGGAAGGTGGAAAGGGCGCTGGGATCTCCGGAAAAGAGACCGACTGCCTCCGAGATCGAGATCCGGAGGGTTGCCCGCCGGAGCCTCGTCGCGATCAAACCGCTTCCCGTCGGGGCAGAGATCACCGAAGGTGATCTTCAGGCGCTCAGGGCCGGTGACGGACTCCCGCCTGACGCGATCGGCAGAATCATCGGTCTTCGACTGAAGGTTGCGAAGAAGGTGGGGGAGCCGATTCGGAGGGAGGATCTTTATGGATCGTGAACGACTTCAAAAGATACTGGTCCGGGCCAATCTCTCGGTCAAGGAGGCGATCAAAAAGATGGATGAGACCGGGGAGAAGATCCTCTTTGTCGTCGAGGAGGGGGACCGTCTGCTCGGAAGCATCACCGACGGCGATCTCCGGAGATGGGTCTTGAAGGAGGGGAGTTTGGCCGCCGGGATCTCCTCCGTCTACAATCCGAGACCGGTTACGGTGACGGTCGGCGAGGAGCCGGAGAGGGTTCGGGAGATGATGATTGCAAGGAAGATCGACGCGATCCCGGTTGTCGATTCGTCAGGGATCCTGAAGGATCTCCACTCCTGGAGCGATTTCTTCTCCAAACAGCCGAACCTCGGCCAGGTCTCACTGCCGGTCCTGATCATGGCGGGGGGAAAGGGGACCCGGTTGGACCCGTTCACACGGATCCTGCCGAAACCGCTGATCCCTTTCGGCGAGAAGCCGATCGTCGAGATCATCATGGAGCGTTTCCGGGAGCATGGCTGTCACGACTTTTACCTGACGGTCAACTACAAGGGGAAGATGATCCAGGCCTACTTTGACCACCCCGACTCGACGCACCGGGTGAAGTTCGTCTGGGAGGAGCAGCCGACCGGGACCGCCGGGAGTATCCGGGCCGCCGCGCCTCTGATCGACGCCGCGAATTTTTTTGTGACAAACTGCGATATCATCGTGAAGGCCGACTATTCAGATATCTTCCGCTTTCATGAGCAGAAACAAAATGATGTAACCGTGGTCGGGTCGATGCAGCATCTCTCGGTCCCGTTCGGGGTCCTCGAGATGCGGAACGGCGGACACCTCGAGAGCCTGACGGAGAAGCCGGAGTATGATCTCCTGGTGAACACCGGATTCTATGTCGTGAACCGGAAGGTGGCCGATCTGATCCCCGCAGACTGCCCGTTCGATTTCACGGAGCTGCTGGCATCTGTGAAGGGATCGGGCGGCCGCGTCGGGGTCTATCCGGTCAGCCAGCAGTCGTGGGTCGATGTCGGTCAGTGGCAGGAGTATAACAACGCGGTCAGGAGCCTGGAACTGTGACCTCTGAAAAAAAATCCATACTGATGTGTGGCTTGGGTTCGATCGGAAAACGCCACGCGCGGATCCTGAAGAAAAATTTCCCGCATGATCTCTGGGCCCTCCGGACCGGCCTCGGTCAGGAGAAGAATGACCTTGGGATTCCGGAACTGCACTCCTGGGAAGAGGTCGCCCGGCGGCGGTTTGATTGTGCCTTCATCACGAACCCGACCTTTCTCCATATCCGGACTGCGCTCGAGTGCGCGCGGCGACGGATGCACCTCTTCCTCGAGAAACCGATTGACTGCCAGCTGACCGGTCTCGATGAACTCCTGACCCTCGTGGAAAAAAACCGCCTCACCGGTTACGTCGCCTATCCGTTAAGATTTCATCCGGAGATCCGCCGTCTGAAGGAGAGGCTGAAAGGGGAAAAGATCCTCTCGTCACGTATCGTCTGCAGCTCCTGGCTCCCCGACTGGCGTCCGGATCAGGATGTTCAAAAAAGCTACTCCGCCCATCGGGATCAGGGGGGTGGGGTTCTTCTCGACCTCTCACACGAGCTCGATCTCGTCGCCTCTCTTTTTGGGGAGGTCTCGAAGATTGAAGGGTCGCTTCAGAGGCGTGGCAACGTGACGGTCGATGCGGAGGACTTTGCCGATCTGCATCTGACCCACGGCCAGGGTGTCACACAGGTGACCCTCGATTGCGCGAACCGGAAGGGGGAGCGTTTTGTGGAGGTTTCAACCGGGAACTTTTCGGAGAGGGTCGATCTCACCGATAACAAGGATCCGCTCTACGAGGCGCAACTCGACTCTTTTTTCAGGAATCTCGGGAATCCGAAGATCGACAACAACCTGTTTGAGGCAAGTCGGCTCTTTCGCCAGATTATTTCGTTCAGGGACGGTCATGGATAATATCCTTGTGACAATCTGCGCGCGGGGGGGATCCAAGGGGGTCAAGGGGAAGAACATCCGCCCGCTCTGCGGGAAGCCTCTGATCGCCTGGACGATCGGTCAGGTCAGGCGCTGGAACCGGATCGAGGATCTGGTTGTCTCGACCGACTCGCCCGAGATCGCGGATGTCGCGCGCGAGTTCGGGGCGAAGGTCCCGTTCATGAGACCGAAGGAGCTGGCACTGGATACGAGCCCCAAGTTCCCGGCGATCCGTCACGCGGTCCGGGAGTCCGAGCGCCTTTTTGGGAAAAAATACTCGATCGTGGTCGACCTCGACGCCTCCTCACCGCTCCGGCGTGTCGAGGATCTGGAATCCTGTCTCCGGAGGTTTCAGGAGGTGAGACCCTTTAGTCTTTTCAGCGTCGTCCGTGCCCACCGGAACCCGTACTTCAACATGGTGGAGGAGGATGGACAGGGGTTTGTCCGTCTCGTAAAAGAGTCATCGGCGCATCGTCGTCAGGATGCCCCGGCGGTCTACGACATGAACGCCTCGATCTATTTCTTTCAAAGAAACTACCTGATGGATGAGAAGAACCTGGGGCCCGTTTCGTCCCGGTCGATCGTCCACATGATGGACGATATCTCCGGGCTTGATATTGACCGGGAGGTCGACTTCAAGTTTGTCGAGTTTGTCATCAAGGAGGGGCTTTTTAAGCCATGATGACGGTCAGAATCATCCCGCGTCTTGACATCAAGGGGCCGAACCTCGTGAAGGGGATCCACCTCGAGGGGTTGAGGGTGCTGGGAAAACCGCAGCACTTTGCCCGGCACTACTACGAAAACGGCGCCGACGAGCTCCTCTATATGGATGTCGTCGCGAGCCTCTACGGCCGGAACAACCTCCTCCATATCGTCGAGAGGACCGCGAAGGAGGTCTTTATCCCGCTGATGGTCGGCGGGGGATTAAGGAGCATCGAAGACATACGGAATGTCCTCCGGGCCGGGGCCGACAAGGTCGCGATCAACACGGCGGCGATCAACCGTCCGGAGTTGATTCGCGAGGCCTCGCGGAAGTTCGGCGCCTCGACGATCGTCGTCTCGATCGAGGCGATCCGTCAGCCGGATGGCCGATCTCTCGCGTTTACAGACAACGGCCGTCAGGCAACCGGTGTCGAGGTGGTCTCCTGGGCGGCAAAGGCGGCGGAGCTCGGGGCAGGGGAGATCATGATCACCTCGGTGGATGCCGAGGGGACCGGCAGGGGGTACGACATCGAGCTCACGCGAAAGATCTCTCAGGCGGTCTCGATCCCGGTGATCGCCTGCGGCGGAGCGGGAAAGATCGAGGATGTCGGGGAGGTGGTGACGTCAGGAGGGGCGCAGGCGGCGACGATCGCCTCGATCCTCCATTACCATTTTATTGAGGAGTACGAGATCCCGAATGATTTCTCGGATGAGGGGAACATCGAGTTTCTGAAGCGGAAGCGCCCCTTCTCGCGCGTGCAGGGGGCGTCGTTGCCGGAGATCAAGGAGTACCTGATGGCGCACGGCATTCCGTGCCGAAGGGGATACGCGGAAAAAGAGCAGCATTCAGCGGTCAGCGTTCAGCAGTCAGCTTAAAGCTGATAGCTGATAGCTGAGTGCTGATCGTTTTATGAAAAGGGCCAAAGTAGCAATTGTTGACTACGGAATTTGCAACATGTTCAGTGTCCAGCACGCCTGCACAAAGGTGGGGCTGGAGGCGATGATCACCGCCTCGCTTCCCGAAATCGAGGCGGCCGACGGGATCATACTCCCCGGTGTCGGGGCGTTCGGGGATGCGATGGATGAATTGAAGAAACGGGACCTCGTCTCCCCGCTCCGGGATCTTGCCCGTTCCGGAAAACCTTTTTTCGGGATCTGTCTCGGGTATCAGCTCCTCCTCTCCGAGAGCGAGGAGTTTGGAAATCACAAGGGGCTCGATATCATTCCGGGGCGGGTGGTCCGGTTTGAGTCGCCGCGGGAGGGAGACCAGATTCTGAATGTCCCGCACGTCGGCTGGAGTCAGGTCTTGAGACCCCACAGCGTTGTCTGGGAAGGAACCCCCCTCGAGGGGGTTCCGGAAAAGGAGTTTGTCTATTTTTGTCACTCCTTCCATATCGTTCCTGAGAGGCCGGAGGTGGCGCTCTCGCGGACGCGATACGGGCATTATGACTTTGTCTCGAGCCTGCGGGAGGGGAACATCTTTGCGTTTCAGTTTCACCCGGAGAAAAGCGGGCCGATTGGAATAAAGATGTACCAGAAGATGGCCGAGATCATTCAACAATCGAAGGAGAATCTATGACGCTTGAATCAAAGTACGGGGCGCCGGTTAAGGTCCGGTTCTGCAAGATCTGCGTGATGTCGAACCAGCGCCCCTCGTCGATCGCGGAGTTCCGGCACACGCGCGAGCGAAAGGGGGCGCAGTATCTGAAGATCGACGAAAACGGGGTCTGCGACGCCTGCCGCTACGCGGAGGTGAAGGAGCGGATCGACTGGAAGACGAGGGAGAAGGAGCTGGAGAAACTTTTGGAGAAGCACCGGAGGAACGACGGCCCCTACGACTGTCTCGTCCCGGGGAGCGGCGGCAAGGACAGCGCCTACGCCGCCCACATCCTCAAATACAAATACGGGATGCACCCCTTGACCGTCACCTGGCCTCCGATCCTCTACACCGACTACGGACAGGTGAACTTCCGGAACTGGATAGAGGTCGGCGGATTCGACAACGTGACCTTCAAGCCGAACGGCCGGGTCCACCGGCTGCTGACCCGTTTGAGCATCGAAAACCTGCTCCATCCGTTCCAGACCTTCATCCTCGGCCAGAAGAACCTTGCCCCGAAGATGGCGCTCCGCCACCGGATCCCGCTGATCTTCTACGGGGAGGCGGAGGCGGAGTACGGGAACCCGATTGCGGAGACCGAGACCTCGCTTCGGGACAAGGCGTACTTTGCAATGAAGAACCTGGACGATGTGACACTGGCCGGCCTGCCGGTGAAGGAGCTGATGGAGAGGCACGGTCTCTCCCTGAACGATCTCTCCGCCTACTTTCCGGCGGACTATCGCGAATTGGGGGAGGGTCGGATCGAGGTCCACTACCTCGGCTACTATCTCAAGTGGACGCCGCAGGAGGCGTATTACTATGCGACCCAGCACACCGGCTTCCAGGCGAGGCCGGTTAGGACCGAGGGGACCTACAGCAAGTACAACTCGATCGACGACAAGATTGATGACCTCCATTACTACACGACCCACATCAAGTTCGGGCTCGGGCGGGCCTCCTACGACGCCTCGCAGGAGATTAGAAATAAGCACCTGACGAGGGGAGAGGGGGTTGCCCTTGTGCATCGATTTGACGGGGAGTTCCCGGAGAGGTATTTCCGGGAGGTGATGGAGGCGATCGGGATTAAACCCGAACGGTTTGTGGAAATTTGTGATGAATTTAGATCGCCGCATTTGTGGGAGAAGACACAGGCCGGGTGGAGGTTGAGACATGTTGTTTCCTAGAACAGGAATCATCAAGGTGACCGACGAGATCAAGGACGGGCAGCTGCTGAGGCTCCCGAATGAGGTCAAATTTTGCCGCAAGTGCGTCGTCTCGAACCAGAGGCCGCGGATCGAGTTTGACGCGGAGGGTGTCTGCAGCGCCTGCCGATGGGCGTATGAGAAACACAATGTGGTCAACTGGACCGAGAGGGACCGTGAACTTCGCAAACTCCTTGATCAGTACCGTTCCAGGGATGGGAGCTATGATGTCGTGGTGCCGGGGAGCGGCGGCAAGGACAGCGCGATCGTCGCCCACAAGCTGAAGACCCAGTTCGGGATGCATCCGCTGACCGTCACCTGGGCCCCGTTCATCTACACCGACATCGGCTGGAAGAACTATGTTGCCTTCAAAGATTCGGGCTTCGACAACATCCTCTGTTTTCCAGATGGGAATCTCCACAGGAAATTGGCGCTATTGGCCTTTGATCTTCTGGGAGATGCCTGGGAGCCGTTTGCGTACGGCCAGCAGTCGTGGGCCTTTCAGGTGGCGGTTAAATTCAACATCCCGCTCGTCTTCTTCGGGGAAAACGGGGAGCTCGAATATGGCGGAACGACACGGAACAAGAACAGGGTTGGTGAGCCGCTCGAGGAGTGGGCCGAGCTCTACTACAAGGATTCGGGGGTCGCCTATCTTGTGGAACAGGGGTTGAAGAGGAACGTCTTCACGCGGGATGAAATCCACTCGAAGGTCTTTCAACTCTACGAGCCGCCCGATCGGGAGGCGATCCGGAGGGTTGATGCCCAGATGCACTGGTGGTCCTACTACCACAAGTGGGTCCCGCAGGAGCACTACTATCATGCGGTCGAACATACCGGGTTTACCGCGAACCCGGTCCGGTCCGAGGGGACTTACTCGAAATACGCAAGCCTCGACGACCGGACAGACGGCTTTCACTTCTACCTGGCCTTCATCAAGTTCGGTATCGGCCGCTGCACCTCCGATGCGGCGCATGAGATTCGGGATGACCACCTGACCCGCGATGAGGGGGTCGCGCTGGTGCACAAGTACGACGGCGAATTTCCCCAAAAATATTATCAGGAGTTTCTCGATTACCTCGGGATCACCGACGAGGATTTCTGGCGGGTCTGCGACAAGTTCCGTCAGCCTCATATCTGGGACAAGGCCGACGGAAAGTGGGTCCTGAAGCACCGGGTCAATTACATCAAATAAGCGATCAGCAATCAGCGATCAGCTTTCAGCTTTAAGCTGACTGCTGACAGCTTCTTATGTTTAAAGTATCGCGACGGCCGCATTTAGCGCCACAAATCGTCTTTGCCGACGGGATCAGCGGGAGCGGCAAAACCGCCTTGAGCATGGCGCTGTCGAGTCTTGACCGGGTGGAGGTGCATCGCCTGGACATGATCTACGAGCAGGTCTGTTTTTTGCGCTATCTCGGCAGTCTGACGGAGGATGCGGCGGTTGCGATGATCCGTCTCAATTCAGATCTGGCCTGCTACGATGCGATGCTGGGGCGGGGATCCAACTTTCGTCCCGGAGACATTTCCAGCGTCCTGTTGAAAAAGGATCTCTACGAAAAACGCTTAACCCTCCCCGACGGCCGATCGGTCCTGGAGTGTCTGGAGATCGAGCGTCCGATTCTACATTTGATGACCCATCATATGTTTGCCTTTGCCGGTCCGGTCTTTAAGGCGTTGGGAGACCGTTTAACTTTTATCGAGATGGTAAGACACCCGATCTTTCTGATCACCGCCTGGTACGACTACATCCTCAGGTATGGAGAAGATCCTCTCGAGCTCGACCTCTGCTTCGATTATCAAGATCGGGATCTGCCGTGGTTCTGCGCCGAATGGCCTGAACGCTATCTGGCCGCAGGACGGATGGATCGGATTATTCTTAGCCTTGATTTTTTGCATCGCCGGAGAGAGGAATTCGTCGGGGGTCTTTCTCGGGAGATGTTGCAGCGCTTGCTCATCATTCCTTTTAAAAAATTTGTGTCCAATCCGTTTCCATTTATCGAAAAGATGGAGAGAATGCTCGGCGCAAAGCGGACGGATCTGACCGAAAATGTGCTGCGGGATCAAAAGATCCCGAGGGCAGTTGTGACAGACTGCCCCGACCACGAGGCCTTTAAAAAATACGGTTGGGATCCCTCCTTCGGTGTCGCGGACGAAGAGAGGGAAATGAAAAAGAGGTGGGATCTGGTTCGCCGGGAGGCCTCCCCCGACTGTCTCAGGATGTTTGAACAGATGTGCACTTCTTACGAAAGGACGTATCTGGCGGATTGATGGCGGATAGTCAAAAAATAACCGTTCTTGACTGCACGCTCCGTGACGGCGGCTATTACAACCAGTGGGATTTTCCGGCCGACCTCGTCTCTTTTTATCTCTCGGCGGTCGGGAACGCCCGGGTCGATGCGATCGAGATCGGGTTTCGCCTGTTGGACAAGACCGGCTTCAAGGGGCCGTTCGCCTACTCGACCGATGAATTCCTCTCCCGTCTGTCGCTCCCGAAAGGGGTCCTTACGGCCGTGATGGTGAATGCGAAGGACCCGCTCTCTTTCGCGGGCGGGCCGGAAAAAGCGGTGGACCATCTCTTTAGCGAGAGGGACCGCTCGCCGGTCGGTCTCGTCCGGGTCGCCGCCCACTTTCAGGAGGTCCCGCGCTGTGGGGCGATCGTGAAACGATTGAAGGATAAGGGATACAAGGTCGGGTTCAACCTGATGCAGAGCGGCGGCCGGAGCCGTCAGGAGATCGAGACGGTGGTGAGAGAGGTTGCCGGCTGGAACGCGGTCGACATCCTTTATTTTGCCGACTCGCTTGGAAACATGGAGGCAGGGTCCCTCAAGGAGACGGTTGAGACGCTCCGGTCTTATTGGAAGGGGGCAATCGGGTTTCATGCCCACGACAACCGGGGGCTTGCGCTGCAGAATTGTCTTGCTGCAGCGGATCTGGGGGTCGATTGGCTCGATGCCACCGTTCTCGGGATGGGACGCGGGGCGGGGAATGTCCGGACCGAGCACCTTTTGATTGAACTTGAGAGACGGAGGGTAGGTTCTTATTACCCGGAGGCGGTCTTCCCGCTGGCGCTTGACCACTTTGAGGGGCTTCGGAAACGGTACGGGTGGGGTCCCCACCTCCTTTATTACCTCTCCGCCTCGTACGGGATCCATCCGACCTACGTCCAGGAGCTTGTCGGTCGAGGGCTTGAGCCGCATCAGATGATCTCCGCGATCGAGTTCTTGAAAAAGGAGGGGGGGCGATCCTACTCCGAGGGACAGATGAAGAAGGCGATTTTAAGGCCCCAAGGGGGCCCACCACAGGGGGCGTCTGCGGAGGGTAACTGGACGGCAACCGGCTGGGCAAAGGGACGCGATTTTCTCCTGATCGCACCGGGTCCCGGCACGGTCCGATACCAGCAGTCGATCCTTGAGTTTATTGAGAAGAGGAATCCGATCGTAATCTGTCTCAATGCGAACGACCATTTTCCGTGTGAGAAGGTGACCGCCTATGCCGCCTGTCACCAGGCGCGCCTGCTCCTCGATTGCGAGGCGCTCTCGTCCTTGAAAAAACCGCTGATCGCGCCGCTCGCGGCGATCCCGGATGCGGTACGCCCCCGGTTCAACAATGTTGAGATCCTGAACTACGGGGTGCAGGTGGAGGAGGGGAGGTTTGAGGCGGGACCGACCGGCTGCACGATCCCGGCCTCGCTTGTTGCCGCCTACGCCTTTGCACTGGCGGTATCGAGCGGGGCGCGTCGGGTCCTGCTCGCAGGTTTCGACGGGTTCGGTCCGGGCGACCCCCGGCAGGTCGAGATGGAGCAGCTCCTCCTTTGCTATCCGCAGATCGGGAAGGAGATACCGATACTCGCTGTGACACCGACCAGCTATCAGGTGGCGCAGTCGTCAATTTATGCACCAGATCTATGAACCCGGTCATCATCATCCCCGCCCGCTACGCCTCCTCCCGTTTTCCGGGGAAGTCCCTGGCGGTGATTCGCGGCAAGAGCCTTTTGAAGAGGGTCTGGGAGAAGGCGATCCAGGCCCTTCCTCAGAATCAGGTCTTTGTGGCAACGGATGATCAGAGGATCGCGGTCCACTGTCGGGAACAGCAGATCCAGTTTGTGAAGACCTCGCTCGACTGCATGACCGGGACCGATCGGGTCTGTGAGGCGGCGCGGCAGATCGAGGCCGGCCTTTATATCAACCTGCAGGGGGATGAGCCGCTCGTCCGGCCCGACGATATCCGGAAGGTGATCGAGGCGGCCAAAAAGATGCCGGATCGGGTCGTGAATGCGATGGCACCCATCGACTCCGAGGCCGATTTCCGTTCCACCTCGGTCCCGAAGGTGGTGGCAACACCGGAGGGGAGGCTCCTTTATATCAGCCGCGCCGCGATACCGGCCGACAAGCAACTTGGATTTCAGAGGGGTATGAGACAGGTCTGCATCTACGCCCTGCCCAAACCGCTCCTCACTCGGTTTGGGGCTGTCAAGGGGAGGACGCCGCTTGAATCGGTTGAGGATATCGAGATCCTCCGCTTCCTGGAGTTAGGAATTGAGGTCCAGATGGTGGAGGTGTCGGGCGGTTCGATTGCAGTCGATCTTCCGGAGGATGTCGCCCGCGTCGAAAAACTCCTCTGATGGATCTCGGTCACTACAAATCAGCGGTCTTTGATTGCGACGGGGTGATCCTCGACTCGAACGGGATGAAATCGGCCGCCTTCCGGCGCTCCCTTGAGGGGGAAGATCCGGCGCTGGTCGACCGGTTTATCCGATACCATCAGGCAAACGGCGGGGTCTCCCGGTACGTGAAGTTCCTGCATTTCTTTCGCGAGATGAAAAGGGTTCCTGATTTTGAAAAGAGGGCCGAAGAGACAATGCGACACTATTCGGCCCTCTCGCGTGAAGGGCTGTTCGGTTGCCGTCTGATCCCGGGGGTTTTGGAGACGGTGAAGTCGTTTCATGGAAGGGGGGTCCCCTGTCACGTCCTATCGGGGGGGGATCAGGAAGAGATCCTGTCGGTTTTTGCGGCCCGCGAATTAAGTCGTCATTTTGAGAAGATCCTCGGGAGTCCGAAGACGAAGGAGGAGAACCTCGCCCTGTTGGAAAAGGAGGGGTGGTTGAGGAGGCCCGGCGTCTACTTTGGGGACGCGAGGGCTGATTTTGAGGCGGCGCGCCGTTTCAACCTTGATTTTGTCTTCGTGGAGCCGTTTTCCGAATGGGGTGAAGGGAAGAAAACTTGCGAGAAGGAGGGTTGGCCGGTTGTCACCGATTTCACAAGCCTGCGTCGCTGAAGATTCTGCCACTTCATTGAGGGAGCCCTCACTGAGTGAGTTTGTCGGCCGATTCTTGAATTGCGAGGCCGACTCAAACTTTTTTGAAAGAAAAGTCGAGGGGAAGGCGATCTGGGATTACCTCCGGTACCCGGTCTTCGAGGTCCTGGTCCACCAGTGGTTCCATGAGCACCAGGGGGTCGAGCTTGGGTTGGATTATTCGGTCACCTATCCCGATTCCCTTGGGCACAGGCTTGCGGTCCTGTTGAAGGAGGTCGGCGGGCTTGCGCGATACCTTGGCCGATCGTTGGCATACCGCCCGTCGGACCGCGCCGATTTTCTCCTGATGAGCTACGACCGGAAGAACTGGATCGACGGGAAGAGGGTCAATATCCAGTTTCACCCGCTGGCGTCTCTCCTTTCAAAAAGTCATTCTGTGGTTGTCGTCGACTCCTCCCGTTTTCAGGAGGAGATGCATTATCCCTGCCCCGTTGTCCGTTCACGACTCCTCGATTTCCGCGCCCATCGACGCGCCCGGCAGATCCGGTACAGCTCAAGGGATCACGGGGTCTTTACCGGTTTTCAAAAGGATCTGGAGAAGGCGCTCTCTGTTCCACTCGACTTGAACAAGGTTCTGCCGCTCCTCTCGTATCAACTCGCCCTCGGCCGGGAATACAGGGCCCTTTTTCACCGATTCCGGCCTCGCACGATCCTCTATTCGGACACAGGTCTCTGCAAGGGGTGGATCGAGGAGGCGCACCGGTTGGGGATCGAGGTGATCGACTGCCCGCATGCCCTGATCTCCCGCTACAACATCCTTTATCAGTATCCCGATACGCTGTATCCCGATTCGGTGAAAGGGGAGAGACTCACGACACTGCCGGATCGAATACTCACATTTGGCGAGTACTGGCACCGTTTCTTTCACCTCCCGGTCCCGCTGACGGCGGTCGGGTTCCCCTATTTTGAGATGAAGCGTCAGGAGTTGAATGGACCGGCCTTGAAGAGACGGGATGCGATCCTCGTGATCTCGAGCATGATCTCCGCCCAGGGCCTCTCAAAGGTCGCGCTGGGGCTTGCCCGCGCCTTGCCCGAGTTCGAGATCCTCTACAAGCTCCGTCCGGACGAATACGACGGGTGGAGGTCGCGTTACCCGGCTGCCTTTCAATCACAAGGGAACATCCGCGTGATTGATCAGGATACCCCACGGGGCGAGCCCCCCTCTCTTTATGAACTGTTTCAAAGTTCGCGGTACCAGCTTGGGATCAACTCGACCGCGCTTGTCGAGGGGCTTGCGAGCGGCCTTGTCACCTTTGTCCTGAAGGAGGGGTGGCATATGGAGATGGAGGCGTTTGTCCAGGAGGGATCAGTTTTTCTCGTTCAGTCGGCCGACGAGATCGCCCGGATGATCCGGGAGGGGAAGGTGCCGTCCAAGGCGGTCGATCCGGGAGAACTCTTCCGGCCCGGGAGTCGTGAAAATATTGAGGCGCTATGGCCCACGTGATCTGGCTCACCGGTCCCTCCGGTTCCGGCAAGACAACGCTTGCCTTTCGTCTCAACAAGGAATTTGAGGCACGGAAAATCCCTGTGGAGGTGCTCGACGGCGACATGGTTCGGGATTTCTTTGAGAATGACCTTGGCTATTCACGCGCCGAGCGGATCCAGAACGTGAAGAGGATTGCGTTTGCCGCGATGATGATCGCAAAGAACGGGACCCACGCGATCGTCGCGAACATCGCCCCCTATTATGAGGTGAGGGACTTCATCCGCCGAAGGATTAAAAATTACCTGCAGGTCTACTGCCGCGCCTCGCTCACGACACTCAAGTCCCGCGACGTGAAGGGGCACTACGCCCGTGCGGAGAAGGGGGAGATGAAAGAGATGGTCGGTCTCGATGATCCGTACGAGATCCCCCGCCATCCCGATCTGATCCTCGAGACCGATCGGGAATCGGTCGATCAATCGTTCCGCCGTCTGGTCTCCTTCTGTGAAGAAAGGAAGGTCCTTGTACCGACTTCTGATTGACGACGACTCGGTCCTGGAGGTCCGGAATCTCCTGCAGGGGGTCTTTCACCCCCTCTCCGGCTTTCTCTCGGGCCGCGACTACCGTCGGGTCGTGGATCAAATGCACCTCTCCGACGGATCCCCCTGGACGATCCCGGTCACACTGGAGGTGCCGGAGGGAGAGGTCGCCTCTGTGAAGAAGGTCAAAGAGTTGGAACTGGCATCAAGGACCGGTGAGGTGGTTGGCCGCCTGCAGGTGGAGGATCTCTTTCAGGTCGACGATCAGGATCTCCGAAAGGTCTTTGGAACCACGGACGACAGGCACCCGGGTGTCCGGAAGGAGCGGAGCCGATCTCCGTTTCGTGTCGGCGGGGTTGTTTCGGGCGTTGCCACGACCCGCTCGAACGGTCATTTTTTGACACCCCGCGAGGTTCGGGAGAAATTTCACGGGCGCGGCTGGAAGACGGTCACCGGTTTTCAGACCCGGAATCCGATCCATCGGGCCCACGAGTATCTGCAACGGGTCGCCCTGGAGATCACGGATGGCCTCTTTCTCCAGCCGCTGATCGGCTGGAAGAAACAGGGGGATATCACACCGGAGGCGATCCTGGCGGCCTACGAGACGATGGTCCTGAAATTTTATCCGGCCGATCGGGTCCTCCTGGGGACCCTGGAGACGCCGATGCGGTACGCGGGGCCGCGCGAGGCGGTCTTTCATGCCCTGATCCGGAAGAATTTCGGATGCACCCATTTTATTGTCGGCCGGGATCATGCCGGTGTCGGCGATTTCTACGGGAAGTATGAGGCGCAGGAGTTTTGCAAAAGGTTTCCGGATCTCGGAATCACGATCCTTTATCTCGCCGGGCCTTATTTTTGCGGGGCGTGCGGCCATATCGTCACGGAAAAATCATGTCCCCATGGCGAGAAACATGTTGTGCATGTCTCGGGGACAGAGGTCCGGGATCGCCTGCGTCGCGGGGAGAGGCCGCCGGTCGAGTACATGAGGCCGGAGATCGCTGAGGTTCTGTTGGGGATGCAGAGGGAAGGGAAGTTATTTATAGAGGAGTAGGATGGATTTTCGCGTTATCGTCACATTAGGCCCATCGATTCAGGATGGGGAGACACTGAGGGAGATTCACGCGCTCGGCCCCTGCATCTTCCGGATCAACGGGGCCCACGCGAGCGGCGCCGAAGTGCTGGAGCAGGTTCGCTCTGTCCGTCGCGAGATCCCGGAGACCCCAACGGGGCGAGCCCCGCTGATGATCGACCTCCCCGGGAACAAGGTGAGGACCGCGCGTCTCGAGAGGCCGATCCCTTTGGTTAAGGGCAAGACGATTACACTCGGCAAGGAACAGCTGAACTTCCGCGATTTCCACCGATATCTGAAGCGGGGGGACAAGGTCCTTGCGAACGATTCGATCTATACGCTGGAGGTCCAGGCGATCGAAGGGGAGACCCTTCACCTGCTCTCCCACTCCGATGGGGAGCTCCTGGCGAACAAGGGGCTTCATGTCCAGGGGATCCATGACCGGATCCCGTTTGTCTTTGAAAAGGATATGGAGCTCCTCGAGGCCGGCTCGCAGTGCGCGGTCGATTACTTCAGCCTTTCGTTTGTCCGGACCGCGGATGATATCCGGGAGATCAAGAAGCTTCTCGGAAGGATGAACAACGGCCATTCGAGGTTGATCGCCAAGGTCGAGACGCTCGCCGCCGTGAAAAACCTGGGGCATATCCTCCGCGAGGTGGATGAGATCAATGTGGACCGCGGAGACCTCTCGACCGATGTCGGCCTGTTCGAGCTCGCCGGCTATCAGGAGCGGATTGTCGAGGCGGCGAAGCGGGCCGGGAAAAAGGTCTTTCTCGCGACGCAGTTCCTGAAGAATATGGAAAAATATCCGGTCCCGCTGATTGCGGAGATCATCGACCTCCACAAGACGATCAAGTTGGGTGTGCACGGGATCCAGCTCTCCGAGGAGACGGCGGTCGGAAAGTATCCGGTTGAATGTGTGCGGAATGTCTTCAAGGTTTTTTATAATTCTTTTTCGAGTTAGTTGATGAATCCTTCAGAGCTACAAAGAGACCACTGGGTTGGCATGCTTTCCGAGGATCGGCGCCTCTTTTATGCAAGACCGGTCAGGGAGTGGGCCAAATGGACCCTCCGCCTGGTAGACTATCTCCTGTCCCGGTATCTCCGACCGATCCACAGAAGCCTTGTCAGGAGACGGCTGAAAAAGGGGATGGAGTTCGCCCGTCCGAGGGATCCGGGTCTTTTTGCCTACGTTCCGGGCCGCCCGTATTTTGAGATCCAGATCGGTAACGAGACCCGGACGGCGGCCCTCCTGGATGGGGGGGAGGAGCTCTCTTTTGAAGAGGACCTCTCGCAGGAAGATTCTCCGAGGGACCTCCTCTTTGGGATCGCCCCCCTTGTCCCGCCGGAGGAGACCGATCGGGTCAGGCGGTGGAGCTGCCGCCTCTCGATTGAGGATCTCGCGTCAAAAAAGGTCTCCTCTTGGGAGGAGGAATTTCCCTTTAACGGTCGCAGCGACCTCTTTGCCTATTATCCGGGGGACGGCTGGGTTGAATGTTGCCACCCCCTGGACGCCTATAAGGGGAAGAGGATCAGTATCTCGATCTCCGGTCGCTCCGAGGGGGACGGGGTTCTCGTCCCGATTTCGATTGCCTCTCCCCAGGTTGTTTCCCGAAGAGAGAAGGCGAAGAACGTCCTCCTCGTGAGCTTTGAATCGCTGACCGATCCTCAATACCTTCGGCAAAATTATCGGGAGAAGGTTCCCCCCCTCCCGAATCTGGAGAAACTCTCTCATGAGGGGACGGTTTACCCCAAGGTTTACTCGCCGACCGACAGCACCCTCTCCTTTGCCGCCTCGATCCTGAGCGGTTTGCTGCCGAGCCAGCATGGGATCGGGAATTACGCGATCGCGGCCGATGCGTTTGTCAACAACGTCTTTCATCCGGATCTACGGACCCTTCCCCGTCTCTTCAAGGGACACCGGTTCCGGACCTTTTTCGGGGGGACCCAGGCGAGGTTCAGTTCCAAGGTCGGCTGGGCGAGGGGATTCGATCACTATTTCCACGTCTTTGAAAAGTGGGGGGAGAATGTCCCCCAGTTCGAATGGCTGACCCGGACCTTTCGCGAGTTCAGAAATTACGACAAATTTGTCGCGATGCATATCGACTACCTTCATGAACCGTACGTCTCCTTCAATGACAAGGAGAGGATCCATCTTCGATCCCTTCGAGCCGCCGGAAACGAGGAGGGCCTGGAGGCCCTCTATTTTGAGCAGCTCCGGCGGCTCGATTTTCAGTTGGGGCTTTTTCTGGATTACCTGGAGAGATCGGGTGAGCGGGAACAAACGGCGATCGTCATCACGGGGGACCATGGCGGGGGGATCCGCTGGGTGAAGCATCAGGAGTTTGCCCTCTACGAGGAGAGGGTGAGGGTCCCTTTGATCATCAAGTATCCCGAATGGCAAAAAGATCACTTGGAGCCGAGGCCGATCACCAATTCCATCTCCGAGATCTACCGTCTCCTCCACCATCTGCTTGGAGAGAGGCTTCCCGACTATACGGCGGAGCTCCCCCAATATCGTTCGGAGTACAGTCCGTTTGCCTTCTCGGAGACGATCATGAACCCCAAGTATCAATACAAAAAATACAACCTCGCCCTGATGAATCATCCTTACAAGTATCTCCTCTGGGGAGAGGTCGACTGGGACCGGTTCCGTTTTGAAAAGAGATCGAGGGAGGCGCTTTTTCTCTGGGAGGGGAAGGGGTCGACCTATCAGGAGGATCGGGATCTTCTCCGTGATGAGGAGGGGGCCGCCCTGAAATACAGACAACTGGCGGAAAGGTATTTGGCGGAGAACCTCCGGTTTATGGAAAAATTCCCGCCGCAAAGATACTGATGGAGGGGTGATGAGACAAAATCGTACCTTGGTCACCGGGGGGGCCGGTTTTATCGGGAGTCATCTGGTCGAAAGACTCCTGCAGGAAGGGGATGATGTGACCGTCCTGGATAATTTCTCAACCGGCCGGAGGGACAACCTGGCTCCTCTTTCAAACCGAAAGGAACTCCATTTAGTCCAGGCCGACATTGCCGACTACGGCTCCATCGAACATTACCTGAAAGGGATCGACCGTGTTTTCCATCTGGCGGCCTTGGCGGACATTGTCCCCTCCATCCAGCGCCCCCTTGACTATCACCGGGCGAATGTCGATGGGACCGCGAACCTCCTGGAGGCCTCCGTCAAGAACGGCGTAAAACGTTTTCTCTATGCCGCCTCTTCCTCCTGTTACGGGATCCCGGAAAAGTATCCGACGCCGGAAGAGGCGCCGATCCGTCCCCAGTACCCCTACGCCCTGACAAAGTTCCTGGGGGAGCAGATGGTCCTTCACTGGGGGCAGGTTTATCGCCTCCCGGTCCTCTCTCTCCGGCTCTTCAATGTCTACGGGCCTCGTTCCCGCACCAGCGGCACCTACGGGGCGGTCTTTGGGGTCTTTCTGGCACAAAAGCTTGCCGGCAGGCCGTTTACGGTGGTGGGGGATGGGACGCAGGTACGCGACTTTACCTTTGTGACGGATGTCGTTCAGGCCTTCTGTCTCGCGGCGGATTCATCACTTACAGGGGAGTGTCTCAACATCGGGACCGGAGAACCCCAAAGCGTCAACAGGCTGGTTAAGCTTCTGGGGGGGGATGCGGTCCACCTCCCGAAGAGACCGGGGGAGCCGGACTGTACCCAAGCCGACGCGAGGAAGGCCCGGGAGAAATTGGGGTGGCGTCCGAAGGTCTCCTTTGAGGAGGGGGTCAAAATCATGCTGAAAAATATTGATTATTGGCGGCAGGCCCCGGTATGGGATCCTCTCTCAATTGAAGTAGCAACAAAAGACTGGTTTCGATATCTAGGAAAATCATGAGCGGGACTCCTCACGACAAGATCAAAAAGATCGGTGAACTCGCCGCTGTGTTGACGCAACTCAGGAAAGAGGGGAAAAAGACCGTCCTCTGCCACGGCGTCTTTGATATCCTGCATCCGGGACATATACGGCATCTCGAGCCGGCCCGTCGGTAGGGAGATCTCCTGGTGGTGACGGTCACGCCGGACCGGTTTGTGAACAAGGGGCCCGGCCGCCCGATCTTTCCGGCAGAGCTCCGGGCGGAGGTGCTGGCATCCCTCTCTCCTGTTGATTTTGTCGCCGTCAACGAGTGGCCGACGGCGGTGCAGACGCTTCTTCAACTCAAGCCGGATGTCTATGTGAAGGGGGGGGATTATCAGGATCGGTCAAAGGACCTGACCGGGAAGATTACGGAGGAAGAGGAGGCGGTCAAGTCGGTTGGAGGAAAGGTCGTTTTTACGGACGAGATCACCTTCAGCTCCTCGTCTCTCGTCAACAACTTCCTTAATTTCTACTCGGAGGAAACCTCCTCCTTTCTGAAGGACTTCAGGGAACGATTTTCGGCCGACACGATCGTGAATTATCTGAACCGCGTTTCCGACTGCCGCGTTCTGGTTCTGGGAGACATCATTATCGATGAATACCGTTACTGTTCGCCGATGGGAAAGGCGGCCAAGGAGAACGTCATTGCCACCCGGTATGAGGGGGAAGAGACCTTTGCCGGTGGCGTCCTGGCCGCCGCCAATCACGTGGCCGGTTTCTGTCATCAGGTCGATCTGGTCACACTGTTGGGAACGGAAAATAACTATGAGGAATTTGTCCGATCCCACTTAAAAAGAAACGTCCGCCCTCAGTTTTTCTTACGCCAGGATGCGCCAACCGTTGTCAAGAGGCGGTATGTGGAACCCGGTTATATGCGGAAACTGTTTGAGATCTGCTTTGTCAATGGGAGTTATATACCAGCCGATGTCGAACGAAACTTTTTGGACTATCTTGATCCGATCCTTCCCAACTATGATCTGGTCTTGGTGACCGACTTCGGGCACGGCCTGATGACGCCGGCCCTGATTGACCTGGTTTGCAAGAAGGCCCGTTTCCTTGCCGTGACCGCCCAGACCAATAGTGCGAATGCCGGTTTCAATCTGGTGACCAAGTATCCGAAGGCCGACTATCTCTGTATCGATGAGCCGGAAGCTCGGCTCGCCATGCAGGATTGTGTCAATGATCTGGAAACGGTGATCCAGCGTCTGGGGGAGAAGCTCAATTGTCCCCATCTGAGCATTACCCATGGAAGACGTGGCTGTCTTGTTTATTCCCGGAGAGAGGAACTCTTCAGGATTCCGGTACTCACAAGGACCGTGGTCGATACTGTGGGGGCCGGAGATGCCTTTCTTTCCGTGACCGCTCCCTGTGTGGCGACAGGCGTCCCGATGCCGGTGGTCGGATTTGTCGGCAATGCTGCCGGGGCGATGAAGGTGGGCATTGTCGGAAATCGATCTTCGGTCGAAAAGGTTTCGTTACTGAAATTTTTAAACACCCTCCTGAAATGATGGGTCGACGATGGGATTAGCCAGTCCAGCACTCCGGTTCTTGATTCGAGAGCACATGCGAAGACCCTTTTGCGGGCCGCTGTTGACGCTCGGCCGTCAGGCAGTGGACGTGACATTATCGGAGGCCGAACAGTTGATTCGCAGGGAGGGCATGGTTCCCGAATCTCTTCCCGGCGGTGAAAACATCCAGACCAACATCCCGAAGCGGATCGGATCCCCGTTCGGGCATTATACGAGCGATGTGGCGTTCTTTAAGCTCATGGGATTGCCGGACCTTCATGTACTTGACTACTCCGCGCATGAGTCAGCCGATCTTATCGCCGATTTGAACCTGCCGATCCCCGATCATCTGAAAAATCGCTTTGACCTGATCATTGACGGCGGAACCTTGGAACATGTCTTTGACGTCAAACAAGCGTTTATCAACGTGGCTTCGATGTTGAAAGTAGGTGGGCGTATCATCCACATGAGTCCGGCGAACAACTACGTGAACCACGGTTTTTATCAGCTCAGTCCGACCCTGTTTTTTGATTACTACGGCGCGAATCAATTTTCCGATCTTAGGGGCTATGTGGTTGTGCAGGACAAGTACTATATGGCCTCACGTCCCTGGGAATTTTATGAATTGAATCCACGAGAACATTCCTGGATCTCGTCGGAACACCTGGGTCAGTTGTTGATGGTTTTCTTTGTGGCGGAGAAGCAGGCTCAGTCATCCGTTGGGAAGGTTCCGATCCAATCTTATTACTCTCAGGAATACCAGCGTGCAGGAAATGCCCAAACCCACCGCGTGAGCCGGCAATATGATTCTCTGTGGGAGCGCGTTTTGCCGCTCTTAATGTTTACACGCCTGTTGCCGCTTTCGCTAAAATCTTTCGTACAACGACGACTCTTGGGTGGTGGGAAGACTCGCAGACCCTGGGGTTTAAGACGATGGGGTGTCCTATGAAGAAATTGTTTCAAAGAGTTCTCGTGACCGGTGGGGCCGGCTACGTCGGTTCTGCCCTGGTTCCCCACCTGCTGGATGCCGGTTATGATGTTCGTGTTCTCGACCTTTATCTTTATGGAGAAGAGGTTCTGGCACCGGTCAAAAGCCATCCGAGGCTCGAACAGATCAAGGGAGATATTCGAAACCGTTCCGTGCTCGAAAGGGTCCTCCCCGGTTGTGATGCTGTCATTCACTTAGCGTGCATCTCCAACGATCCCAGCTTTGAACTCAATCCGGAATTGGGGAAGTCGATTAATTACGACGCCTTTTTTGGTTTGGTCGATCTGTCCAAAGATTTGGGCATCAGGCGATTTGTCTATGCATCGACCTCCAGTGTCTATGGTATCAAGGAAGTGGAGAATGTGACCGAAGATCTCCGCTTAGAGCCGTTGACCGATTACTCCAAATTCAAGGCCCTCTGTGAGGAGGTTTTGCTCAAGAAGCAGGGGCCAGGTTTTGAGGTCCTGGTGCTTCGTCCCGCAACGGTCTGCGGTTACTCGCCGCGGATGCGGCTTGATTTGACGGTCAATATATTGACCTGTCATGCCGTCATTCATCGACTCATTAAGGTGTTCGGAGGGGATCAGATGCGGCCCAATATTCATATGGAGGATATGGTGGCGGCATACCTTGGATCCTTGGAATGGCCGAAGGAAAAAGTGGATGGGAAAATTTATAATGTTGGTTACCATAATCAGCGGGTCAGGGAAATTGCCGAACGTGTTTGTCGGGTTG
>CAYWRF010000007.1:0-28457 GCA_964460495.1 uncultured Pseudomonadota bacterium | reverse complement strand
TGATGTTCGGATGATCCGTCGGACCCTGCGGCTCAAAACGGGTGAAGGTGAACGAGTTCACGAACTTCTCCAGAGGCACGCCGTACTGGAGGCCGATCGAGACCGCGATTGCGAAGCAGTTCAGCAGACTCCGGTAGGCAGCCCCCTCCTTGTACATATCGACAAAGATCTCGCCCAGTTTTCCATCCTCATACTCCCCTGTCCGCAGGAATATCTTGTGGCCCCGCACGGAGCACTCGACCGTAAACCCATGCCGTTTAACCGGCAATTCGAGGCGGGATCCGCGAAGCTCCGGGAGTGGCCCCTGGGTCGATTGCGGAGCGGGTGCGCTATCGGCCTTTTTATCGTTTCCGGCGGAAAGGGGTTGGGAGTGTTTGGATCCATCCCGATAGAGGGCGATCGCCTTGAGGCCGAGCCTCCAACCTTCCAGATAGATCTTTTCAATCTGTTCAACTGTGGTGTCGTTCGGGAGATTGACGGTCTTGGAGATTGCCCCCGAGATGAACGGCTGAACCGCCGCCATCATCTTCACATGCCCCATCGGATCGATGAAGCGGACCCCGTCGCCGCACCGGTTGGCACAGTCAAAGACCGGCAGGTGTTCTTCCTTGAGGAGAGGGGCCCCCTCGATCGTCCCCTTTTCCAGGATATAATCCTGGATCTTTTTGACATCCCCCGGGGCGTACCCGAGGTTTTGCAGGGCGCGCGAGACCGACTGATTGATGATCTTGAAATGCCCTCCGCCCGCAAGTTTCTTCCATTTGACGAGGGAAAATTCCGGTTCGACGCCGGTCGTGTCGCAGTCCATCAAGAGTCCGATCGTCCCGGTCGGGGCGAGCACGCTCATCTGGGCATTGCGATAACCGTACTGTTCCCCCAGACGGACCGCCTCATCCCAGTCCTCCTGGGCCGCCTTCAAAAGATCGGCAGGGCAGAGACGGGCATCGATCCGGCAGGCATGGTCGCGGTGTTTCTTCATCACGCGTATCATCGGCTCCCGGTTTTTTTCGAACCCGGGGAAGGGGCCGGTGATCGAGGCGATCTCGCTCGAGATACGATAGGCGTGGCCGGTCAGGATCGCCGTAATCGCGCCGGCGATCGCCCGTGCCTTGGGGCTGTCGTAAGGGATGCCGCTTGTCATCAACAGCGTCCCCAGGTTCGCGTAGCCGAGGCCCAACGGGCGGAAGTCGTGGCTGTTCCGGGCGAGCCGCTCGGTCGGATAGGAGGCAAAATCGACCAGGATCTCCATGGCGGTCGCGAAGACCCGGACTCCGTGACGGAAATCCTCGATCTGAAAATGCCCCTCTTCATCGACAAACTTCATCAGGTTCAACGAGGCGAGGTTGCAGGCGCTGTCGTTCAGAAACATATATTCCGAACAGGGGTTCGACGCATAAATCCTGTCGGTGTTGGCGCATGTGTGCCAGTCGTTGATCGTCGTGTCGTACTGGATACCCGGGTCGGCACAGCTCCAGGCCGCCTCCGCAATCTGCCGCATCAGGTCGCGGGCCTCGTAAGTCTCACAGGCCTCTCCCGTCGTGCGATAGTGGGTCGTCCATTTTCCACCCTGAAGGTAGAGGTTCATGAATTCATCATTGACCCGGACGGAGTTGTTGGAATTCTGTCCCGAGACAGTGTGATACGCCTCCCCGTTGAAGTCGGAGGTGAATCCCCCCTGCTGGATCAGGATCCCCGCCTTTCTCTCCTCCCGGACCTTCCAGTTGATGAAGTCGGTAATTTCGGGATGGTCCATGTCAAGGCAGACCATCTTTGCGGCCCTTCGCGTGGTCCCTCCGGATTTGGTCGCCCCGGCCCCCTTGTCCAGGACCTCCAGGAAGCTCATCAGGCCGGACGAGGTACCGCCCCCGGAGAGTTTCTCCTGCTTCCCGCGGATCTTGGAAAAGTTGGTTCCTGTCCCCGAACCGTATTTGAAGAGGCGGGCCTCGGACCGGGCAAGGTCAAAGAGACTCATCAGGTCGTCTTCTACCGCCTGGATAAAACAGGCGGAACACTGGGGATGAGAATAGGCATCGGTTGTCTCCTCGATCTTTTCCGATTGGGAATTCCAGTGCCAGTTCCCGCCGCTCCCCTTGATCCCATATTCGTGATGGAGACCGCAGTTGAACCAGACAGGGGAGTTGAACGCCCCTTTTTGAAAGAGCAGGAGGTGGGTCAGCTCCGCCTCAAAGGTGTCGGCCTCTGCGGGATCCCGGAAATAGCCGAGGTCAATCCCTGCCGTCCGGAGGGTATGGGCGATTCGATAGATCGTCTGACGAACGCTCGTCTCCCGCCCGGTCCCCGGGACCCCCGCCTTTCGGAAATACTTTTGTGCCACGATGTCGGTCGCCAGCTGGGACCAGAACCGGGGGACCTCCACCTCCTGCATCTCAAAGACAATCGTCCCGTCCGGCTCCTTGATCACAGATGTCTTTTGGGTCCATTCGACCTGTTCGAACGGATCCCTCCCCGCCTCCGTAAAGCGCCGGGACAGCCTGACACCCTCTACTCCGAGGACCTTCTTTCGAGCTGCCGCCTTCATACCCCCTCCTTAAGGCTGTTGACAAAGGCCCATCTGCGGCGTTGCCCGCTCGATCCCTCCTTGCGACGTACATCACAGTACGTCTCAGTCGTGCTCTCGCGGGCGCCTTGCATCTGGGATCTTTCTCAACAGCCTGTTAAATTTGTCACACACTATCAACAACCTCTCCACAGCTTATAGACAGGATATTGTAGATGGGGAGATGTTAAAGGACTAGATGTTGTACGTCAAGGACCCTTCCGGGAAATGCGGCGCGTCAATCCTGTGGAAGTTCCGACCGACCGGTCGCGGAGCGGAATCATTTTTTTCAAGTGATCTCTGTGGGTCGAGGCGTGAAAATTGAAAAACCCTCATTAAGGCCTCGCCATTCCTGATCTTGATAGACGGATCTTTTTTTCGAGGAGGAAATGGATCAGGGTTCGCACCAGGACGCCGGTCCCGCCGCGCGGGCAGAGGTCTGTCTCTTTCTCTGTCCAGGAGGGGCCGGCAATATCAATATGGGCCCAGGGGACCTTCGGGGTTACAAACTCCTGCAGAAAGAGCCCTGCGGTAATCGTCCCCCCCCCCTTCCCCCCGACGTTTTTCAGGTCGGCGACGCTGCTCTTGATCTCCTCCTTGTATTCCTCGATCAAGGGGAGTTGCCAGATCTTTTCCCCGGCAACCCTCCCCGAGGCGATCAGGCGATCGATCAGCCTTTGATCGTTCCCCATGACCCCGGAGCAGAGCTCCCCCAGGGCAACGACACAGGCGCCGGTCAGTGTCGCCAGATCGATCACGAGGTCCGGTTTCTGGCGTATCGCGTACGGGATCGCATCCGCAAGGGTGAGCCGCCCCTCCGCATCGGTGTTCAGGATTTCGATCGTCTTCCCGCAGAGGGTCTTTGCCACATCCCCCGGCTTGTCGGCGCTCCCCGACGGCATATTCTCGGTGACCGCTGCGATCCCGTGCACCTCGTAAGGGACCTGGAGCTCCGGCAAGGCGCGGAAGATCGCCAGGACCGTTGCGGCGCCGCTCATATCATCCTTCATCGTCTCCATCCCCTGGGCGGTCTTCAGGGAGAGACCGCCGCTGTCGAAGGTGATCCCCTTTCCGACAAGCGCGATCCTCCCCTGAGGTTTTCCTGCAGGGCGATAGATCAGATGGATGAAACAGGGGGGCTCGACACTCCCGCGGGCCACCGCCAGAAACGCCCCCATTCCGATCTTCTCACAGGCGCGGCGATCGAGGAGTTTTAGAGAGAGGCGGGGTTGTTTCGCTATCTTTTTTGCCTCCTCTCCCATCCGGCGGGGGGTCATCTCCGAGGCCGGGATATTGATCAGATCCCGGGCGAAGTTCGTCGCCTCCCCGGAGAGCCGTCCGATCAGGATCTCCCGTTCCACATCCCGCTGACGGGAGATCAGAAGGTCAACGTGTGAGACCGTCTTCTTTGAAAGGTTCTCCGACGACTTGTAGCGGTCAAAGCTGTAGTTTCCAAGGGTGACCCCCTCAGTCAGGAGTTGAACCGGCGAGGTGGGGCTTATTTTTGGCGCCTCGATGCCGATCTTTTCGGCCCGGACCTTGTTCCCCTGCCGGACCGCGAGGGCGCCGAGCCGCCTGATCATGTCGGGATCCGGCCGATCGCCAAGCCCGACGATCAAAAGGTTTCCGGAAACCGCCGGGAGGGAAAGAAGCCTCGTCTCCCCCTTCTTCCCCTTGAAATCCTCCCGCCGGATTGTCTTTGAGATCCAGCCTGAGTGCTGCTTGTCCAGTATCGAGAGGACCCCCTCAAGGGGCGGGGAATGATCTCCCCTCCTTCTGATACCGGAGACGAGGAGGTCATATTTAAGGTCACTCTTCCCTGGATCTCTGACGGCTATTTGCATTCCAACACTCCAGTAGCTTGAGGGTTTTCCGGAAGTCAACATCAAGTTCACCCGCCCTCTATTTTTATTGAATTATCGCCGCCACAATTTAAAAGGGAGGGATGGCCGGTTTTTTGGGTCTGTTCGGCAGGGGACGAAAAAAGGGGGAGACCATCCTCTCTCTGCCGGCAGCACGCTTCTGGGAGATCGTGAATCAGGTGGAGACAACGGAGATCGCCTCGCGACTTCCGGATCTGAAGGGACGCGTCTCACTGGAGGTCTCTCCGAGATTGAAACCTCTTGTTTCCCTCCTCAGGGCCAAGGGGCCTCTCCTGGCGATTCAGATCGGGGCGACCGAGGGGTTCACGATCCGGTGTCGCTGGGATTCACTCCCCCTGCAGAGCCGCTCGTGCGATTGGGTCCTCTGCCGCCTCCCCGCGGTCGCCCGGGAACAGTCGGCCTTGTTGAGGGAGGTTGGCCGCGTCCTCCGGCCGGAGGGGACCACGCTCCTCACCGGCCTTCACCCGTTCAGTCCGATGAGCCGCGAGGAGGGGCGCAAGAATCCGGTGATGGAGGAGGGGTTGCCGGCCGGATTTGAGAGGTACTGGCGGGTCTTTGAATCGGCCGGTCTTGCCATTGAAGAGGTTCATGAGCTCTTTTTCGATAATGCGTTCAAAAAATTTTTTGACGAGAAAAAGGTTTTCGATCAGATCCGCAAGGAGCCGTTCCTGCTGATCATGACCCTTGTCAAAAGGTAAGGGGGATTCATATGGCGATTGAGGATCGTCTCAAGGAACTTCAAATCACCCTCCCGGAGGTCCAGCCGGTCGGGAACTATCTCCCGGCCTGTCGCGTCGGGAATCTCCTCTTCGTTTCCGGTCAACTCCCCAAGGTGGAGGGGCGGATCGCGTTCCGGGGCCCAGTCGGTGGCGATCTGAATCTGGAGACGGCGAGGCGGGCCGCGAGGGCCTGCGTCATCAATATCCTTGCCGTCCTGAAACAGGAGCTGGGGAAACTGGACCGCGTCAAAAGGTTCGTGCGGATTACCGGCTATGTCGCCTCGGCGCCGGGGTTTGAGGATCAGGCGAAGGTGATGGATGGGGCGACCGACCTCCTCGTAGAGGTCTTTGGAGAAAAAGGACGGCCGACGAGGGTCTCAGTCGGCGTCTCCGAGCTCCCGCTTGGCGCCTCGGTTGAGGCGGAGGCGATTGTGGAGGTGTGAAAACAACATTTCATTGACAAGGCCCCGCTTTTGAATAAAATTCGCGTCATCAGTCAGGGCTTTGGGGTTAAGGCGGACATTATTTATATCGAGGAAGGGAGGTGAGGCGTTCGTCTATCGGTTTTTTTGAGTCCGCTTTAAAGAGAAGCTGAAACAGTTTGTTAACCAAATATTAAAGGAGAGGAACAATGAGAAAAATCACGATACTCGCAAGTGTCATCGCCGTTGCGGGTCTTGTGGCCTGGCAGCCGGTTCAAGCGGAAGAAGGCGGGATGCTTGAAATCTCCGGCAACATCGTTCAGGTCACGGGCGTTCAACGGGCACGGGCGGGACGCTACCTCGATACGACTGCCGGCGTCATGGCAGACGGTCTGGTGGTCCCGGCCGTTCTGGGGGCCGAGCAGTTCGGCTTCTTTGTCGATCAGGTGGAGATCGACCTCGCCAAGAGCTTTGGCGAGAACCTCCGATTCCGCGCCGATCTCGACTTCTTTCCGTTCTCAGGGGTCGCGGCGACACCCGGACGGGCGGTCGCTATCGGTGGTGGAACCGGTGACCTTCTGATTGAGCAGGCATATGTGACGGCGAACGTCCCGGCCGGCAATGGCTGGGAGTTTCTGGCAGGCCGTTTCAATTCCGGGATCGGGTTGGACCCGATCGACCGGAACGAGCTTTCCACGGTCTCGTTCTCATCCACGCATCGGCTCCTCCTGCCTCACAACCTGACCGGTGTCCGGATGGGGTATGACTGGACCGATCAGTTCCGATGGGAGATGTATGCCGTGAACTCGCTTGCTGACAACGCCCCCGGCGTGACCTCCGCGATCCCGTCACTCGGGTTCAACGCGGTCTATACCTGGGGTGAAGAAGGGGATGAGAGTTGGTTCAAGTTCTCCGGTGCCGGAGGTCCTGAAGACACCACGGCCGGTGGCGGTCTGAAGAAGCACTGGTCGATGCTGGGCGACCTCGCGGTCAGCCATGCGGCGACCGAGGCGTTCCGGGTCGGTGTTGAGGGAGCCTATCGTCAGGACAATGCGACGACCGCGGCGACCGACAACGGCCAGCATATTGCCGGGACACTGCAGGGGACCTACTCCTTCAGTGATGTGTGGGATGGGACCCTCCGATACGGATTCACCTGGGATCTGGATGCCGATGTGGTGGCAGGTCCTGGCGGATCGACCGTTGCGGCAGCGAACAACGAGTTCGCTCCGGGACTCGGGGGTGCGCTCACGAACGGCGGTGTGAGACATGACTTTGCCGTTGCGGCAGGTTATGCGATCGCCGACGGATGCCGGTTTGGACTGGAGGGGCGTTTTGACCTGACCAATCCTTCCGTGGCTGCGAATGGGGCAACCGGTCAGAACCTCGGTCTTGCCGGTACGTTTGCGTACAACTTCTAGTTGCGGTTTCTTGTGCGGGAAAAAGCCCCACCTCCCGAAAGGGGGGTGGGGTTTTTTGTTAGAATGCGAATCCGAAGGCGAAGTGCAATCGACTTCGCGACTCGCCCGCCTGCTTGTCCAGCTTGACGCCATAATCCAGGCGAAGCGGGCCGATCGGGGTCACGTACCGGAGCCCTCCACCGGCCGAGTGACGCCAGGAGTCGAGACCGACCTGCGAGAAGTTGTTCGTCAGGCTCCCGCTATCCAGGAAGGCGGCGAATTTGAGATTCCCTTTGATTTTCACTTGTCCCTCAAAGGTGTAAAGGAGGAGAAGCTGCCCGCCGGCCGGCGATCCGTCACTATCCCTCGGTCCGACCCCGTCCTGATCAAAGCCGCGGATCGAGTAGTCACCCCCGAGGAAGAGCCTTAAGTCCCGTGTCAGTATGTCCGTGCCAAAGATCTGGATCCCCTCGATCCTCAGATAATTGTAAAAGGTGACCCGCGGAACCGGCGATTCAAAGTGGGCAAATGAGACCACGGGGCGGAGAAAATTGATCCCGGAGGCGATGAGCTTGTTTGAGAGATCGAGACCGACAAGCGAGGTGAATCCCTGGTGCGGATCCGCGAACTGATCACGGCCGTCGTAGCTCAACGAGGCCCCGATCGTTGAATTGGTATGATCCCTTTCAGTCGCCTCGTCAGAGTTATTGACCCCCTGAAAGAATGTCCGTGTCAGCCGGTATTTTCCGAGGAGCGCCATCCGGGGCGAGAATTCACGGAGAAGTGAAAATTTTCCTCCGACATCCGTCGCGTCAAAGCCGGGCCTCTGTTCGGACTCGACCAGTCCGCTCGTCGTCAACTCGAGCCCGACCCCCAGAAGGCGGGGGTCGGTAAAGGAGATCTCCCCCTTCTGGACATCCTGCCCCCCGGTCAGTTTGAGCGCCCCCCGCTTGGCGTAACCGAAAAGATTGTTCAACTGAAGCGATGTCCCGCCGGTGAACTTGTCATCGGTGTCGTAGGTCGCCTCCAGATCGATAAAGGTGACCGGATTCTCCTCCAGCCTGACCAGGAGATGGATGCGATCCCTTTTTTCATGGTAGCCAAGCGGCTCGATCTCCACCGATCGAAAGACCCCCATCCGGCGGAGACCCGACTCCCCCTTCAGCATCTTTTTCAGGGTAAAGGGCCGTCCTTCCTTCAGGGGGAGCGCCCTTTTTATTGAAGGGGCCCTTGTCCTCCGGTTGCCGACTATCAGGATTTCTCCAACGGTAACCGACGGTCCCTCGTCAATCTGGTAGGTCAGTATCACCGGCCCCGGTTCTTTGGCCCAAACCGGTTTCGCCACGGCATAGAGATACCCCTCGTCATGATAAAATGATTCAAGGGACTTGAGGTCTTGCAGGACTCTCTCCTCGGTTATGAAGTTGCCCTTCTCCATCTTCAGAAGGTCCCTCAATTTTTTGGCTGGGAAGTGTCTGTTCCCCTCAAAAAGAATTTCTCCGACCTGTGTGCCGCCGTTTTCCTCCACGGAAAAACGGATCTCCGCCTGATCCTCGAATCGCGACAACCTGACCGATGAATCCGCTGCTGGAACCTTGTAAAAACCGTGGCTCGCATAGATCTCCGGGATCCTTTGCCGATCCTCCTCGACCGTTTCCGGCCGGAGGTATCCCGGCTTGAAGATCCGGTTTTCCCGTGTTGAAAGCCCCTTCTTGATCTTTCGATCGGAGAGCTCTTGATTCCCCAGTATCTCAACCTTTTTTACGAGCGACCGGCTCCCCTCCTGGATTTCAAACTGGATCAGGACCTCTCCAGGGCCTTGCCCCGTTGAGGGGAGCGGTCTTTTCTTGGCCGATACTATCGTGTTTTGAAATCCCCGGTCCTTGTAATAGCGCCGGATCGCCCGGATACTTTCCTCAATCCCGGTCAGGCTCGGGTCATGATCGGTCAGAACCGGGATCACCTTTTTGAGATTTTTTGAGGCGACCCGGCGGTTGCCGCGAAGGGCGAGGATCGTCTTCGGCCCCTCACGGATCTCCAGATTAAAATGAACCTTTCTCAAGGGGTCATCCCGGACGACGTCGGCAAGACGGATCCGCGCCTGCAGATACCCCTTCTTGTGATAGTCCCTGCGGACCTCTTCCAGCGCCTGCCGGATAGCGGCCGGCCGGTAAGAGAGGAGGGGGTTCACAGCCGATATGAAATAGCCACGGGGGAAAATGGAAGTACCTTCTACTCCGATCTTCCCCAAGCGGTAACGTTTTCCCTTAAGGATTCTGTAATAGAGGGTGACCTGCCCCTTTTCCTCGTCCTTTTTGATATCAAGGGAGACCTTTGTGTCAAAGTACCCTTCCCGCTCGTAGAACCCTTCCAGTTTTGCCATCTGCTCCTTCGCAAACTTCTCGTCAAAGAAATCGCCGGGGCGTATCGAGATCCTCCGATGAAGGGTCCTCGACAGGAACGGGTAATTTCCCGAGATATGGACATCCTTCACAATCCATCCCTCCTGGAGGCTGACGGTCACAACGACACCCGGCCGGGTCTTCTGGGTTGTGAGAGAGATCTCGCGGAATCTTCCCCATTTTCGGAAAAAATCCTCCGAAACCTTCAGCGCCCCCTCTTCAAACGGATCCCCCTCCTTGAATGTCAGGATCTGGCGGATCTGCTCGGAGGGGACGGAGCTTCTGTTTTGGAGTTCAATCCGGACGATCGGTGCCGCCTGGAGCGTCAAGGAGAGGAGGAGGAAAGTAAGAATAAGATAGTATCTCATCATCGGACCTGAAAACGGAGCGACAGGTTAAACTGATATCGTGGCGACAACCCGAGGGAACGGGTCCGAATCCCCTTCAGGAGGACCCGATCGGTCAGGTAGTAGTTCGCCTGGAACGTCCTCTCGGCTGTATCCGGGGCAAAGTCGGTCTTCAGTTCAAAGCTTAGGCGGTCGGTGACCGTTCCGCCAACCGAGAGCCTGCCACCCGAGACACTCCCCGACGCGGAAGGGGCGAGACTCACATCGATCGGGACGATCTTCGGCACCAGCCCCTCCAGTATCTCCTCAATCGGCTGCGATGCCGTTTGCCAGGCGATCTGCTGACCCAGACGAGAGCCGAGACCGCCGCTCCTCTCCAGCTCATCGCGGGTCTTGCCGAAGGCGATCAGCGAGAGGATGTCATCCGGATCGCGCGAGGGGACGCTCGTCAGCGTGATCTCCAGATTGCTCAAATATCCCTCAACCTTCATCGTGACCAGATAGTCGGGAGGGATCTCCTGTTCCCCCCTGAGGAGAAAGTGGGGCTCGGATCGGGTTGGGTCGGCAAATTCCATCCTCCCCTCCACAAGGGTGAAGTCGGAATTCAGGTAGCGGATCTTTCCCTCCAGGAGGCTCATCGCCCCTTCAATATGGGGTGAGCCGATGGTTCCCCCCAATGCCAAATCGCAAGAGAGGTAGATCTGGGCGACGTTATTCTTGATCTCCAGCTCTCCGGCGCTTGTGACCTTCAGGTCGAGTCTCGTCGCCGGAGGGAGGGAGCCCCGTTCCTCTCCCTCGTTCTTGTTGGCAAGAGGCTTCAGGACGAATTCCTGGATCACAAAAGGGCGTCTGTACCGTCCCTCCACAATCTCGATCTCTCCGGAAAGGTGCGGGGCCGAAACGGGCCCCTTTACGCCAACCGCCCCTGAAAGCTGGAGGTTAAAGTCCCGCCGGTAACGAAACGGGATCCCCTCTCCACGGATCTTCAGGTCAACCGCTGTCGGTTGCAGAAAGGCGAATTCGGTCTCCCCCTCCGAGGCGAAGGAGCCGTTTCCCAATCGGCCCGAGACCCTTTGATGCACGAGATGTCCCTTGAAGAGGAGTTCTCCCGCGATATCGGAGAGGATTTCTCCAACGCTCCGGAGCTCAAGGACCGCATTCCTAACCTCCATCTTTCCCCTCACCTCCGGATTCTTGAACAGGCCGGTCAGGTGGAGATCCACCTGGGCATATCCGTCCGCCTCGCCGACCAGCTCCCGGAATGCCCTCAGGCCTGAGAGGTCCCAGGGGCCCTTGATTTTTACATTGAAGAGATCGCTCACTGTCCCTGAGGCGACGAGGAGCCCCTTTCCGGATCGGACCTCCAGCCTCTTGAATTCCCACTGCTTGATCTCGGAGTGGTAGGAGCCCTCGATCCGTATCTGGGGAGACGGCGCCCCGGAAAAATCGAACCGGTTCCCCTGCGGGACAAGATCGATCGGTTGAGAAAGGTAGATCGGTTCCAGATTCGGCAATTCCAGCTGGGTCCCTTCAAAGACGACGTTTCCCCCCGGATCGATCTTCAGGCGCGTTGCCAGTCGCTCGATATCGAGGATGCCGACCTTTCCCTTCCTGACCTCCGCCTCCCCCTTCCCCTCGACCGAGACCCCCTGACCGGTCAGGTGGAGGGCACCCGACAGCAATCCCTCGACCCCGAAGGAGGGGACAAATTCGGAGAGTGGGGCCTCTTCAAGACTCACCTCGATCTTCCCGGGATAGGTGAGGAGCTTCTCCGCGCCGGCACGGCGTTCGAATGAGACCGATCCCTGAAAATCTCCGTTGTCGGGCCCCCCTTTTTTGGTTCGGACCTTTCCTCCGAAACTGAAGAGGGGCCAATCGAGCCGAAGATCCCCGAGGAGCTCATCTGCAGTCAGAGAATTATGTCGAAAATTAGAGATCGTTGCCGAGGCCCGAATCCTGATCTGAGGGAGGACCCCCTCGGCCATCCCCTCGACCTCTGCGACCCCCCGTGCGGGGGAGAGGACCACACTCTTGAGTTTTCCGAAAATAGACTCGACCGGGAGGGAAGAGGCCTTGAAACGGAGCGCATAGGCCCCCCCATTCAGGATCCCCTGACCTTTGAAGGTCGCCTGACCGAATTGGGCATCCAGTGACTCGATCCGGGCCACCTTCCTCTTGACCTTAGCCATCATCGTCGTTCGGATCGGATCGTTCAGGTATTCCGGGAGGAGCAACTCGACGGTAACGTTCAAGGCCCCTTCCTCCAGACTCCCCTTCCACTCGCCGGAGGCGATCAACTGGACTCCCCCCTTCACACAGCGGAACTTCCTGATGTTGAGACCGGAAGGGGAGAGGGAGAAGGTCGATTCCAGGGATTCCAGGACCTGCCTCCCGCGATTGACGTTCTTTGCCAGAAGCCTCCCTTCAATTTTTCTCCGGAAGGTCGGTTTCAGGGAAAGGATGACCTGATCGCCGGTGATCGGTTCCCTAACGGGGCGGACCCCATCGGGGCTAACCCCCACGGGGCTAACCCCCACGGGGCTAGCCCCCTCCGGCAGAATGACCTTGAAAAACTTGAATTCCGCCTCTTCCAGGATCAGGTTCCGAAGCAGGAGGGATTTTTCAAAACGGGCAAAGATCATTTTGAGCCACTCCCGGTCCCGCTGGGTCTCGACCGGTCCAGCGACCGCTTCAGGAAGCGTGAGAACGGGATGATCCAGAAAGAGGTGAGAGAGGATCAGCTGCCCCCGAAAGAGGGAGAGGGGACTCACGGAGAGGGAGAGTGCCTCTGACTGAAACTGAAAGGCCTTGTGGGTGACCGTGACCTTTTCCAGCCGGATTCTGCCTATCAAAAAGGAGAGGCGGCTCTTGTCGAACCGGATTGAGGCGCCGGCGGTCCGTGCCAGGGTGGTGAGCAACGCCCTGTGGAGGGCGGAGGAATGCGTGAGGATCGTCGGGAGGACGACGAGGATCAAGAGTGTCAGGACGGTTCTGAAGAAGCGCCTTCTTCTCACGGGCATCGTCTTCCGGCGAGTGCGTCGGTGATCTTTTGGATCATCCCCCCAAAATTGCCGTTTGACATAAAGCAGACGATATCTCCTGCCGTGACCTCCTTCATCAAGGAGTCGTGGAGGTCATCGAACGACCGGCAGGCGACCGCCTGTTTCCCTTCCTCTCTCAATTTTTCGGCGATCCATCCCGGATCGAGGAGCTCGCCCGGCGGGATCTTTTCCGGGAGGTAGACCGGTGCGATCAGCACGCAGTCCGCCGGCCCGAAGGCGGCCGGGAACTGCTCCTGGAAAAAACGGCGCCGGGTCGTCTGGGAACGCGGTTCAAAGAGTGCCCAGAGCCGCCTCTTCGGGAATCGGCCCCGGATCGCCAGCAGGGTTTCGTGGATTGCGGTCGGGTGATGAGCAAAGTCATCAAGGAGAACGATGTCGTGAAAATGGCCGATTAACTCCTGCCTCCTCTTGACCCCTTCAAATTCGAGGAGCGGACCCTGGATCTCTTCGGGCCGGATCCCGATCTCCAGAAGGATCGCAAGGATGCCCAGCAGATTTTCGATGTTGTGTCTTCCGAACAGCGGGCTTCGAAGACGGAGGAGCGGTTTTCCGTTTCTCAAGAGACGAAAGGAGGTCTCCCCCTCCAACGAGATCTGATCCGCCGAGAGGTCGGCCTCCGGTGACAGGCCAAAGGTCATCTTCCGGCAGGAGAAACGGGGGAGGAGCTGGCGGACATTTTCGTTCCTTCCTTGCGCCGCGACAAAACCGGAGGTCGGGATCGAATCGGCGAGGTGTTCAAACGAGGTCATCAGGTGGGGGAGGTCGCGGTAGATGTCGGCGTGGTCGAACTCGATCGGATTTAAGATGAGAAATTCAGGATGGTAGTGAAGAAATTTCGGCCCCTTGTCAAAAAAGGCGGTGTCGTACTCATCCCCCTCGACGACAAAATAGGGGCCGGCCCCTTTTTGATACGATTTGCCAAGATTCTTCAAGACACCGCCGGCAAAGAGTCCGGGGGAGTGTCCGGTCTTCTCCAGGAGCCAGGCGAGCAAGGCGGTGGTTGTCGTCTTCCCATGGGTCCCGGCGACGACCATGGGGGTGCGCCCCTTCAGGAATAATTGATAAAGCGCCTCCGGCATCGAGAGGCAGGGGATCTTCTGCTGAAGCACCGCTTGAACCTCAGGATTGCCCTTCGATACGGCGTTTCCGATCACGACACGGTCGGGGGGCGGATCGATATTCTCCGGTCTGAAGCCGACCTTCAAGGCGACCCCGATCGCCTCGAGCTGGGTACTCATCGGGGGGTAGATGTTCTGGTCGGACCCGGACACCTCAAACCCGGATTCCTTGAGAAGCCCTGCGAGGGAACCCATCCCCATCCCGCAGGTGGCGACCAGATGGATCCTCTCCTTCATGACCGGATTATCTCCTCATAGATCAGGTCATGGATCATCGGCCGGAATAGTTTGATCGCCTCGTTCTCAGCCGAGGGGTGGACCCGGTTCGTCAAGAGGATCACGTGGAATTCCTGCTCCAGATCGACCCAAAAGGAGCAGCCGGTAAACCCCAGGTGGCCGATCGCATTCCGGGAAAAATATTTTCCAGCCTGCGATTCCGGTGAGGAGGGGGTATCCCACCCCAATTTGAATTTTGCCTTCGGGCCGGTAAAGTCCTGGACGAGGTCCTGGGGGAAAATGGGGCTTTCGTTTCGGAAGCCTTTTTCCCATTCGCTCAGGAATCTGTGGAGGTCCTCCGCGGTTGAAAAAAGTCCGGCGTGCCCCGCGACACCGCCAAGGGCATAGGCGTTTTCATCATCCACCTCCCCCCGAAGGATCCTCCCCCGAACCGGGGAGTTTTCCGTGGCGGCAAAGGGGGAGCGGGACTCCGGGGGATGATCATTCGGGATATAGAAGGTATTGGAAAGGGAGAGGGGACCGGCGATCTTTTCCTGAAAGAGCTGATCGATGGTCCCCCCCATCGCCTCTTCCAGAAAAAATCCGAGGAGCATGAACCCCAGATCACTGTAAATCCTCTGGTAGGCGATCGGGACCTCCAGCGACTCCTGTGAGATCTTCTCAAGATAGACCGAGCGGCATTCGCGTTTCCCCCAGAGGTCAGGGCAAACCGACCGGATCTCCTCATAGTAGGGACGCCAGGCCGGCAGGCCGGAGGTATGTTTGAGAAGGTGGCGGGCGGTGATCCGTTCCTTCTCTTCCGAGACAAACTGCGGGATCTTTCGTGTGATCGTGGTGTCGAGTGTGATCTTTCCCTCTTTCCGCGCGAGCAGGGCGAGCGGTGTGGCCGCCACCGGCTTGGTCAGTGAGGCGATGTCAAAGAGGGTCCCCTCTGTCGCCGGCTCCTTTTCAGGGAGGAGGGCGGCGTGTCCCAAGGTGTTCCGGTAAAGGACCTCCCCCTTTTTTGCGACAAGGAGCGATGCGGCGGGAAAAGATCCCTGTTCGATCGCCTTCAGGATCTCCTCTTCGAACCGTCTCATGAAAAGATCCCCCTTTCGATCACGAGCCTGTTTTTTCGGATCCGGCCGATCCCGCCGATCGGGAGGATCAGCGGGTTCGGGCAATGACCGAACCGGAGACCCCACAGGACCGGACCCCGAAAATCTTTAAGCCTCTCACTCAGCACTTTTTCAATCTCACGGGGAAAGTGGTTTTTCCTCAATCGGAATGTCCCGAAGACGATCCCCTTAACCCCTTTCAGCTTTCCCGCCTGTTCCATCTGGGTCATCAGGCGGTCGATTTTATAGGGGGGCTCATCGACATCCTCAAGAAAGAGAATCGAACCCGCTGTCTCCAGATCCCACGGGGTTCCGATCAGTGAGACAATCAGAGAGAGGCATCCCCCCACCAGTCTCCCGCGGGCGTTGCCGGGTTGGAAGACCCTTTTTGCGACGAGCAACTGGCGTTCGAGTGCACCGCGTGTCGTCAGGATCCGGGTCAGGCGCCGGGTGGTCGCCGGGTGGATCAGCTGGGTTGCGATCATCGGTCCGTAGAGGGTCGGGAGGCGATATTTTTTCCAGAGAGTCGCGAGGAGGGCGGTCAGATCGCTCAAGCCGACAATCACCTTTGGCCGAAACCGTTTCAATGTCGGAAGGAGGCGCTGGGTCCCGAACCCCCCCCGGGCAAACAGGACCGCCTCGACCTTCGGATCGGCCAGGAGGTCGTTCAGCTCCCGTGACCGGCGCGAGTCGCTTCCGGCCAGATACCGGTCGCGCGAGAAAATATCGGAATGGTTTCTTGTCCGGAAACCGGCCCTCTGGAGGTTCAAGACCCCTTTCCGGAACCTCCGGCGGTCAAAGGGGCCGGCCGGCGCGGCGATCCCGATCAGACTCCCTCTTTTCAGTGGTCGCAGAGTCACCAAGATGCTTGGAAACTATTCGATTTTTAAAAGGATGTCTATACTGAGTCTTATGAAAACAACTTCGCGAGGTAATTCAGGATATCGCGGACAGAGATGACCCCGGTCGGTTTCCCCTGCCGGAGGATCGGGACATGGCGGAACCCGCCAACCGACATCGCATTCAGGGCATAGGCGAGGCTGTCATCGTCATCCAGGGTCGTCGGAGAAGCGGTCATGACCGAATGGACCGGGAGATCGGCCGGTTTTTTCCCCTTGGCCAGGACCTTGAAGACGACATCGCGCTCGGTCAGGATCCCCTCGAGCCGCTCCTTGCCGACAAAGACACAACCGACCTTGTTCCGGTTCATCTCACGGACCGCGTCGAGGACAGAGGCGTCGCGTCTCACCCAGATCCCATCCCTCGGTTCCAGCTTGGCGATCGGGTCCTCCATCAGGCTCTTCGTCACACGGCCTGTCGGGACGACCCCGTCGATCGAAGAGAGGTTCTCCAGGCACGACTCACATTCGTCGGAACCGGAGATGTTTTCAAAACCGCAACAGGGGCATCTCATGTGACCGTCCAGGTTTCTCCCGCATTCAGGAGTGCCTTCAGCTCCCCGCGACCGAGGGCCTTCTCCGAGGCCTTGATCTGTTCCTCCAAAAGGGTTTCATAGGGGGTCTTTTGCACGGCTCGGAAGACGCCGACCGGCACCGGGAACTGCGGCAGCTCCATACGGGAAAGGAGAAAGGCATAGGCCGGATTCGGGTTCGTCTCGTCATGAACAACAAGATCCTTCGGCTCGTCCCCCGGTGTGAAAGAGACCACTTCGAGATTGGATCCATTCAGTCGGATCCCCTTGTCCCGGTTCTTTCCAAAGATCAGCGGCTTTCCCTGTTCCAGGACCAGCATGTGTTCAGGCCGGATCTCCCGTTCTGTCACCTCATGAAACGCCTCGTCATTAAAGATTACGCAGTTCTGGAAGATCTCGATGAGGGAGGTCCCTTTGTGTTGTCCGGCCCTCAGGAGGGTCTGCGCGAGGTGTTGGGTGTCCGAATCGATTGTCCTCGCGATAAAGGTCCCTTCGGCACCGAGGGCAAATGAGATCGGATTGAGCGGGTAGTCGACCGTCCCCATCGGGCTCGACTTCGTCTTCTTCCCCAACTCCGATGTGGGGGAATACTGGCCCTTCGTCAGCCCGTAGATCCGGTTGTTGAAGAGCAGGATCTTCATATCGACATTCCTCCGGAGGGCATGGAGAAGGTGATTCCCGCCGATCGAGAGGCCGTCGCCGTCCCCCGTAACGACCCAGACGGAGAGGTCCGGCCGGTACGCCTTGATGCCGGTTGCAATCGCCGGGGCCCGCCCGTGGATCGTATGGAACCCGTAGGTATTCACATAGTAGGGGAGTCGTGACGAACAGCCGATCCCGGAGACAAAGACATATTTCTCCCGCGGGAGGCCGAGGTCGGCCAGCACCTTCTGGACCTGGGCGAGGATCGCATAATCGCCGCAACCGGGGCACCACCGGACATCCTGGTCCGAGATGAAATCCTTTCGCGTCAGCTTGGGGAGGCTAGAGTCTTCGGCTGCCATCGGGACACCTCGTCTTTCTTTAAATGTTTCTGGATACCCTGAATGATCTCTTCAATCGTAAAGGGCTGACCCTGGACCTTCGAAAGGGTCTTCGCATCGATCAGGAAACGGGCCCGGAGGAGCAGGGAGAGTTGCCCGAGATTGAGCTCCGGGACGAGGATTGTGTCGAATCGCTCCAGGATCTCGCCCAGGTTTGCCGGCATCGGATTCAGATAACGGAGATGGAGCGACGAGACAGAGACCCCCCTCTTCTGAAGGGTCTCCACCGCCGAGGTGATCGCCCCATAGGTCCCCCCCCATCCGACGACGAGGATCTCCCCCTCCGGTTCACCAAAAACGGCAGCGGGGGGGATATCGGTCGCGATCCGGGCGATCTTTTCGGCCCGGAGGTTCACCATCAGCTCGTGGTTCTTGGGGTCATAACTGACGTTGCCTGTCACATTCTCTTTCTCCAGCCCGCCGATCCGGTGTTCGAGCCCGGGGGTTCCGGGGACCGCCCAGGGCCGCGCGAGCGTCTTGTCATCCCGGAGGTACGGGAAGAAACCGTCCGGGTTGGCCGGGTGACGGATTTCGATCCGCGGGAGGCAAGCCGGGTCGGGGATCAGCCAGGGCTCTGAGCCGTTACCGAGATAGCCGTCGGAGAGATAGATGACCGGGGTCATGAATTTTACCGCGAGACGGAACGCCTCGATCGCCATCGTGAAACAGTCGGACGGTGTTGCCGGCGCGACGACCGCAATCGGGCTCTCCGAGTTCCGCCCGAAGAGCGCCTGCAGCAGGTCGGCCTGTTCGGTCTTGGTCGGGAGGCCTGTGGAAGGGCCCCCTCTCTGGACATCAATAATCACAACCGGCAACTCCGCCATCACACCGAGGTTGATCGCCTCCCCCTTCAGGGCGAGGCCGGGGCCGCTCGAGCCGGTCAACGCGAGCCCTCCCGCAAACGAGGCGCCGATCGCGGCACCGATCGCGGCGATCTCATCCTCCACCTGCAAGGTCCGGACGTCGTAATTCTTGTGGCGTGAGAGTTCGTGCAGGATATCGGAGGCCGGCGTAATCGGATAACTCGCATAGATCAGCGGTTTTCCGGCGAGCTGGGACGCGGCGATAAAACCGAGGGCTGTCGCCTCGTTCCCGGTGATGTTTCGATAACGGCCCGGCGCCAGCTTGGCCTTTGCGACGCGGTAATGCCTTTTAAAGATCTCCGCGGTCTCTCCGAAATGAAAGCCGGACTTCAAGGCGAGCGAGTTTGCCTTCACCACCTCCGGGTTCTTCCTGAATTTTTCGGAGATCCAGGAGAGGGTCAGATCAAGCGGGCGATCGTATAGCCAGAACATCAGTCCCAAGGCGAAGAAGTTTTTGCACCGGTCGATCTCCTTTTTGGAGAGGGTTGTCTCCTTCAGCGCATTTGCGTTGAGTGTCGAGATCGGGAGCTGGTAGAGCTGGTACTTCGAGAGTGATCCGTCTTGAATCGGGTTGGCCGAATAGTTTGCCTTTTTAAGATTCTGATCGGTGAAGGCATCCAGATTCAGGATCAGGAGACCCCCTTCGCGGAGGTCCTTCAGGTTTGCCTTCAACGCCGCCGGGTTCATCGCGACGAGGACGTCCGGGGCGTCGCCCGGTGTCCGGATATCCCGCGACGAGAAATTGATCTGGAAACCGGAGACACCCGCCAGGCTCCCGGCAGGGGCCCGGATCTCGGCCGGGTAATCGGGGAGCGTTGAGAGGTCGTTTCCCATCGCCGCCGTCGTGCTCGTGAACTGCATCCCGGTCAGCTGCATCCCGTCGCCGGAATCGCCGGCAAAACGGATCACGACGTTTTCCTTGACCTCTACCTCTCGATGATGAATTGGACCTGATGGCTCCTGAACCACTCTTTTTATTCTCCTCTCTGAGACTGTCGATAAAGGCCCATCTGCTTCGTTGGCTTCGTCGGCACTCCTTGCGGCGTACCACTCAAGTACGCCTCAGTCGGCCTCCTCAGCCTGCCTTGCATCTGGACCTTTCTCGCCAGTCTCTACACCCTGCCTCTTATGCACCCTCCGGTGATCGTTGTATCTGATGGGGATCAGGTGGCAGGTTGTAGACCTGACAGGGGAAATGCTCCGCCAGATAGCTGACCAGGACCTTGACCGACAGGCTTCCAACGACCTTCCCCCCGCCGTCTACGATCGGGATATGCCGGTATCCCCCTCGGCTCATCAGGCGGATCGCGTCGGCAACGGTGTCATCCACCTTCAGGGTCTTTGGTCTTTCCGTCATCACCTTTTCGATTGGGGTTCGCCCGTCAATCCCCGGCTCGACCACCCGGGTCATCACATCCCTCTCCGTAAAGATCCCGGCAAGTTTCTCCCCATCGAGGATCAGGGCGTTGCCGATCCTCATCTCCTCCATCCGGCGGATCACCGTCTCAATCGGCGTCCCCCGGGGGACACAGTGCGGCTCCCTTTTTATAAGGAATTGAATTTTAATTCCTTTTAGTGTTTTTTTGAGGTTCTCCATTGTCTTTAAAACCTACTCCTTTTCTCCTTGCCCTGTCAATTCGCTTGGGCTGGCAGGCCGATTGACTTGTGACTGTCCGATGTGCGAGCTATCAGCCACAAATGGAAATGAAAGTAAAGATCCTTGCGCGGCGGCGACAGACGGTCGCCGAGTCGCTCTATCTCCCCGCGATCCTTAGCGGTTTATGGATCACGATAAGACATCTCCTCAAACACCTCTTCCGGTTTGAGAAGATGCCGACCTACGAATACCCGGACCAGCCGAAGCCGATCCCGGAGGGGTACCGTGCCGAGCACCGCTTGATGAGGCGTGCCGACGGAACCGTCCGTTGCACCTCGTGCATGCTTTGCGCGACCGCCTGCCCGGCCGATTGCATCGAGATCGTAGCGACCGAGAATCCCGATCCTCAGATTGAAAAGAATCCCAAGGTCTTCAACATCAACCTTCTCCGCTGCGTCTTTTGCGGGCTCTGCGTGGAGGCCTGTCCCGTCGATGCGATCCGGATGGATACGAAGAAGATCGACATGGCCGGTTACACGCGTGAGGAGTTTATCCTCAATATCGATTATCTCCTGAACAACCACCCGGAGGGGATGAGTCCGACGTCGGTGGTTCCGTAAAAAAAATAGCCGCTTGACGCTATTTCAAAAAAGACCTATATTCGGGTCTACCTGAATGGAGGTCCCATGGAAAAGACCCTTTCCCTGTCCGAGGCGAAGATGAAGCTGAACCGGTTGGTGGATCGTGTGAGCGCCAACGGGGATGAATTCATCATCACGAAGAACGGAAGTCCGGTGGCCGCCATGGTCCCTGCCTCTGTTTATGAAGGATGGCGGGAGACCGGGGAGATTCGGTCTGATCCGGAGTTCATGAAGGAGATCAAAAAGGGGATTGAGCGCCTCCGCAAGGGAGGGCGGCGTTATGCCTTTGACGATATTTTTGGAAAGTCCAAGCCCGCCTGAATGGCTTATCAGCTTGATATGGATGCTGAGACCCGCGTCCTGACCAGTCATATGGCTCCAGTACGTAAGAGTCAGGTGAGGGAGGCCTTGCACGAGTTAAGGGAGGATCCCCATCTGGGCAAACCGCTCCAGGAGGAATTGGCCGGGCTCTGGAGCTGTCGGGTCGGTACCTTCAGGATCATTTATGCCATCGATCTCGCCCGGGAAAAAGTTCAGGTGGTCGCCGTGGGACCACGAAAATCCGTTTATCAGGACCTGGAAAAACAATTGGGCGTTCGCCCCTGATTTTCTTTGGTTTGGCATCCATTTCTGTGGTAGAAAAAGGTGATGGCCTATCGGATCACCCTCATCCCCGGCGACGGGATCGGACCGGAGATCACGCGGGCGACACAACAGGTGATCGTCGCGACCGGTGTGAAGGTCGTTTGGGAAGAGCGCCTCGCAGGCCAGAAGGCGCTTCAGGGGGAAGGGGAGCCGCTGCCGGAGAGGACCCTCCGGTCGATCCGGAAGAACAAGGTCGCGTTGAAGGGACCTCTGGCGACCGAGGTCGGCAAGGGGTTTCCGAGCGTGAATGTCCTCCTCCGGAAGCTCCTGAATCTCTACGCAAACGTCCGCCCGGCCAAATCGATGGAGGGGATCGTCTCCCGATACAGGAATGTCGACCTCGTGATCCTGAGGGAGAACACGGAGGACCTCTATTCGGGGATCGAGCATCTTGTGGCGCCGGGAGTCGTGGAGTCGATCAAGGTGATTACCCGCAAGGCGTCGCTCCGGATTGCGGAATTTGCGTTTGACTATGCCGCCCGGAATCGCCGAGAGAAGATCACGGCGATCCACAAGGCGAACATCATGAAGCTCTCCGACGGGCTGTTTCTCGACTGTGCCCGAAAGGTGGCCAGAAAATTCCCGAAGATCGAATACAATGAGATGATCGTCGACAACGCCTGCCTGCAGCTTGTTCTAAAGCCGCACCAGTTCGACATCCTGCTCCTTGAAAATCTCTATGGGGACATTGTCTCGGATCTTGCCGCCGGTCTCGTCGGGGGACTCGGATTGGTTCCCGCCGCGAACATCGGCGAGAAGGGGGCGATCTTCGAGGCGGTGCATGGGACGGCGCCGGACATCGCCGGGAAAAACAGGGCGAACCCGATCGCGCTGATACTCTCCGGCGCGATGATGCTCGATTTTCTGGGTGAAAGAGAGGCGGCGGGACGGATCCGGAGGGCGGTTTATCGTGTCATCAAGAAACGATCCTCCCTCACGCCCGATCTGGGCGGTTCCTCAACCACCTTCGAACTGACCCGCGAGATCATCAAAGGGGTTAGAGGTTAGGGGGTTGCTACACAAAGAGAGGGGGCAGGTGTCGTACCTGCGAGTGTCTCTATTGCACAGTAGTTGTTTCTGAGCCTTTCAAGGGTTTGTGGCGTTGCATAGAGGATCACCTCATCAAAGATCGAAGAGGCGTATTCGTAGAGAATATCGGCCGTGACATTGACGCCGATTCGGAGATCCATATCGTTGGGACGAGGGATCGCAACCTCGGCTGTTTCGTCGAGGACCGTCTCCCCATTCAGAAAGAGGAGATAGGCCCCCGCCTGACTTGAGAGTGCGAGGAAGGTCCAGTCTGGTTCCATCGTAACCGGGAATGAGGCCCCCATGGTGGAATTGATGCTCCAGCTGATCGGATCAGACAGGGGAGGCTCGCCGACGAAGGTATTCAGAAAGAGAAAATAACCGGGGGTTTCTGTAATCGCCGCGTCCAGTTTGTCCAGGAGGGAATATCTCCCCGATGGACTCGGTTTGAACCGGAGCTCCACCGCCTGAGGTGAGTCGATCGAGTCGCTATCGATAATCTCCAGAAAATCCTCGGCCGATCCCCCTTCGTTCAGGGAGAGGCCGGATCCCCCGAGTCCCTCCGAGACCCAGCAGGGACTGTTCACGAGTTCCGCGTTGTTCCCATAGCCGCTCGAGTCAGAGACAAAGGTCCCACTGGTGGCGCACCCCTCGTCTTCGATCCTCCCCTCGGTCACCCCCTCGTCGAGTCTCAACCAGAGACGGACGGAATCATCGGTCGAGAAGGAGCGGATCTCTCCGAAACCGGCGCAGAGGAGGCCGCCCAAGTCACAGCAGGCCTGGATCTTCCAAAGGTAGGTGGCATTCGGGACGAGACGATCGATCACCGCCCGATTTGAGGAGACTAGCTGAGGGTTCGGACATTCATTCGGGTCGTCAATCTCATCACCCCCTCGGCGGGTGTGACAGACCCGGAAGAGGGAGGCCGCTTCGCCACCCGTCACCCGTAGATAGGTCCTGACCGGTGCGAAAACCGCACCCTCCGGCGGTTCAATCGGGGTGACCGCAACCTCGCAGGTGGGAGGGGGGGCGTCAGGACCCAGGTCCGGACCCAAGTCGGGTGGTATTTCAGGCCCGGAATCAGGTCTGGAGTCGGGTCCGATGTCCGGTTTCTGTACCGTGTCACGAGAGGTCAGATCCGGGGTCGATTGATCAGGGGGGGTGACTGCTCCATCGGGTCTGGGGGTGGTGTTGTCCGGCAGGCCTCTTGCATCATGTGAAATGGTTGGGCCGTCTGTAATTCCGCCTGGCAGCTCCAATCCTGATGTGTCAAACCGGCACCTCAGGAGTAGGGGCAAGACGAAGAGGGGGTGAAGGCGCCGCTGACCGACAGGGCTGATGGCCCGTATCGCCAAGGAAGGGGGGCGAAAAAGGGCCAATGGGGCAGACCGGGCGGCGGCCTCCAACAGGCGTACGGAGACCCTGACAATACTACCGATTCTCATCATGGTACGGTCCTCATGATAATGATCGGCCGGATTGGGAAACCGGTTGCTCTAAAAAAGACCACCCAAAATCCTCTTTGCCTCCAACATCTGAACGAGTTCCTCAAATCTCCTGATCGTGACGACGGTTCTGCGGAGGTCCGCCGCATCCGGGAAGGAACGAAGATAGCTGAACAGGTGTTTTTTGAGGCTGTTCCAATCCGATTCAGGGCGGTTTTTGCGGAAATAGAGGGCATGTTCAAGCGCCACTTCTATTTTTTGCCCGCGATCCGGAACCCTGTTTTTGAAAATCCAGGGGTTGCCGATCGCACCCCGGCCGATCAACGTCCCATCGACACCGCTGGCGTTGATCCTGTCGATCGCCTGGTCTCGGGACTGGAGATCCCCGTTGCCAAGAATCAGCGTGGGGGTTCGACGAGCCAGCTCCTTCGCCCTGGCAATCGCCTCCCAGTCGGCCGATCCGCGATACATCTGCTTCAGCGTACGCCCGTGGATTGAAATAGCCGCAGGCCTTTCAGAGAGCAGTGTTTCGATCCAGGATTCAATGACCACCGTGTTGTATCCGATCCTTGTTTTAATGGACAAAGGGATCGGCATTCTGGGGGCCGGTCTTGGAGAACCGACCCTTTTTCTATTCATCTCATAAACGGTGTTCGTGAGTGCTGAAGAGAGTTTCAGATCCTCCAGGGTCTGGCCACGGGACCAGTCAGTGACTCCTTGCCGGGTCGCCCGGACGATTTCCACAGCGAGGTCGGGGACTGTAATCAGTTTGGCGCCACAATTATTTCTGACCACCGTTCTGGAAGGGCATCCCATATTGATATCAATCCCGTCGAAACCGAGTTCACAGACCACATGGGCTGCGCGGTAAAAGTCCTCCGGATTGGACCCGTAAATTTGGGCCACGATCGGACGTTCTATTTCGCTGTATTCAAAATCTCTCAAAATGATTTCCGGGGCGTGAAAGAGCCCCTCCACCGTGGTGAACTCGGTGAAGATCACCGCCGGTCTTCCATGAAGAGCCATGATGGCGCGGCAGGCAAAGTCGGTAACACCATCCATCGGCGACAAGCCTATGACCGGCCTGGAGAGTTTCTCCCAAAAACCCAAATAGGTCTCGACCATCGGATCTCTATAGGGCAGAATCGAACCGAGGACAACCCGATGTTTTCTGGAAAAATTTTCCTGGCCTCCACTAAAAGAACGAGGCGATTGCGGCAACTCCGACCGGGATGAAGAGGTTATCCCAATCCTTGTACGGGAGCGACTCGATCACCGCCCCCGCCAGGGCGATCACGAAACTTGCGGGGACGGGGTAGAGGAGAGTCATCAGAAAGAAGGCGATCACAAAAAAAGCGGCGGTTCCTTCCCAGCTCTTATTTTGGGAATAGAAGATCTTTCGTCTCCCCCACATCATCCCGACTAACGCTGCTGCCATGTCGGCAAATGCCAGTTGCAGGAGACCGGCCGCCGCCGGTTTCAGCGGGAAGATCAGGACCGTCACAACGACTCCGATCCCCATCAGAAAAGGGGAGTGGGCGATCTTTTTCTCCCGGAGTCTCTTGGCCCGCCGGATCGCTGCCGTGACTACGGGTACCGATCCGCCATCCTGGACGTACGACTCGTGGGTCAGGTAGAGGATCGCAAGACCGGCAATCAGCAAGACAAGGAGCCCCTTTGAAATGGCGGCGATCGGGAGAAAGACGATCACCCCCATATGGAGGATTTTTCGCCAGATCTCCCCCTTCATCTCCTCATTCAGTGTCATCTAAAACAGCCTCACGAGATTAACGACCATGCCGGATTCTACCACAGACGGGACGACAAAGAGATCCGATTTTTTCTTCTTGTGAAATTTGGCGGTTCCAAGACCGATGGCGGTTCCCAGAATGGCGCCCGCCAGGGTGTCCGAGGCAACATGCTTGTTTGCGTCGATCCGGGAGATTGCGATCGCCCCCGCAAGGGCATAACTCGGGATCCCCCAGAGGGGGCCGTAGAAGACCTCTGTGACGGTTGCCAATGCAAATGTGCCGGAGGCGTGACCCGAAGGGAATGAGAGGTCGTTGGAGCCATCGGGTCGGCTCCTCTGGGTCGAAAATTTCAGGAGATAGGTGAAGGCGTAATTCAGCGAAAGCGCTTCCAGCATCGTCCCGGCGGTCCAGGCCGCCTTTTCATGGCCAGCCAGTTTTGTGACGGCAGTGGTGAGAAGGGTGGAGCCCCCCAGGACGAGGCTGTTCCCCATGATGTTAAAGACATCCTTCGCACCCCCCATCGGATCACCCGGATGGAATTTTCCCTGGATCTCGGGATCGGCCTCGTGGAGTGCCGCTGTTGCCCCGATCCCTGCCGCGAGGGCGATCAGGTGAGATTGATTCCAGAAGGTCTCCTTGAGGTCCCCGATCAGGTGGTGCGGCAGCTCCCGGAAGAGCCATTTTTCAGCAGAGGAGGAATAGGAGAGGTACTCCTCCTCGGCCGCTCCTCCTCCCTGAGGCAGGAGGAGAAAGAGGGGGAGGAGGATCGAAAGGGTGCGCCTCATGAGACGATCTTTTTCAGCCTCTTCAGTGTCCGCTCTTTTCCCAAAAGCTCCATCACCTCGTAGATGCCGGGGGAGACGGTGGCGCCGGTCAATGCAACGCGGATCGGCTGGGCGAGGTCCTTCAGTTTGATCTTCTGATCGCTGATGAACCGTTCCAGCTCCCCCTTGAGCGACAACTGATCAAAGGAAGGGATCGCCTCCAGGACCGGCAGAAGATTTTGAAGCGGGCCGAGGTTTGAGAGCCACTTTTTTGCCGCCTCGTCCGGTTCCACTTCCTCCGCGAGAAACGGCTTGACGAACTGGGAGAGTTCCAGGAGTGTCCGCGCCCTCTCCTTGTTCAGCGCGATCGTCCGGTAGAAATAATCATCGAGGACGACGCGAATGCCATCCCTTTCAAGCAAAGGAATCAGGTGGACGGCCAATGTCTTGTCATCGGTCGTCCGGATGTAATGGCCGCTCAGCCAGATGAGCTTCTCCTGATTGAAGACCCCGCCCGACGTGCCGACATGATCGAACGAAAATTTTTCCACCAGCTCATCCCGTGTGAAGATCTCCTGGTCTCCATGAGACCATCCGATCCGGGCGAGAAAGTTGACAAGGGCATCCGGCAGAAACCCCATTTCACGATAGGCGAGGACCGATGTCGCCCCATGCCGCTTGGAGAGACGGGTCTTGTCATGCCCCAGGATCATCGGGAGGTGGGCAAAGAGCGGCGGCTTGTAGCCCAATGCCTCGTAGAGCTGCAGCTGGCGGGGGGTGTTGTTCAGGTGATCGTCCCCCCGGATCACATGACTGATCCGCATCAGCGAATCATCGACGACGACACAGAGGTTGTAGGTCGGGATCCCGTCGGTCCTCTGGATCACGAGATCATCCAGTTCCGCGTTGTGAAAGGAGACGTTCCCCTTGATCAGGTCCGGCACCACCGTCTCCCCCTTTTCGTTCGTCTTGAAGCGGATGCAGAAGGCCTTGTCCTGGTTCGGATCGGCGTTGCGACAGCGGCTGTCGTACTTCGGTTTTTCTCCGCGGGCGAGCGCCGCCTTCTTCCGCTCCTCAAGCTCATCGGGGCGGCAAAAACACCGGTAGGCGCGCTGCTCGGAGAGGAGCTTCTCGACGTGGGATTTGTAGAGATCCATCCGGGCAATCTGATGATACGGCCCCTCGTCCCAGTCGAGCCCGAGCCATTCGAGCCCCTCGACGATCGATCGCGTATATTCCTCCGTGGAGCGCTCGCGGTCGGTGTCTTCGATTCGAAGGATGAAGACCCCTTTTTCCTTCCGGGCGTAGAGCCAGTTGAAGATGGCGGTTCGCGCCCCGCCGATGTGCAGATGACCGGTCGGTGAAGGGGCAAACCTTACACGAGGAACTTCCGACATGGCGGAACCTTAAGAGAGGCGGCAGGGGGTGTCAAGGAAAGGAGAGGAAAGCGTTGCTGGGGGGTCCTCCGGATGATATGAGTTCGCAGGTGTTTCTCGCGCTCCCCTTTTTCGTTCTCGGCCTCCTTGTCGGGAGTTTTCTGAATGTCGTCATTTATCGGCTTCCGCGCGGTCAATCGATTGTTCTGCCCCGTTCCTTTTGTCCCGAATGCCGTCATCCGATCCGGTGGTATGACAATCTCCCCCTTTTGAGCTTTCTCATCCTGGGGGGAAACTGCCGGGACTGTCACCGGCCGATCCTTAAGCAGTATCCAGTTGTGGAACTCCTGACCGGGCTCCTCTCCTTTGCTGTCTACCAGCGGTTCGGAAATATCCCGGAGACCCTCCTCTATTTCTTCCTTTTGGTTGCCCCGCTGATTGCGATCACCTTCATCGATCTGCAGCACAGGATCATCCCGAATGTTATTTCCGTTCCGGGGGTCGTTGCCGGGGTCATCACCTCCCTGATCCACTTTGGACCGGAACTCGCAGTGCTCAAGGAGTCTCTTTTGGGGGCAATTTGCGGGGCGGCAACGCTTTGGTCGGTCGGGTGGTTCTACGAAAAGA
>CAYWRF010000006.1:0-29617 GCA_964460495.1 uncultured Pseudomonadota bacterium | reverse complement strand
ACGCAAAAGGCAATGACCCAACTCTCCGCATTTCAGCCCCTGATCCTCGACGAAACCGGCCCCTTTGAACCGGCGTTGTTGAACCGGTGGGATCGGATGGCCCATGAGATTGCCCTCGACCCGACCGGACCGGTGATCGAGTCCTACGACACCGCCGGCAACCGGATCGACCGGATCCGGCTGCCGGAGTCGGTTCGTGAGCTCCGCCGCGAAGTGGTCGAGGCGGGAATCTTCAATAACGGCTCGCAGACTGAACTGCTTCAAAAAACCTTCTGCCTTTCCCATATCGGCGAGGCCTCCGTCTGCTGTCCACTCGCCTGCACCGAGGGACTCATCCGCGTGATCGAGGCGGTCGGATCGGACTTTTTGAAGAAAACATACCTTCCAAAACTGCGCTCCGCCGAGACACCGCTTGCGGGGTCTCAATTCATCACGGAACAGGATTGCGGCTCGGACGTCGGGGCCCTCCAGACCCGTGCCGTTCCAGATAAAGAAGGCAGCTTCCGTCTTTACGGTGAAAAATGGTTTTGCTCGGCGATCGACGATTTTTTTCTAATCGCCGCCCGGCCGGAAGGGGCGCCGATCGGGACTCGTGGCGTCGCAATCTTTTTTGTTCCGCGCATGCGGGACGGTTCGTTGAACCAGATCCGGATCAAGCGGCTCAAGAACAAACTTGGAACCCGGGAATTGCCGACGGCGGAGATCGATCTGGAGGGGACCCTCGCCTATCCGATCGGCCCTCTGCAAGATAGTTTCAAAAATCTGATGAATCACGTGATCAACACCTCGCGCCTGATGAACGCCGCCTGTGCCCTCGGGTTCATGAATCGCGCCCTTCTGGAGGCCGAAAACTACTGCCGGCAACGAAGGGCCTTTGGCAAGGTATTGAACGAACACCCGATGGTCAAACAGGGTCTCGCCTCAATGCATGCCCGTTTTAACGGATTGAAAAACCTCTTCTTCTCCCTTGGGGCCGATCTCGACAAGAACCCGACAAAGGAACCCTCCCTCTGGCAACGGTTTCTCATCAACCTTTGCAAGTACCGCACCTCGATCGCCGCGACATGGATGGTTCACGAGGCGATCCTGCTCCTGGGCGGAAATGGGACGATCGAGACCTTCTCCATCCTCCCCCGCCTTTATCGGGACAGCATGGTCCTCGAGAGTTGGGAGGGGAGCCACAATACGCTCGCCCTCCAGATCTGCCGGGACGGCGTCAAGTTCCCGTTCCGGGAGATGATCGAAGAACGGCTTCGCCCCAACCCCGTCCCTGCCGGTTTTGAAAAACTCACCGATGAGGACTGGGTCGCCGAAAATGCCCGCCGGTTTGTTGATTCGATCGGAGACGCCCTTGAGAAGGGGTCATCCGTTTCCCTATAACGAATTCCTTAACGGTCCGATTTTCAGACCGACCAGTTCGATTTTCGAACCGTTGCCTGTCGCCGACATTTTTGCCAAACCCTTCTGTTTTAATGACTTAGAGGTTTCGTTCATTTGGCACGACGTTTGCTTATTCCCACCGGTAACCCCTTATCAAAATGGGGCAAAGGAGGAGACAATGAAAACACTCAAAGGGATCACAGCAGTCATCGGGATCGTGTCGATCCTCGGTGGATGCTCGGGCAGTGAAACAGAGACAGGCAGCGTCGGTGGAGGCGAAGGGGAAACCGCCGTCTCGGCGGTACCATCCTTGGTAAAGGAGACCCTGGACAAGGTCTGCAGTTCGCGACCGACACCGATGATGGTCAATGGCATCAAAGAGGTGCTCTCCGAACAGGATGAGGGGAACACCTTGTCCGTCGGAACTCTCAGGGCAACAAACCTTGTAGGAACCCTCTATGTAGAGCCGTCTCCGGATGGCTCGGTTTACTGGGGGGCTCGCAAGTGGGCCCTTGACCAGTCCAAGGAGAAGGCGGACGAGGCGATGAAGAAGATCAAGATCAGCTCCAAGGTCTCCAGTGGTGAGTCCCAGGTTATCGTTGATCACCCGGCGAGTCAGATTCCGGGCACACGATTTGAGGTTTGCCTCGTGATCAAGGCCCCGGCAGAGGCACTCAACATCCTGACGAATGGCAGCGGTAATATCACGAGTGTTGATCACGCAGGGATGGTTGACACCGCTCTTCAGAGTGGAACCGTAACGATCACCCAGAAGGGTTCTGGAAACATTCTCGCAGCAGTCGGGAGCGGTGACGTCACGATCGAAACCAACGAACAGGGAGGGACCTTGAGTGCCAATTCCGGAAGCGGGAACGTGACGATTACGCAAAAGGGACCAGGATTTGTCACGGCTCACTCATCGAGCGGGCAAGTGACGGTCGATGCCGATTCCCGCGGTGGTGCGGATCTTGAGACCGAGAGCGGCAATCTGACCTACACCCTTCGGAACGGCGGGGTCGCGTTACAGAATGACAGTCGGATGAAGGCAGGTAGTGGCAACGTGACCCTTGAGCTCTCCGATGGCTTCGGTCTCGAGCTCATAGCCGATGTCACAACGGGGAATATGGTCCTCCCGGACTTTTTCCCTGCCGCGGAGACAAAGGAGAATGGCAAACACCTGGGGCTCACAGTCAACGGCGGCGGCAAGACGCTGACCTTGAGCGTTGAGACCGGTAACCTGATTGTGGATGCGATCCAGTAAAAAAGAGTCATAGATCGGGATAGGGGCCCGGCCTCAAAAGGCCGGGCCTCTTTTCTTCACGGCTGATTCTTATTTGAGAAATTAGAAAAAGAAGATAGAGTGGCGTTGATGGAAATCAACCGGATCGAACAGACATTCCGGAGGCTCAAGGCCTGCGGGAGGGAGCCGAACCGCCTCTTTTCAGGGAACCCGACCGAGAGCGGGATCCTATTCCCTTCCGATCTCCTCGAGTCGGCCTATCTGCGCGCACTTAAAGAAAGGCACTACCAGCCGGATCCGAAGGGATCGCCAGCGGCGCGGGAGGCGATCGCCGACTATTATCGAAAAGAAGGGGCGGAGGTCTTGCCCCAAAATATCATTTTGACATCCGGCACGAGTGAGTCTTTCTTCTATCTTTTTTCACTCCTCGCCAGGCCCGGCGAGAATATTCTGACCCCCTCCCCTTCCTACCCCCTCTTTGACCCGATCGGCCGGCTGACCCACACCGAGATGCGTCACTACCCGCTTGTAGAAGAAAAGGACTGGTCGATCGACCTGGGGCAGATCGATAAACTCTGTGACACGCGGACACGCGCAATCCTCCTGATCTCCCCCAACAACCCGACAGGGGCGGTTCATTCGGCTGAGGAGATCGGACAGGTTGTTGAATTCGCGAATCGCAAACGGATCGCGATCATCGCCGACGAGGTCTTTTCCGAATTCATCTTTGGGGACCGGTTCCCGCGCGTCATGCAGGCGGCACGGCCCGATCTCTGCTTTACACTGAACGGGATCTCCAAGATGTTGGCGCTCCCCTCCCTCAAGCTTTCCTGGATCGCGGTCACCGGCGAGAAGGAGAAGGTCGAGGAGGCGGTCGACTCCCTCGAGACAACCGCCGACACCTTCCTCTCCGTTTCAACACCGATCCAGGAGGCGTTGCCCGAGTTGATGGCAGAGGGTCTCCCCTTTATTGGGTCCTACAAAAAGGAGGTCCTGCGCCGACGGGATCTCGCGGTCCGGATCCTCTCTCAGTCAGATGAGGTCCGGTTCATCCCCCCCCGCGGCGGATTTTATCTGATGGGCGAGATTGCGAGGCCGGTCTCTCTCTCAGAAGAGGAGTTTGTGATCCGGCTGATGGAGGAGAAAGGGGTCTTTGTCCATCCCGGGTATTTTTACGATTACGAAAAAGGAACTCACTTTGTCGTCTCACATCTGACGGATGAGGGGCGGCTCAAAGAAGGACTTGATGCGCTTATCGATTTTGCAGTTTCAGTCTCAGGGCGTTCAGCCGGATAAACCCTTCGGCGTCGCGTTGATTATAGACGGTGTCTTTCTCAAAGGTGGCGTAGGCCTGACGGAAGAGGCTATTGGGAGACCTCCGGCCGACGACCGTGCAGTTACCCTTGTAGAATTTCAAACGGACAGTTCCGGTAACAGGCTTTTGAACCTCATCGATCAGCCTTTGCAACGCCTCCCTCTCCGGGGCAAACCAGTAACCATAGTAGACCATCTCCGCATATCGAGGGATCAACGAATCACGAAGATGCATCACCTCGCGATCGAGCGTGATCCCCTCCAGCGCCTTGTGGGTGGCGTGAAGGACTGTCCCGCCCGGTGTCTCGTAGACGCCGCGGCTCTTCATCCCGACATACCGGTTCTCGACGATATCGGCCCGGCCGATCCCGTGCAGACCGGCGATCCGGTTCAACTGCGCCAGCAGCCGCGCGGGCGAAAGGGGACGTCCGTTCAGACTGACCGAGTCCCCCCGACGATAGCCGATCTCCAGCGTGGCCGGCCGATTCGGGGCCTTCTCCGGTGAACGGCTCATCACAAAGATCGATTCGGGCGGTTCCTTCCAGGGATCCTCCAATATTCCCCCCTCATAACTGATATGAAAGAGGTTCCGGTCAGAACTGTACGGCTTGGATTTCGTGACCGGGACCGGGATCCCCCATCTCTTTGCGTAGGCGATCAGGTCGCTCCGGGACTTGAACTCCCACTCGCGCCACGGGGCGATCACACGAATGCCCGGTTTCAGCGCGTAGTAGGTCAGCTCAAACCGGACCTGGTCGTTCCCCTTGCCGGTTGCCCCGTGTGAGACCGCATCGGCCTTTTCCTTTTTCGCGACGGCGATCTGTTCCTTCGCGATCAGCGGGCGGGCAATCGACGTGCCGAGCAGATATCCCCCTTCATAGACCGCATTGGCCCGGAGCATCGGAAAGACGTAATTCTTGCAAAACTCCTCCTTCAGGTCGGCGACGAAGACCTTTTTGGCCCCCGTCCGGAGCGCCTTGTTGCGAATTGCGCGGAGGTCTTCCCCTTGCCCAAGGTCCGCCACAAAGGCGATCACCTCGCACCGATAGCGCTCTATCAGCCATCGAACCATGACGGAGGTGTCGAGGCCTCCGGAGTAGGCTAAAACTACCTTCATTTTAACAGCATCTCCAGTATCGCTTTTTGCACATGCAACCGATTCTCCGCCTGCTCCCAGATCCGCGATTGAGGCCCATCCATCACCTCATCGGTGATCTCCTCCCCGCGATGCGCCGGGAGGCAGTGGAGCACAATCGCATCCGGTCCCGCTTTTTTCAAGAGTTCCCTGTTCAACTGAAAGGGGCGAAAGAGCCGCCGCTTTTCCTCATCCTCCTTCTGACCCATCGAGAACCAGGTGTCGGTGTTGATCACGTCGGCCCCGTCGACCGCCTCGGCCGGGTCTTCCGTCAGGAGAAATGAAAAGCCGGACTTCTCACAAAGATCAAGGACTGCGGGTGAGGGTCCAAAACCTTTAGGGGTCGCGACACTCAATCTGAAACCGATCTGGAGTGCGAGGACAATCCAGCTGTTTGTCATGTTGTTCCCGTCGCCGATGTAGCAGATTTTTTTCCCCTTCCGGCACTCACGGACCGTGAAGAGATCGGTCAGGATCTGGCAGGGGTGATAGAGATCGGTCAGCCCGTTGATGACCGGAATCGTTGCATGCCGGGCAAGCTCCTCCGCGATGTTGTGACCAAACGTCCGGATCATGATCCCGTGCAGGTAGCGCGAGAGGACCCGGGCGGTGTCGGCATAGGTCTCGCCGCGGCCGACCTGGGTCGAGCCGCTCTCCAGATAGATCGCCGCCCCGCCGAGCTCATTCATCGCGACCTCGAACGAGACGCGCGTCCGTGTCGAGGCCTTTTCGAACAGCATCCCGAGGGTCTTTCCGCGGAGTGAAAAGTTGAATCGTCCCTTCCGTCTCTCCTTCTTCAGGGAGGCCGCCCGTCTGAAGATTTTTTCGATCTCCGGCACCTTGAGGTCAAGCGTGTTCAGGAGGTGTTTCACAAAAAACCTTTCTCATGATCTTTACGCCTAAGTCGATCTCTTTTTTCGAGATAACGAGTGGCGGGAGCAGACGGAGCGTCTTCGGCTGGGCCGCATTGATCAGGAGACCTGCCTCCATGCAGCGTGCGACGATCGGCCTCGCCTCGCGATCGACATCGATCCCCCAGATCAGCCCGAGGCCGCGGACCTCCCGGATCCATGAAAATTCCCTCTTCAACCCCTGGAGTTGGGCCTCGAGGTAGTCCCCCATCTTTCGGCCATGATCCAGCTCCTTCCGGATCGCCTTGACCGTCTCAATTGCGACCGCAGTCACGAACGGATTTCCGCCGAAGGTCGCGGCATGATCCCCCGGCTGAAACGCCCCGGCGACAAAGTCTTTTGCGAGCATCGCACCGATCGGGAGGCCGCTGGCAAGCGCCTTCGCGAGTGTCATGATGTCCGGCTCGATGCCAAAATGCTCATAGGCAAACAGCCTGCCTGTCCGCCCCATCCCGACCTGGACCTCGTCAAGGATCAGGAGGAGCTTTTTCTCTCGCGTGAGATCCCTCAACTCCTTAAAGAAGGTGCGCGTCGGCAGACGGACCCCCCCCTCCCCCTGGATCGGTTCAACGAGGACCGCAATCGTTTGAGGTGTGACCGCCCGTGCGATCGATTCAATATCCCCGAAATCGGCATAGGTGAAACCGGGCATCAGCGGCTCGAATCCCTTTTGAAATTTCTCCTGTCCGGTCGCCGTGATCATCGCGAGCGTCCTCCCGTGGAATGACTGCCGCATCGTGATCACCTCGTACCGGTCTTGCTGGAGGATTTTTCGCGCATATTTGCGCGCGAGTTTTACCGCCGCCTCGTTCGCCTCCGCCCCGCTGTTGCAGAAGAACGCCTTGTCGGCAAAGGAATGTTTGACGAGCAGCTGGCCAAGTTCCGCCTGATGATCAATATGAAAGACGTTGCTGACATGAAGGAGCCGCCGCGCCTGTTTTGAGATCGCGTAGAGAACCCGCGGATCTGAGTGGCCCAGATTGCAGACGGCGAGCCCCGAGAAGAAGTCGAGGTATTTTTTCCCGTCGGCGTCCCAGACCCAGCAACCTTTCCCCTTCACCGGGGCAACCGGGAATCGGTTGTAGGTGTTCATCAGATACTTGCGTGAAAGTGAGATGATCTGATCCGTGTTCACAGGAGCCTTGAACTATAGTGGAATTTCACGCGAGGCAAAGGTTTTTTAGAGAGAAAGCCGCGCAATCTCGTCGTAGAGATAGACCATCGATCGTGCCCCCTTTTTGAAGTCGGAGAGGTCGATCGACTCATCCTCTCCGTGGGCGTTACAGGGGGGGTCCTCAAGGCCGAAGAGCAGTGCCGGCAGATCCCCGTAAATCTGCTGAAAGTGCCGAACAAACGGTATGATTCCGCCACAGCCGATCAGAACCGCCTCCTTCCCGAAGCCCCTCGTGAGCGCCCGTTTCGCCGCCTCAAAATGAGGGCCCTCAGGCCGCCTCTTCCAGGCGGCTGCCGCAATCCCTCGCTTCAACGAAAGCTCCGCCCCGAACGGACAATTTTCCTCAAGATGTCTGACGAGCCGGTCCTGTGCACTCTTCGGGTCCTGGCCTGGCGCGAGACGGCAGGAGACGATCGCCTCCGCCTCCGGGACGATCTGGTTCGGGGCGGTCGCCACCTCCCCCGCCTTGACCGCCAGAATCGCGAGCGATGGGAGCGACCATTGCCTCTCGTAAAAACCCCATTGAGGATCGCCAAGAAACCGGAGGTGATCGACCACCTGCGCCTCCTTGCGGGTCTTCGCCTCATTCCACGGAAGATTCATCAGGTTCCTTTTTTCCCACTCCGGGATTTTTTCGACATCCTCATAGAACCCCGAAATCCGGATCCGTCCCTGATCATCGACGAGTGTCGCGAGGAGCTTTGAGAGCGTCAGCGCCGCATCCGGCAAGACCCCGCCCCACATCCCGCTGTGGAGCGGCTGCCGGAGGGTCTTGACCTTTACATGAACGCTGGTCAAACCCCTGAGCGAATAGGTGAGGGAAGGGAGCCCTGTTTCCAGATTTGAGCAGTCGGTCAGGCAGAGGAGGTCGGCCCGCAATTTTTCCCGGTACTGTTGAAGAAACGAGCCCAGGTTTTTTGAACCGGTTTCCTCCTCGCCGTCTACAATAAACTTGATGTTCAAGGGGAGGCTTCCGGAGGTCTTCAGATACGACTCGATGGCGCCTAAATGGACCAGGACCCCCGATTTGTCATCGACCGTCCCACGCCCGTACAGCCTGCCGTTCCGGACGGACGGTTCAAACGGCGGGCTCGTCCATCGCGACGGATCCCCGATCGGCTGGACATCGTGATGGGCATAAAGGAGGGCGGTCGGGCCCTTTGTTGCCGCATGAAGCCAGTCGCCATAGACGTAAGGGGGGGCGCCTGGAAAATGGATCACCTCGACATTCTCCAGACCGATCTCACGCATCCATCCGGCGATCAGTTCTCCGGAACGCTCGATATCTTTCCAACTCTCCTGAAACCGGCTGATACCGGGAATCCGGCAGAGGGATATCATTTGTCCCTGCGTCTTCTCCCAGTTCTCTTCAAGGGCGCCGAGAACCTTTTCCAGATCATTCATGTTGTTTTTCTCTTTCTGACCGCGAGCGTAAAACCGGCAAGGAGAAGCAGGTAGACAATCGCGTTAAATCCGGAGGGGGATCCTGCATCTCCCCAGACCGGGTATGGCATCTTCAATCCGACAAAGATCAGCAGGGCGACAATCACCCCCATCAGCGCCTCTCCGGCGATCAGACCGGAGGCGACCAATATTCCGGGGTCTTCTGATTCCGTCGACGAACTCCTTGGGGCAACTATTTTCTGGATCAGTCCGCCGACAAAGATCGCGACGGTGACCGGGAGAGGGAGATAGGTCCCGATCGCGAGCGGCATCACATAGACCCGAAATGGGGCCTGCCCCGTTGGAGAACCGTGTCGTTTCAAATATTGGTCCAGAAAGATGGCTGCGACCGCGATCGTCTGGACTACGTTGTTCTCAAGCCGGGTGCCCCCTTTAAGGATCCCCCGGAGGATCGCCATTGAAATCACGGCGGCAGGGATCGAGGCGGAGACGGTCAGCCCCGCATAAAGCCCCATGTAGGCGTTTGCTGCGGCGAGGATGACCGAAAGAATCGCGCCGAGGAGTATCGCCCGGACGGTCAGTTCCCGAGGCTCGGCAGAGAAGGCCATAATGACCTTTCTAGTGGAGGCAGATGAACCTTGTCAATGAAATCACCCTTAGAGCGCCAGTGTATCCGGTTGAGACTTCGTAGAACCCCTTCTGGGAGAGGTCGACTGGACCTCCGGCTCCTTGGTGTGACAGTCTTTCAGGAATTGACGAGCGAGATCGACCCACTGGCGCGCAACCGCCTCGTCGGACACCTGCCCCCTCATCTGCTGGACCTTCTTGTGAAAGCCGACATATTGGGGAAGGAGCCCCGTCCTCCCAAAATGATTCTCAAACTCGTGAGTCATTTCAATATCGTTAAATGTTGAAACCAATCGGAGATACAAGAGACCACTCGCCGCCTTCACAATCGCCTCGTACGACTTGTGGGCCGCCGATTCCCATTCGCCATGAGACAGATACGCCTCCGCCATCTGCAGGACCGGATCACCGTCGGCCACCTTGGGAGGCACATCTTCCTTCATCTGGCCGGCGCACTCCCCGATCACCCCCTTCTGCAGGGCGAATTCCTTTTGGTCCTCCCAGTCGACATAGAAATTGGGCCGCTCCTGATAGGAGGGGGCATGGATGAGTTCATCGAGGAGGGCGATCACCCCCCCTTTTCCCAGCTGACCGTAAAAGTCATTGAATGACTCCCCTCCCCTCTTCTTTTCAGCAAAATGTCTGACAAGGCGGATCACCGCCTCGGGAACATTCTTTGAGGGGATCTGACAGATCGGCGTTGCGATCACGGTCTCACGTCCGAAGTTTCCGCCGAGCATCATCTGGAAGGCGGGGAGGGTGTGGCCGTTGGTCGCGATCGCCCCGCCGTAAAATCCGATGTTCGCGATATGATGCTGACCGCAGGAGTTCGGGCAACCGCTGATTTTGATCCGAAGGTCCCTCGCGAGCGCCGTGATCCTTCCATCCTCATCCATCAGGCGTTTCTCGATCACCCGCGCGAGCCCCATCGAGGAGGCGATCCCGAGACGGCAGGTGTCGGTGCCGGGGCAGGCGGTCACATCGTAGATCGTCTGGGCATCCTTTTTGGCGAGACCGATCTTTTTCAACTCATCGTAGAGCGCAGGCAGGTCCTGATCCCGGACCCAGCGGATCAGAAGATTCTGGTGGACTATCGTCCGGACCTTTCCTCCGGCATAGCGGCGGAGGAGAGTGGCAAGCGGTCTCATCTGGTTCGGAACAATATCGCCGGTGGTCAACCGGATCTCGACCATCGAGTAGCCTGCCTGTTTCTGGGGCCACACATTGGTGCTCTTCCAGGCAGAGAAATCTCCCCCCTCTGCCCCCCTCTTTGTTAAAGAGGGGGGTTGGGGGGGGATTTCCTCCCACTCCCCCAGATGTTTCAAATAATCATTCGAACCCGGCGGGAGTTCCACCTCCCCGATCTCGTTTTTTACCCACGCCTGAAACTTCTCAAACCCGAACTTCTCGATCAGGAACTTCATCCGCGCCTTCGCGCGGATCTTCCGTTCCCCGTAACGGTCAAAGATCCGGAGGATCGCCTCGGCAAACCGGAGCAGATCCTCGGCCGGAAGGAAGTCAAAAAACTTGCGGGAGACGACCGGGTACGATCCGAGCCCCCCGCCGACAAAGACCTCAAAGCCGCGCCTCCCACCCTGCACACTGGCAATCAGTCCGATATCATGGATCAGCGGGAGCGCCGTCATCACCCCTCCCCCGTCAAAGGCGACCTTGAATTTTCGCGGGAGGTTCTGGTTTATCGGATTTCTCAAGAGATGATAGGCAAAGGCATGGGCATACGGGGTCACATCGAACGCCTCCTTCGGATCGACACCGGCGGAGGGTGACGCGGTCACGTTTCTCACGGTATTGCCGCACGCCTCACGGGTCGTCAGTCCGACCCCCGCGAGGCGCCGCATCATATCCGGTGTATTCTCCAGCTTCACATAGTGGATCTGGATATCCTGCCGCGTCGTGATGTGGGCATTGTTGTGGGCGATCTTTTCGGCCAAGTCGGCGACGCACTCGATCTGATCGGCATTAAGCCGCCCGAGCGGGATCTTGATCCGGACCATCTGGACCCCCTCCTGGCGCTGTCCATAGATCCCGTGCTGGAGCCGAAACCTTTGAAAGCTGTCCTGTCCGACCTCCCCCGCCCTGAACTTTTTCACCATCTCTTCATAATGGTCGATCTCGGCGCGGATATCGTCGGTGAAAGGGACCGTATCGGGCAAACCCTTCAGGATCTCTTTGTTAAGGATCACCATAGGTGTTGCGATGGTAGGTCAGTCGATGACAACCGTCAAGGACTGACCCGTTAAGGATGCGGTTCCCGGATCAGGGTACAGGCGCTGGTGCCGACGGCCCGCGTTGGTGGCGCAGGGGACGGAACTGCCCGGGGCGCTCCCTCCCCTTCAGCCCCCCTCTCGGCCCCTCTCTCTGCCTCTGCCTCGGCCCCGGTCGGTTTGGAGTCGTCTGGACCGGCAGGCTTGGCGTCAGATTGCGAGATGCCCGAACCTGTTGTCCCGACACGCGGGGTGGCTGTCTCCTTCTCATCCGGGTCGCAGGCGGAACCGGTGCCGTCCGTGTCTCCATCCGCCTGGAGTGGATTCACAACGAGCGGGCAATTGTCGGTCATGTCGGCAACATCGTCATTGTCGTCGTCGGGATCGCAGGCATCCCCTGCCCTATCCTTGTCAGCATCCTCCTGGGCCGGGTTTGGAACCGCCAGGCAGTTGTCCTCCTCATCCGGACGTGTGTCACTATCCCGGTCGCCGTCGCAGAGATCGCCGGTTCCGTCACTGTCGATGTCCTCCTGTTCCCGATTCGTCGCAAACGGGCAGTTGTCCCGAAGGTCTGGGACCGTGTCTTCATCATCGTCGAGGTCACAAGGATCGCCGCCATCCTGAAGATTGTCGTTGTTTCTCTGATCGGCATTCGGCGCAAGGCTGCAGTTGTCCGAAAGATCGGCGACGCCATCGTTGTCGTCGTCGTCATCACAGGCATCCCCATTCATGTCCCCATCGGTGTTCTGCCGGTCCCGGTTCGCCACGAGCCGGCAGTTATCGGTCAGATCAGGGACATCGTCATTGTCGTCATCATTATCACAGGCATCTCCCTCACCGTCTCCTTCCGTATCCAACTGGTCAACATTCGGAACCCTGGGGCAATTGTCAGTACCGACGACAACTTCAGCATTATCCCCATCAAGGTCGTTATCACAGGGATCCCCGGTCCCATCTCTATCGGCATCTTCTTGTCCGGCATTGGGCGTCAGGGGGCAGTTGTCGGGGAGATCCTCTATCCCATCTCCGTCATCATCGGGATCACAGGCATCACCGAGGAGATCCCCATTGGGCAGGTCCCGGTCTGTATTTTGTTGTCCGTCGTTCGGGTTGAGAGGACAGTTGTCCGGGAAGGTATCCGACACACCATCACCGTCGTCATCGGTATCACAGACGTCCCCCTCCCCATCCATGTTCCTGTCGAGTTGATCGCGATTGGCCTGGAACGGACAGTTGTCCTGCCCATTCTGACCACTACCGGTGGGACTGAGGGAACAGACATTCTGAACAACCTCCTCCCAACGACTGCAGATCTCGTCGTTGTCATCATCCGGATCACAGACGTCCCCCTGACTGTCGCCATCGATATTCGATTGATCAAAATTGGGAGAATCCTGACAGTTGTCCTGCGAGTCGAGGCGACCATCGTTATCCAGGTCATTTGTCTTAAAACGGGCCACAAAAAAGTCGGAGGATGCCCCACCCGAGGTCATCGTATCTCCTACAACGACAATCTTCTGATCCGGCTGGATCGCGACACCGGTGCCACGTTCCCTCAAGGATCCGATTGATTTGATAACCGCGCCGCCGGCCCAGAAAGAAGTGTCGATCGCGCCGGACGTCCCGAATCGGGCGAGATAGTAACAGCCGTCACTCCCGGCACAGGTATCCGAGCCCGCGACGAGAAACTTCCCATCCGCGGCGATTGCAATCGCATTCGCCTGGTTTGGCGAGGTTGATGTCAGATCCCCCCCGAAATCCGGATCGAACGATACCGTCATCAGGTTGAAACGACGAATAGTTGAGGTGGTTCCATGATAACCGGCAAGAACCAGATATCCGGAACTGTCCGCCACGACCGCCAGGATACGATCGTTCGCCCCGAGATCGTTGGTCGCCCTCCCGTCGGTTGGAAACCCCCCGCAGGGGGCCCCGCTGGACGACTCAAAACAGGCGATTGCAAGGTCATCATCGGTCCGGCCAGAATGATTGAACCGGGCATACCCCACGACATAGATACGACTATTCAAGAGGACAACCCCGCTGGCCCCCTCGGACAACCCTCTAAAGTCGGCAAACGCCTTTCCGTCGTCACTAAAGCTCAAGTCAGGGGACCCATCCGTTCCATTGAGCCTCAACACGCAGAAGTCACTGTTGCAGTCGCCGGCAATCACAATTTTGCCATCCGGCTGGACAAGGCATCCCCGTGGGGTATCGGTCCCGCCGGTCATGTCATGAATGACCTGTAAATTGGGAGCGGGGTCATTGCCTGTAAATCTCATAAGACCGAATTTGGAGGTAGTTTCCGAATCGGCAGAGGCGCAGATCACGATCCCCCCGTCGGACTGGAGTGTGACACCTCGCGGCGTGCTCGTAACGAAGGCCCCCGATTCGATGAAGCCATAGTTGCCCCATGACATCCCCCCGCCTATCAGGCTGAAATCATCGGAGCCGTCGCTGTTCAAGCGCATCGGGATTATCCAGGTATCGGAGCTGCCAACCACTATAATCTTTCCATCCGGCTGGACCGCCACCAGGGGCGCCGTGTCGTTGCCCCCCCCGTAATCGATGACCCGCAGGCCGCCTGAACCAAAGCTTGTGTCAGGGGCGCCGGCCGTTGTGGGAGGCGGGGCACTGTAGGAGTTTCCGGAGATCCCCAGCACAAGACTCACAAGGAGAACGAGAGGCCTTCGATCCATATCGGTCTAGATTACGCATTTAATGTGCCAGAAAAAGGCGGAAGGGCGATTCTGTAACTACTTGATATTTAATGATCTTCATGTACGATGGGACTGAATCTCTTATCAATTTGAGAAGGAATTATCATTTCGATAAAACAGAAAAATAACAGAAAAACAACAAAAAAACTGGCAATTATTTTTGAGGGGATGCTAAGAGGCGGGTGAAACATTTTTTTAAGGCGCCCTTTGAGGGCTTAATCAGGAAGCGAGTGAGAATCTCGCGTGACCCCCGTCACTGTGAAGGCGAGAGGGGTCTCCCGATAGTCACTGTCCGCCGTGGCTTTAGCGAAGGCGGATGGGAAGGCAAGGGGGACCCCGTTATGCCGAAGCCAGGAGACTGACCTTAAAAAATCAACCAATATTAACCCATTTAAGGCCCCGGAGGGGGGCCAAGGAGGTTACCATGATCAGTCCCAGAACCATCAAAATGCTCGTGGCGGCAGGGTTTGCCTTGGCCGCATGCGGGGGATCGGACAGCGATCAGCCGTTCCGTCTCGGTGAGGATGCAGGACCCGATGCCGCAGACAAGAAGAGGAGGCGCGACGCCGGCCTGCCGGATCAGTTTGTACCGGATGCAGCAAGACGAACGGAGTTTGTTGCCGGTGTTGCGGCGACAGACTACGTCAATCCGGGTCTCTTCAACCTGTTTTCCCTGGATACCCTCGAGTACGATCCCACGTTTTCGGTCACAACCGGGAGCTGTCCGGTGGTCCGCAGTTTCCAGGACCCCGATCCGATATTCGGGCTCGTCAACCGGTTTGCGGGAAATTCGTTTCTGACGGTTGATCCGGTCGCCCGAACCGCCTCTGAACCGGTCCCAACCGGCGACGGCTCCAACCCGTGGGACCTGGTGTTGGTAGGCGCCTACGCCTATGTCGCCCGTTATGACCTTGGGGATGTCGCGAAGATCAACCGGGAGACAGGGGAGATTGAAGCGGTCATCGGACTCACCGATTTTGTGAATAATGATCCCCGCCCCGGGGCAATGGCCCTTTATAACGGGGAAGTTGGGGTCTTGCTTCAGAACCTGCTCCCTGATTTCTCCGTCGATTCCCGCGGCATCATGGTCTTTATAGACACGGCGAGTGACAGAGTCGTCAGGGACTTCGAGATCGGTTTCAACCCCGGCGCGGTGGCGGTCTCGGAGGAAAGGGACCGGTTCTACGTCGTCCATACCGGTTCCTACAACGATCCGGTCAGTTATCCTGCCAGCGTCGCCGAGATGGATCCCGCAACCGGCGATCTGGTTGATATCGATCTGAACGGGGTTGCACTCGGAAATCCGACCGACATCGCCCTTTCAGAGACGACCGGATATGTCCTTGGCGGTTTCCCGACCGCCGCCTTCGCCTTCTCGCTCTCGGAGCGGCGCTTCACAAGGGAGAATGAATTCGAGAGCACCGGCTTCGCGTCGGAGAATGCGATCGCCGGCGGAGGCATGCTCGTCACGGGCGACCGGTTGCTGGTCGTCGACGGGGAAGGACTTTGGGTCAGAAACTTACCAAAGGGAAAACGGTCCGGTCCCTTTGCGATGACCTTTCCGACGGTGTCAGTAGCGGTCGCTGAGGTGCCAAGACAACAATGAAAAATGTTGCAGCTAAACCCTTTTGCACTTAAAGGGTCGGGATTCGCGGGACGTAGCGCAGCCTGGTAGCGCACACGCTTGGGGTGCGTGTGGTCGCGGGTTCAAATCCCGCCGTCCCGACACTATCAAGACCTCCCGAAGAGTTTGGGGGGGTGCGCCGTTGCGGATTGCCCCGTCGCGAGGTCTAGAAGGGTCAGCTGATCCAGACGGTTCGGCCTCCCCTTCCGGAGTTTCTTCCGGGCCCCCTCGATTGTGTATCCCTCAAAGTAAAGGAGCTGTTTTATCTTGAGGACCTTCTCGACATCCCGCTTTCGATAGAGCCGCTGTCGGGCACGGGATTTCTGCGGGGTGAGCTCCCGAAACTCGGACTCCCAATAACGCAAGACATGCGGTTTCAACCCCGTCAGGTGGGCCACCTCACCAATCTTGAAAAACAGCTTGTCGGGGATCTTCATCTTTAACCCTGCCTGTTCAGGATTGATTTCAGGACCTGACTCGGTCTGAAGGTCAAGACAGAACGGGCCGAGATTTCGATCTCCTGTCCTGTCTGCGGATTCCGGCCGACACGCGGCCGCTTGGAGCGGACGACGAAATTTCCGAACCCGGAGATCTTGATTTTCTCCCCCTTCTCCAGCGTCTCCTTCATCGTCGCCAACACCAACTCCACGATCTCGGCCGATTCCTTCTTGGAAAAACCGATCTTGGTGTAGACGGTCTCGATGATCTCCGCCTTCGTCATCGTTCCCGGCTGGGCGGCGCCGGTCTCTTCACCTGATGTCTGCATGGAACTCCCTCCTTACGGAATCGACGATCCGTGAATAAACGCCGTTGATCTCCTCCTCCGTGAGTGTTTTTCCATCACCACCCAGAGAAAGAGAGAAGGCGAGACTCTTTTTCCCCTTGGAGATCTGATCCCCCTGATACAGATCAAAAATCAGCACATCCCTCACCAGCTCCTGTCCCTCCAGAAAATCCCTTATCCGGCCAGCCGGCACGTTCTCCTCAATCACAACAGCCAGATCCCTTTGAACCTGGGGCACCTTGGAATAGCTCTTAAATAACCAGGATTTGTGAATTTGGGCAAGCATTTTTTCCCAGGAGAGGAAAAAGGCCGACACAGGCCTCTTCAGGTCAAACAGATCGAGGACTGATGGATGGATCGTCCCGACGAGGCCAACCGTCTCCCTGTTGATCTCGACCCTTGCCGTCTGACCGGGATGAAACAGCGGGTCCTCCCCCGGCTCAAACCGGACCTGCAGGCGGAACCGATCCAGAAGTCCATCGAGAACCCCCTTCATCTCAAAAAAGTCGCAACCCCTCCGTGAATCTTCCAATCGCGGGTTCAGGAATCCCCCGCTTGCAACCGCCGCGAGAGAGAGTGCCTCCTTTGTCAAACCTTCCTCTCGCCAGAAAACCTTTCGGAGCTCGAAAAGGCGGAGGTCAAAAATCTTGTGCTGATGGTGATAGGAGGCGGTTTTCAGAAGAGAGGGGATCAGGCTGGGGCGGAGGATCGACTGGTCCTCCCCCAACGGATTCGCGATCGCGACCCCTTTTGCGATGAGCGAGGGGTCGTACCGGAGGTCTCGCGGCGAGAGGAAGCTTAAGTGGACCGTCTCCGTAAATCCGAGATCGGTGAGAAGCCGACGCAGTTCAGTGGTCAACCGTCTCTCCGCGGAAGAGGCCGGAGGCGAGGCAATCGGCGGGAATGTCGAGGGGACCCGATCGAGGCCTGTCAACCGTGCGACCTCTTCAACGAGATCGGCTTCGACCCGGAGGTCATCCCGCCAGGAAGGGACCCTCCATCCACCGCGCACACGGCTGATCCCCTGGCGCCTGAGACAGGAGACCACCTCGGGGCGGGGCCATCGTCCCCCCATCGTCCTTTGAACCGCCTCCGGTGAAAAAGAGATCGATCGGGGACGGAATCTTTGTGTCCTGCGATCGATCCAATCCGATGTTGGCACTCCGGATGCCAGTTGAACCAGAAGTTCCGTTGCGCGATCGAGCGCGACAACGACCCCCTCCGGATCGACCCGTCTCTCAAATCGATAGGAGGATTCTGAGGAGATCCCGAGACGGCGCGCCGTCCTCCGGATTGTTGCCGGGTCAAAGAAGGCACTCTCAAGGGCGATATGACGGGTTGGATCCCCCACCTCGGAACGGAGACCTCCCATGATCCCGGCGAGGGCGATCCCTCCCGTTTCATCGGCAATCAGCAGGTCCTCCGGGTTCAAGGAGCGATCCTTTTGATCGAGCGTGGTGAGCGACTCGCCCGCCTCGGCAGAACGGATGATGATCCGCCTCCCGATCTTTTCCAGGTCAAAAGGGTGCATCGGTTGCCCCTGTTCGAGTGAGACATAGTTGGTCACATCAACAATATTATTCAGGGAGCGAACCCCGCACTGCTCCAGCCTCCGGGCAAGCCAAGGGGGAGAGGGGGCGATACGGAGATCGCGGATCACCCTGACCGCATATCGGGGACAGAGGCGTTTCGCCCGGAGATCGACTTGAAGATACTGTCGAATCTTTCCCAACGGGGCGTGCCTCTGACCAGGCGCCCGGCCCGGTTTTGGCATCCGGATTGGCTTCTTAAACAGGATTCCGACCTCGCGGGCAAGCCCGATGATCGAGAGGCAGTCCCCGCGATTTGGCATGACCGCCACCTCGAGGACCTTGTCTCCCTCAATCTCGAGGATTTCCTCCACCTCGAATCCGGCCCCGGTCAGCCTCTCGGCAACCAAATCCGGATCGAGACGGATCGGCAAAAAATCCTTCAACCATGATATCGGAAGCTTCATGACTGCCCCAGGAACCGGAGGTCATTTTCGAAAAAGAGACGGATGTCCGGGATCCCCCACTTGAGCATCGCAAGCCGCTCAATCCCCATCCCGAACGCAAAGCCGGAAAACTTTTTTGGATCGTAGTGGACCTTTCTGAAGACATTCGGGTGGACCATCCCGCAACCGACCACCTCGAGCCAGCCGCGATCGCCCCACTCCACGTCGACCTCGGCGGATGGCTCCGTAAACGGGAAATAGCTGGGACGAAACCGGACCCTCATCTCCCGCCCAAAAAAGGTCTTTAGAAAAATCTCCAGGACCCCCTTCAGGTCCGAGAACCGTATTCCCTCGCAACGGGGCGGGCCCCCGACCACCAACCCCTCCACCTGGTGAAACATAGGCGAGTGGGAAACGTCCGAGTCACGACGATAGACGACACCAGGGGCAATCATCCGGATCGGCGGCCGATATTTTTCCATGACATGGATTTGCACGGGGGAGGTGTGTGTTCTTAAAAGCAGGGCTTCTTGAGTCTGGGGGGAGGCAGACCCGACGCTAGGTTTGCCGGAGGCAAACTCAGCTTCGCTGACGTCGGGTCGTCGGAAGGGGGGTACTCCCCCCTCCGAGATGTAAAAAGTGTCCTGCATGTCTCTTGCCGGATGATCGGCCGGAATATTCAGCGCCTCAAAGTTGTAAAAGTCGGTCTCAATTTCCGGCCCTTCAAATACGCTGAACCCCAGGGATGTGAAGATCTCCTCGACCTCTTCGAGACATCGGGTAATTGGATGGGGTTTTCCAGGCCTGAAGAGGCGGCCGGGGAGCGTCACATCGAGTCGCCCCTGAACGATCTCCCTTTGCCAGGACTCCTTCTTGAGCGATTCCTGAACCCTCTGGCACTCCTCCTCGATACGCCCCTTCAGGCGGTTCGCCTCGGCCCCTGCCGATGGGCGCTCCTCTCGGGGAAGATCCCCAAGCCGATGGAGAAACGACGTCAGGTCCCCTTTTTTGCCGATATAACGAGCCTTGACCTGGTTCAGATCATCAAAGGACCGAATCGCCCGAATCTCTTCCCGAAATCGGGCCTCCAGTAGGGAGAGATCCCCGCCCGTCATACGGAATTTGCCGCCTCCACGAGCCTTTGAAAGGCCTGCGGATCGTGGATCGCTAGCTCCGAGAGCATCTTCCGGTTGATCTGGATCTTCGCCTTGGTGAGCCGTCCAATCAACTTTGAATAAGAAAGCCCCGCTTCACGCGCTGCCGCCCCGATCCTCGTAACCCACAAGTTTCGGAACTCCCGCTTGCGGAGCTTCCGGTGCTCATAGGCATACCTTCTCCCCCTTCGGAGCGCCTCTATCGCCGTCCGGATCAGGCGCGATCTCCCTCCACGGTATCCGGCGGCCGCCTTGAGGATCTTTCCGCGCCGTCTCCTTGTCTTGAATCCCCCTTTTGCCCTAGCCATAAGGTAACAACCTCCTGATCATCTCTTCATCCGCCGGATGAACATAGGCGCCGCGCCGCAGGGACCGCTTCCTCTTCTTTCCCTTTGACGTCAGGATATGCCTCAAAAAGGATCTCTTCCTCTTGAAGAGCCCCGAACTTTTCTTCCGAAACCGCTTTCGCGCCGCGCGTTTTGTCTTCAGCTTGGGCATTTCACCTTCTCCTCTTTTATTGTCCGGGCGCCAGCACCATCACCATCTGTCTTCCTTCCATCGACGGCGGATGTTCCAGCTTCGCATGTCCCTTGATCCCCTCCAGCACGCGATCCAGCAGCGATCTCCCACGCTGGGTATAGGCCATTTCGCGCCCTCGAAAAACCACGGTCACCTTCGCCTTGTTCCCCTCCTCCAGAAACCTCTGGATATGCCGAAGCTTGAACTGAAAGTCGTGCTCATCGGTGTTAGGCCGAAGCTTGACCTCCTTTAAATGGATCACAACCTGCTTTCTCTTCGCCTCGTGCGCCTTCTTCTTCTGGGCGTATTTGTATTTCCCGTAATCGAGGATCTTGCAGACGGGAGGGATCGCCGTCGGCGAGATTTCAACCAGATCGAGACCGACCCCCTGCGCCCGTTTCAATGCCTCGGCCGTTGCGACAACCCCAACCGGCTCCCCATTTTCACCGATCAATCTGACTTGCGGCACCCGGATCCGCCAGTTGACCCTCAGCTCCTTAAAGATTTTTGTTCCCCTCCTTTTAACCGGATCTCATCCATCAGATCCCTCAAAAAGGGATCGACCTCAAGGGATCCCAGATCCCCCCGATGGCGGGATCGCACGCTGACCGTCCCCTGCATAACCTCCTTTTTCCCGATGATCAACATATAAGGTATTTTCGCCAACTCCGCCTCCCGGATCTTCGCCCCCAGTTTTTCGTTCCGGCTGTCAACCTCGACCCGTACGCCAGCCTCACGAAACCTTTGGGCTAGGCGAGCGGCGTGGCTGTTTTCTCCCTCCGAGATCGGCAGCAGGGCCGCCTGCACCGGGGCGAGCCAGACCGGAAACGCCCCGGTGTAATGCTCGATCAGGACACCGAAGAACCGCTCCAGTGATCCCAAAAGGGCCCGATGAACCATGATCGGGCGCTCCCGTCCACCTTTTTCTGTCACATAGTTGAGATCGAAGCGTTGGGGAAGATTAAAATCAACCTGGATGGTAGAGCATTGCCAAGCCCGTCCGATCGCATCGTTGATCTTGATGTCGATCTTGGGGCCGTAAAAAACCCCTTCTCCCGGGTCTTCTTCATAGGCAACCCCTTTATTCTTCAAGGCAGATTGGAGGGCCGCGGTTGCCTTCTCCCAATCGTCAAGGGAACCGACATATTTTTCAGGCCGGGTCGAGAGTTTCACGTCAAAAGAATTGAAGCCGAACGTCCTCAACATAGAAAATGTGAACTCCAGCACCCCACCGACCTCCGTCTCCAGCTGGTCCGGGCGGCAAAAGATATGGGCGTCATCCTGAGTGAAGCCGCGGACCCTCAAGAGACCGTGAAGGACGCCGGACCGCTCATACCGGTAGACGGTCCCAAGCTCCGCCCAGCGAAACGGGAGTTCCCGGTAGCTCCTGAGACGGGTCTGGTAGATCTTGATATGAAACGGACAGTTCATCGGTTTCAGCTGATAATCGACACCCTCCACCTCCATCGGTCCGTAGAGGAAATCCTTGTAAAAATCGAGATGGCCAGAGGTCCTCCAGAGATCCCGTCTCGCAATGTGCGGGGTGAAGACGAGCTGATAGCCACCGGTGACATGCCTCTCCCGCCAGAGGTCCTCGATCACCTTCCGGACGATCGCCCCCTTCGGGTGCCAGAGGATCAGGCCGGGTCCATCCGCCTCCAGTGTGCTGAAGAGGTCCAGCTCGCGGCCAAGACGCCGGTGATCCCGGAGCTCCGCCTCTTTGAGGCGGTTCAGATAGTCCGAGAGCCCCTTGGCTGTGAGGAAGGCGGTCCCGTAGATCCTCTGGAGCATCTTATTTCTTTCGCTCCCCCTCCAGTAGGCCCCCGCAACCGAGAGGAGTTTGAAGACCTTGAGTTCGCCGGTCGACCTCACATGGGGCCCCTTGCAGAGGTCGATCCAGTCTCCATGTTTGAAACAGGTGATCGCCTGCCCCACCGGGATCCCCTGAATGATCTCGACCTTGTAGTTCTCCCCCTTTTTTTCAAAGAACGCGATCGCCTCGCCCCGCGACATCTCGATCCTCTCGAACGGGAGATCCCTCCCGGCGATCTCCGTCATCTTCTTCTCGATCTTTATGAGATCCTCGGGGGCAAACGGGCGTGCGACGTCGAAATCGTAAAAGAACCCCTCGTCGATCACCGGGCCGATCGTGACCTTTGTGCCGGGAAACAGCTCTTGCACCGCATTCGCCATCAGGTGGGCGCAGGAGTGCCGGAGTTTTTCCAGCGGATCGTTTTCATGTCCTGGACGACAGACCATCGACGATGGTGTTAATGGGAGAACCGGAGAAGGTCAAGATGGTTTGTTCCGGAGAGAAGGTTCTATCAGCGCGCTCATCAGCCCATACCGGGCCATCGTCTCGACGCCGGCGATCGCCGCGCGGAGAGACACCGCAATGAGCGGCACGCCGGCCAGCGAGATAATGAGATCGGCATTGAGGATCAGCCCCTTGTCTAACACCCGGTCGAGAAGATCGACAATGCTGGCTCTGCCTTCTCGTGTCGGCTGCATGATTCCCTCACCGATTGACAAAACTGTACGGCGGCCAGGGGCCGGTAAACCGGACAAAGAAACCCTCGATCCTTCCGATCCGGTTGAGTTCCTCTCCCAGCCGGGGAGAGTCGATCTTCGGGAGAAGGCATGAAAGATTCATGAGCATAGGCGGTTCCTCTTTCCGGGCCTTGTCGACCCGCACCTCCTCGACCACACCCCTGATCTTTTCGTAAAACTCCTTGAAGTAGGCATCGGCTGCGATCTCCAGTCTCCGGCGAAGGACCTCCTGCCTCTTCTGATCGAGAAGATAGGCGGTCCCTTCTCCTCCCGATCGGATCTTGTCCTCAAGGCCCTGAATCTCGACATCATGGCGGATCACCTTCGGGGCAACAATTTTGGGATCCCAGGAGACCTGAATCCCGTACTCCGCCTTCCCCTCGAGGCGATCCAGCTTCTCCTTGAGTGAGGTCCCTTCGCTCCGGATCCACTGGATCAGATTCTCCATCGCGGGGCATCCCTCCTTCGGAACGATAATGGTGTCGAAGCTGAAAGGGATTACGTTGCCGTATTTTTTCCAGGCCTCGTCAACCACCGATTGATGTGTCAAGACCCACTCCGAGATCTGTTTCGGGTCCTGGGAAGAGAAAGGCCCCGCACATTCCTGCACAATCGCGACGAGATCCCGATCCTGAATCAGAGAAACCTCCTGGCCCCCTAACCCCTTGAGTTGAAGTTTTCCCTCGAACGGGTTTTTGCCGGTGCTTCGGCAAACACAGTAGAGATAAAGGCCGCCGTTCATAGGCATTGGACCTGCTTCGGTGGTTCCGCATGAATGATCCGGTCCACAAGATCATCCAGTCCCTCGCGGACCGACCGGACCGCCTCCGCGACCCCTTGTTCCTCCTTGAGATGATCGATCGCCCGATCCAGCTCCATGAGGGCCTTCCCGAGCCGTTCCGTCTGTTCCTCGGTGAGGGAGCCGGCCTCCATCCTTTTGACTGATTGTATCCGTAGCGTGTCCCGGATCACCTCGACAATTGCGAGTACGAGGCCTAGCAGGCCATGTTTTAAATCCTGGTCATTCATTTCCAACTTCATCTGTTTTCACCCTATTTCTTCCCAAACCTCTTTTCGATTTCCTTCCGGATCTCGGTGATCCGCGGTCCGAAGGTCTTTGATTGCTCGACCTTTCGGAAAAAACCGTGAAGGCCCGGGATGACCCGGTCAATCTTTTCCAGGACCCGATCGGAGTCCCGATGGTTCTGTTTTTTTTCTCCGTTCTTCATGGTTCGCTCCTCTGTTTTGGCAGCCCGACGGGAGGGCCGATCCTCACATCCGAGGGAAACGCCAATCCCCACTTGGCGGCCGTCTCGAACGAGGCCAAGGCGGCCCGCAATTTGATGGAGAGCAGCTCCGTCTTGCAAAGGTTGATGACAATATCCGCGTTGATCACGAGCCCTTTGTCGAGGACCCTCTCCACCACATCGGCTAGACTCTCTCCATTCGTGGAATGGATAGGCGGCATATTAAACCTCTTCCCTTTCTTCTTCGGTATAGCTGCGTTCGCGCGAGCCGGTGAGGGCATATTCCGTTACCTCCAGGGTCGGATCCAGATTCACGGTGTAGATGTTTTTGTCAAAAATTGAGGGATAGCCGAGCTTTTTGAGATACTCATTCGGCTCGGTCACCTCGACACGGGCGATCCACCCCTCACCAGATTTGGAGAGCTTGATGAAGTGGAGAGTCTCTCTCTCTTTTCCTAATTCATTCGAAAAGAACTCGACCACTTTTTCCTGAACGTCATGGATACCGGGCATACAAACCTCCCTCCTTACTTTCCTGTTTCTCTCTCCTGGATTTCAGTCAGTCTTTGCAGGAGCTCCTTCTCCCGTGCCGTGTAGTCTTCCTCTTTCATCTCCCCCATATCGAGCTTGGCTTGAAGCGCCATCAACTCCTCCCGGATCTTGTCGGGATCAAAGAGCTCCTTGTCCGCCATCTCCTCCAGTTTTTCGGCCACCCATTTGACCCCCTTGATCGGGGCGAGCAGGATGTCATCTAATAGAAACACGTCTGGCCTCTCCTTCTAAACCCCCCTTTGACAAAGGGGGGCCGGGGGGATTTTCCGCCCATTTAATCACAATCTCCACAAAATTGAACGGCGGCACGGGCCCGACATACTTGAATTGGAGGTCTGCACCATACTTCGTATCCAGCGCCTCGACTGCCCGATCGAACGCCTCTTGCCGCCCCTTTTTCACGAGAAACGCGGCGTTCAGGACCATCGCGTCTCCGAGAACCTTGTTTTGCTTTGCCTCCGCGGCAAAGGGTTCGAGCCCTTCCATCAGGGCCTTGGCGGTTCTCTCATTTTTTCCTCCGACAGCCGCCTGGACGATGTGTCCGATATCGATCAGTTCAGTTCGTCTCTCCTGTTCCGGGAGATTCAAGATCAGCTCCTTCTTTTTCCTTACCTTCTCGTCGGTCTCGCCAATCTCCCGAAAGACCTTGTCCAAATCCTTCCACCGCGCGCGAAGACCGCATTCCTCCTTGCCACGGATCCCGGCAAATAATTCCCGAAACTCCTGTGCCTTAGGCAGGAGCGCTTCCTCGATAATCTTTTCCCGGCTTTCGGCCATCGTACAAAACCTGACCGGCAAGACCGGCTGGGTCTGCATCACCACCTCGTTCACCTTTTGATGGGCGATCAGGTATTCCCTGATCATCTGATATTTTTTCATCGGCTCCTCTGAAACAACCGCCGTGAACCCGCCGCCGGAGACGGTGAAAACGGGGCTTGCCCCGTGGATCCCGAGACAGTCCCACTTCATCTCCCCTTTGTTCTCGATGATGCAATACATCCAAAGACCGGTCTTCTCCATTATGATCTCCCTCCATTCCAGTGAAGCTCCAGATTCACGAAACTGAACGGAGGCATGGGGCCGACATATTTTACTGTGATCCGCCCGTTCTGATCGTCGCTGATCTTTTCAGTGACGGCATCGAATTCCTTCAACCAGTCCCGATCGATCAGGAACGAGGCGTTCACGACCATATCCTCCGTCGTACAGTCTCCCTCCTTGAACTTGACCGAGGTCTTCTTCAGGGGGCGGAGGTATTCGTCTCCCTCGACCGCCTTCTTCTCGTCCAGGGCTGCCTCGACGAGCTCACCTGCATGGATCAACGCCTGCTGTCCCCCGCCGGCCCCCTTCGCCTTGAGTTCCCGGATCGCCCTGTTTTCACGTGCAATCTCTTCGTAGATCACCTTCATGTTTTTCCAGAGGATCCGGATCCCGACCTCGACCTTCCCCTCCATATCCTCGAGGAGATTCCTGAACTCCTTCTCCCGATCCTCCAGAAGCGCCAGGATCTCATCGGTCGATTCGGCGACGGTGCAGAAGCGCATCGGCAGGATCGTGTGGAACTTGGCTACCTTCTCAATCACGCGGGTATGCGAGGAAAGATTCTCCCGTGAGACAACATAGTGATCCATCGAGGAGTCACTGATCACCGCCGCCAGTCCTTTTGTCCCGATCGTCACCACCTCGTCCCGGTTGTCGATCCCTATGGGCCCAAAGTTCGGGGCCTCCTCGGTCGCGATGATGCCGTAGATGTACTTTCCCTCATGTTTCATCGTGGTGTCTCCGGGACCTGCATCTGCTGAAGTTTGACGTAACCTTCGATCTCGGCATTTTCGAGCGAGCGCGGCCCCTCTTCACAGTAGTCGGACAGGAGCCGATACGCCTGATTCAACTGTTCGAACGCTGTCGGATCCAGGCCTGGGTTCGTATCGGGATGCCGAGCGATCGACAGCTCCTTGTAGGTCTTTTTGAGGCGGGAGAGATCGATCCGACCGTTCAGGTGAAGCAGATCGGCCGCCCCCCGGATCGCCACGGGGTCGAATCGCCGGAGAGAGAGGGTCGAAAAGCTGTACGGGGGGAGCGGGCCGACGCATTTGAAGCAAAGCCTTTGCTTGAACTCATGATCGGCCTCTTCAATCCTCCGAAAAAAATCTGCCTCCTTGTTGCGAGAAATGAGGAAGGAGCTGTTCAAGACCATCTCGTCATTCAGGAGATCGTGATGGGCCACTCCATTGGCATGAACTTTGAGGTCTGTCGTGATCACGTCACGCCACTGATCGCCCTTCTTTTTCAAGGCCTCTGCGAGGAGCATGCCGATGGAGATCTTGTCTCCCCTTCCTTGAGCGATCTCCCTTTTAAACGCCGCAATCTCCGGATCCTCTTCAGAGATCTCCTGCAAAATTTTTGGAACCTCCCATGTGGCCAGGAGATCGATCTCGGAACAGTCCCTCATCTTTCCGATCAGATCCGACAAAAATGACCTCTTCTCCTCCAGGACTTTTGCCAGCTCCGGCTCATCGGCAACCGTGGTCCCGAAACGGAACGGGAGGACAAAGAATTTTTTCATGATCTGCTCAAGCGTCTGTTGATGGGCGAGGAGCCGTTTGACCAGTTCCTCCCGCGTACCCTGTTTGAGATCTCCCCGGGGGGGGTGACCGATGACGGCGGCAAGATCGCCCTGCGGAAGGGCAGCGACGGTCGCCCCGTCAAAGCCGACCGGACCAAAGTTGACGGGGGAATCATGCGCGATCACACCGTAAAGGTAGAGTGTCATGCGATCCCCTCCTTGAAATGCCCCTTGCGGATCACGAGCCTCGTGGCGACCTCGTTCGCCTTCTCCTTGTGTTCTTCGATAAACTCACGAACGGCCCCTGTGACCGCCTGTCGGCAGATCGATTCGATCTCTGCGCCGCTCTTCCCCTCCGTTTGGCGGGCCAGCGATGCGGGATCCACCCCTTTCTCGACCGGCCTCCCCTTCAGGTGGATCCTGAATATCTCCTGACGTGCCTCCGTGTCGGGATACTTAAGCTCAATCCGGTGATCAAAGCGACCGGGGCGGACCAGTGCGGGATCGATCAGATCGATCCGGTTGGTTGCCCCCAGTACAACCACCCCCCGCAGCTCCTCCAGGCCATCCAGCTCGGTCAAAAACTGGCTGATCGTCCGTCCGATGACACCGGAATCCCCCCCCTCCGCCCCCCGCGTCGGGGCGATCGAGTCAATCTCATCAAAAAAGAGGATACAGGGGGCCGCCGACTTCGCCTTCTTGAAGATTTCCCGAATCCCCTTCTCCGATTCTCCGATCCACTTCGAAACGAGCTCCGGGCCCTTGATCGAGATGAAATTGACCTCCGATTCTGTGGCGAGCGCCTTCGCAAGGAGTGTCTTTCCGGTCCCCGGCGGTCCGGCCAAAAGGATCCCCTTGGTCGGTTTGAGCCGTGCCTTCTCAAAAAGCCTCCCGTAACGGAGCGGCCATTCCACGGTTTCCCGCAGGATCTTTTTGACCTCTTCAAGGCCGCCGATATCCGACCAGCGGACATTGGGGGTCTCGATCGAAACCTCGCGAATCGCCGAAGGTTCCACCTCATTCAGGGCCTGAATAAAGTGGGTCTGAGTCACCTCGAGGGACGCGATCACCTCGTAGGGAACCTCTTCGAGCGTGATCTCTCCCCTCTCCATCGATTCCCGAAGACACGTCATCGCCGCCTCGCGCGCCAGCGCCTCCAGATCGGCGCCGACGTAGCCGTGAGTAATGTCGGCCAGTCTCTCCAGACTGACATCCTGGGCGAGCGGCATCCCGCGCGTGTGGATCTCTAGGATCTTCTGCCGTCCGTTCCGGTCAGGGATCCCGATCGGGATCTCGCGGTCAAACCTGCCGGGGCGCCGAAGCGCCGGGTCCAGGAGGTCGGGCATGTTCGTGGCGCCGATCACGATCAGTTGCCCGCGCGATTTAAGTCCGTCCATCAAGGCGAGCAACGTCGCCACAATCCTTTTTTCAACTTCTCCCTGGACATTGGCCCGTTTCGGGGCGACCGAGTCGATCTCGTCGATAAAGATAATCGCAGGCGACTGCCGCGAGGCCTCTTCGAAAATGGACCGGAGGTGTTGTTCCGACTCCCCATAAAATTTGTGCACAATCTCGGGGCCATTTACGGTGAAGAAATTTGCCTCGGACTCATGCGCGACCGCCCGGGCGATCAATGTCTTGCCGGTACCCGGCGGGCCATAAAGAAGCACCCCTTTTGGCGGATCGATGCCGAGGCGTTCAAAGATTTGAGGGTTTTTGAGCGGAAGCTCGATCATCTCTCGAACCCGCTGGATCTCCCGTCCCAACCCTCCCACATCCTCATAGGAGACGGAGGCGGCGCGCGCCTCTCCCTTCTCCCTCGGCTCCTCCATTCGAATCGTCGTGTGGGGGGTGATCAGGACGAGGCCTTCAGGGGCTGTCTGTAGCACGGAAAAATCGCGGGTCCGGGAACCGAAAAGGGTGACCCGGACCCGATCTCCTTTGACCACAGGCAGCCCCTCGACCAATTTCCCCAGATAACGAGTCTCTCCCGTTTCGTTCACAACACCGATCCGCGACTGGGCCTTCAAGGTGATCGCTGCCGCCGGTTTCGCCTCGGTCGGGTGGATTGTCACCTTCTCGTCGATTCCAACTTTCAAGTTTTCACGGACGATCCCATCGATCTGGATCAATCCCTTTCCCCTCTGATCGGCAAAGGTCGGCAGGAGTTTAACACCGGTCTCCTTTTTCCCCTTGAGCATCGCCAGATCACCTACCGCCAGGTCCAGCCTCTCCATTTCACTTGGATCAATGCGTGCCACCCCGCGGCCGACATCCTTCGGAAACGCCTCGGCGATACGCAGTGTCACCGCGTTGGTTCCTTCGGGTCTTGCCTGTTTTTCCTTTCGTGCGGGCATCATAGTTCCTTCAAATCCGAAATCCGAATACCGAATTTCATATCTTTCGTAGTTTCACCTCCAACACCCCATTCGTATAATTCTTTGCCAGACTTTCCGGATCCACCTTGGCGGGAAGCAGGAGTTCCTTCACATATTTTTTCCTGCCGGTCGTCCCGA
>CAYWRF010000005.1:25694-30757 GCA_964460495.1 uncultured Pseudomonadota bacterium | reverse complement strand
CATTCACCTCTCGCATCGCGCCGTTGTGAAAATATTCATCTTGGCGGGGCGCAAGGGTCCTCATCTTCTTTACCAAATCCATCAACAACATCGGCTCGTCGAGCTCATTCACCAAAAGGGTTGCAGAGGTGTGAAGGATTTGCGCCATGAGGTAGCCGTCGCTGATCCCACTCTGCCGGACACAAGCCTTTAAATCTTTGGTCAAGTCATGAACATAAAAGTTATCACCCGTCTCAAGGAACTTTTCCAGGCGGGGATCCAGTTGAGCGATGTTTTGATACTCCGTATCGATTGCAATCCTCTGGTAAAAAACTCCTCGTTTTTCATCGCCCTTTCTTTTTTCAGTTATCTTTCTGAGGATAAAATAATTGATCTCTTTATACTCATCGGCCCCGATCCCCCGGAAACCGATTCCGTAGCCAAAACGCCCGGGACTCAATGACTCCCGCCGGACAATCTCGCCAAGGACCTGGCGCGGTGACATCCCGTTGAAGATCGGCAAGGTGAGGCCGATTTTTTGATGGGGTTGGTATTCTTTTGCGCTTTCCAGATAGAGTCCGCTTTGACTCAAATTCCGAACGACCTGCCCTTGAGGATCTGTCAGCTCACAGTCAACCCGCCGGTTGAACCGTCGTTCCTTGTTCTGTTCCGTCACCGTCATCGAACCTCCCATGTTCGAAACGGTCTTCGGCACAAATACAGAAAGGTTGCGCCCCTGATAAATGTTCGCGTTCCTCAATCGCCCCCCAAGCAAGAGAGGGTCGGATTATACCGATTCAGAGGTTTTTATCAATGATTTTCTAACACGAATTAATAGGTTAAATCAGGGGGTTAGAGATTTATCCACAGCGGTCTTATCACCTGTTCCACCTGAACGAATCGCCCAAAGATGACCGAGCGAAGCTGAGCCGGTCATCTTTGAAAAGGTTATTGCCTTCAATTAACGGGTCGGAATTTGGAATAAATCCAAAGACCCAATAAAAGAACCGGCCAGAGGGAAAAAGCAAATGCAAAAGACACGAGTGGGCCCGCAAGCATGGCAGCGATAAAAAGCGGCAGGCCAGTATAGGACTGACCGTTGAACGTAAAAGAAAAATGGGAGGTGTTAATCCCCAATACATGGAAGATCCACATAATCAAGATCGAAGGGGTGAGAATGGAGGAGAACCCGAGAAAAGGTACCTTGAAAAAATAGTCGATCCCAATTTTCTTAAAACTGCCCTGGATCATTTGCTTCATACCCCCTAGCACGCCAGACATGCGCCGTCTACATTTTTGGTTTCTCAGTGCTGGTTCGAGAAACGTCATGTAGAGGGCCAAGGAGGCATGCAATCCGGGACCAGTCTCTTCGGGGGCTTCTGAGCAGCAAGACAATCAAGAGGGAGACCCCCACAGGCCACAGGAGTATTCTTATGCGGCGCCAGGAAGGAGGGGACGGTATGACGTCACGATTTCTTCTGGCTGCCCTATACAGTCCCATGATGATTGCCAGAAACAGACTTCCATACAAAGGCAAATCGAGGTTAAAAGGCTCGTATTGTTTGATGAGTTTCTTTCTCAGAGCCTTTCTTTCCGCTGGCAAAAGTCCTTTTGCTTGATCCGACTCCCTCATTGCCCTTTCGACCGCCGCGTCTCTCGTGATCTTTTTGAACTGAAGGTCAGGAAACAATCGTTCCTCGCTGACCGCGAGTCCCAAGTGGACCCCTGCCGCAACGGAAGCCGCAATTAAAAAAGATAAAAGGAAAATTGCAGGCCTCAATTTTCCTAACCAGAAAGACAGTTCCCCACCCAAAAGGTAAGCGAGTCGGGCAGTCAGACCGACAACGAGGATCGAAAGCAAAATGACGACGAGATGTCGAGAAAAGGGCCAGAGGATCCAGTGCAGGATCCTGAAATCCCCAAAGCCATAGTGCGTCTCTCTTGTGAGGCAAACGCCACTGTGAATCAGATACATGGAACCAATGGCGATCAATGAGAATCGCAGAAGCCCCGCGCGGCGAAATGACTTCTGACAGAGGAAAAGGATTCCGGCAATAATCTCGGCGCCGATCCCACCAAATAAAAGCGGCAGGGCGTGCACAAGGGGAAATTTGCTCACCGGAAAACTTATCCTTCCTCCGCTAAAGAGATAGAGAAAATAATCCCCAATTTCATAACCGAGAAGCTTCCCTGTCACGCCGTGTCCGCAAAACTCATGGAGGACAAGGCCCAATCGGCTCGCAATCAATGCAATCAGAAAAAAAACAACCGACAATTTAACAACAGTTTTTGTCAAAGTGTTGTCCCCTTCGCATTGTCAGAAATCAAACAGGGGCGACGCTGCTCCCTGCTAGATTCCAGATCGCGGGGGACCTCACTTCCTGAGGCCCCCCGGACCGGCCAGCGGCACTAGGGTCCATTACTCATACCGCTATCACTGCTATCACTGCCGGGACTCCCGCCGCCGCTGCCACCTGAATCAACACTATCCCTGTCGAGACTACAGCTGATACTGAATGATCCTGAATCAAAATGGGCAGAGGCTGAGACCTTTCCGTCACTAACACTGACATCCACACTTGCCGAGGGACTTTCACCACTCACCTCACCGTGAAAACCGGAATCATGCCCGTCCGACGAATCAGCACTACCGACCCCCTCGCCGGCCGAACTATCCGCAGCATCGCCTCCGCCGGCATCATCGCCATCCGCTTCATTGGCGACCCGGAGGGGAACCGCCTGCATGCGGAATCTCGAACTGGCTTGTCCCAGACCGGGCATGACACTGGGTGCCCTCGATTCTCCTGCCTCCACACCCCCAAAGAAATCCAATCGATTTCTTGGAGCCGGACCAACTGCCGCATTGATTGAATCAGAAGGCCAGCCGGCAGTGGCCTGACCTCCAGATTGTATGACTCGTACTGACATGGTTTCCTCCTTCTTCTATTAGGCTGACAGACTATTCTGTCAACCGTTGGTTAAAAAACACCTTGTCTTCCCTCGCCATAGTTGCGTCCTCATTCTCCCACCGCTATTTTGCCAAGAAGGCAGGGCTTTCGACCTCGAACTTTCTCTATCTGGTCATCGAGGGAAAAAGAAATTTAACCGAGGAGACGATCCAGAGATTCGCCGAGGCGGTTGGTTTGAGCAAACGGGAATCCTGCTTCTTCGAGGCGGCGGTACAATTTAATCAGACAAAGGACCCGCACGAGAAGGATCAGGCCTTTGAGAAGATGATGACCTTCCCAGAGTACCGTGAGGCGAGGATTATCACCGCCAAACAATACGATTACCTCGCACAATGGTATCATCCCGTCATCCGGGAGCTGGCCCATCTGAACGATTTTCAGGAGGATGCCGTCTGGATTGCCAAAAAACTGAACCACAAGGTCAGCCGGGAAGAGGTGCGAGACGCCCTGGAACTTCTCAAAGAGCTTGGTTATCTTGTTCGGGATATCCACGGGCGACTCCAACCGGCCGATCCAACACTGATGAGCGACTCGGATGTCCTTGGCGCTGCCCGTTTAATGTTCCATGACCAGATGATGGAGCTTGGCCGGTCGAGCCTGAAGAGACCCTCCGAGGAACGAGACATTTCGGCCCTCACACTGACGGTCAATGGAAAGATCCTGAAAGGGATCATCGGCCCCTCCCCTTCTTCGTGATGCGGCTGTTCCGGACGGAGCTGATTCCGGAGCGCCTCCTGCTGACGGACCTTGTGGTGACCTCCCGGTTCTCCCATAGTTTTCTCATTCTAGCCGATCTCACACGATTGGTCGACCGGTTTGTGATTCTCGAACCTTTATAAATTTAAAGCCTTTGACGCCATAGAAGAGATGCGTTCTAATGGGGGCATGCGTCCCGTAGACACAACACTGGAGGCGTGGAAACAATGCCTGGTTTTTTACCGCAGAATGACCCCTGTCGAACGACTTCAGACGGCAACGCAATTAACAGTCCTGTCACGCTCGTTGACGAAAAGCGGCATCCGAAATCTATGAGAGAGGTTCAGGGTGCCCATCTCGACTGGAAATACCTGAACGAATGGGCTGAAAAAACAGGAGTCATTCAGCTGCTTGATAAAATTCGGCCGCCTTAAAATATTAATGACCCCGCTCGCGGAACTGGTGGAGCGACTCGCGAGTGGCGGAGAGAGGGTTGCCGGTCTCGCGGGGTCGTCCAAGGCGTATCTGATCAGCCGTCTCCTGGAAAAGGGAACGAAGAGGGTCGTCGTCTATCTCGCCCCCGGGATCAAGGAGGCGGCCCGTTTTCAGGAAGATCTCCTGTTTTTCGGCCACCGGTCGGCCCTCTTCCCCCCCCACGACTCCCTCCCGTTCTCCGGCCTCTCCCCGCACCTCGACCTCTCCTCCCAGAGGACCTCGGTCCTTGGTCGGCTGATCGAGGAGCCCCGCCCCGCAGGGAAGATCCGTGTCGTTGTCACGACCCCAACCGCCCTCCTCCCCTACCTCCCCCCGCGAACCCTCTTTACCGGACCGCTGAAACTCAAGAGAGGCGAAGAGGCAGACCGTGAGGCGCTGATCCGGAAACTCCACGTGATCGGATACGAAAAGGTCACGCTCGTCACCGACCGCGCAACCTTTGCGGTCCGCGGCAGTCTGATGGACCTTTTTCCGGCCTCCTCAGAGGAACCGATCCGGATCGAATGGCTCGGGGACCTGATCGAATCGATCCGCCCCTTCGACCCCCGCACCCAAAAATCGGGAGGTCACCTCGAGGAGGTGATCCTCTACCCTGCCAGGGAGATTATCCTTGAAGAGATCCAGACCCGATCCTTTGCCGAAAAAATCCGGCAGCGGGCGGAGGAGCGGGATGTCTCAAAATCGATCTGGGGACCGCTTGTCGAAAAGGTCAAGTCCGGCTTCTACTTTTCCGGGATCGAGACCTACCTCCCCCTCTTTTATGACCCGGCCGAGACCTTTCTCGATTATCTTCAGGATCCCCTCTTTTTCCTCGACCAGCCGTCTCTCCTCCGGGCCGCCACCGACGAGTATTATGAAGAGGTCAAGACACTCACCGTCGGGCGGGATAAACTGATTCCGATGACGGAGGCGATCCTCTCACCC
>CAYWRF010000005.1:0-25684 GCA_964460495.1 uncultured Pseudomonadota bacterium | reverse complement strand
AACCACCCCTCCATTCATGAGGCGATCCTGAGCGGAGGCGATCCTCTCACCCTCCGCCCTCTTTTCATCCCTTGATCGTTTCCCGCAGGTCGAGCTCCTGCCGTATGGCGACCCTTCGGCGGTCACCGTGCCGATCGAGACCCACGGGCAGTTGAAAGGGGAGATCGATCGGAAGGGATCGGAGCCGTTGTTGCCGATCGCGAAAAAGATCACCGGATGGCTCGCAAACGGCCGGGTGATCCTGGTCGGTTCCTCGGAGACACAGGTTGGCCGGCTCCAGGACCTCTTTGCCCGTTACTTTCACCCCCCCTTCCCTCTCGAGTTGCAGGTCGGTCATCTCTCCTCGGGATTCCGGCTGCCGGAGGAAGGGATCACCTATCTGACCGATGAGGAGATCTTCGGCCCCCGCGTCCGGACCCGAAAGGCCGAAGGGGCTTGCCCCGCTGGGGCTCGCCCCGCCGGGATCGCAACTGACTTCTCGGCCCTCTCGGAGATCAAGGCGGGGGACCCGCTCGTCCATAAACAGCACGGGATTGGTATTTATCGCGGGCTGATCCATATGGCGATCGAGGGGGTCGCAAACGACTTCCTCCTCCTCGAGTACCGCGGGGGGGACAAGCTCTACCTCCCCGTGTACCGAATGAATCTCGTTCAGAAATATAACGGGGCCAATGGCCCCCCCCCAACCGATCGGCTTGGCGGTTCCTCCTGGCAGAACCTCCGCGCCAGGGCAGAGAAGGCGATACGCGAGATGGCGGGGGATCTCCTGAATCTCTACGCCGCCCGGACCGCCGGCAAAGGTTTCAAGTTTTCACCACCCAACGAGATGTTTGAGGCGTTTGAGGCGAGTTTCCCGTTCGAGGAGACGCCGGATCAGGAGGAGGCGATCGCCAAAACACTCGCCGATATGCAGAAGGAGACCCAACGGGGCGAGCCCCAACGAGGCGAGCCTCCGATGGACCGGCTGGTGTTGGGGGATGTCGGCTATGGAAAGACGGAGGTTGCGATGAGGGCGGCCTTCAAGGCGGCGCTCGACGGGAAACAGACGGCGGTCCTGGTCCCGACGACCTTACTCGCCTTCCAGCATGGGGAGAGATTCCGGGAACGGTTTTGCGAGATGCCGGTCCGGATCGCGGTCCTCTCGCGGTTTCAGTCGCGCACGGAGCAGAAAAGGATCATCGGTGAGGCGCGCGAGGGGACGATCGACATCCTGATCGGCACTCACCGACTGCTCCAGGCCGACGTCTCGTTCAAGAACCTGGGCCTCCTCGTGATCGATGAGGAGCACCGGTTCGGCGTCTCCCACAAGGAGAGGTTGAAGCACCTGAAGAAGAATGTGGATGTGCTGACCCTCTCCGCAACACCGATACCGCGAACCCTCTACATGTCGCTCACGGGGCTCCGCGGCGTCTCCGTGATCGAAACCCCGCCGACCGACAGGCTTGCAGTCAGGACCTTTGTGATGCCGTTTGAAGAAGCGGTAATCCGCGAGGCGATCTTGAAGGAGATCCGGCGCGGGGGGCAGGTCTTCTTTGTCCACAATCGGGTCGAGACGATCGGATCGGTCAAAAACCTCCTCGACCGGCTGGTCCCGGAGGCAAAATCCTCCGTCGCCCATGGACAGATGAAGGAGGAAGAGCTCGAAGAGATCATGATCCGGTTCTATCATCAGGAGTTCAATCTCCTGATCGCGACGACCATCATCGAGTCCGGGATCGACATCCCGACCGCGAACACGATCCTGATCAACGAGGCGGATCATTTTGGGCTCGCCCAGATCTACCAGCTCCGGGGGCGTGTCGGGCGCGGGTCCCACAGGGCCTTCTGTTATCTGCTCGTCCCCCCGGAAAAGGAGCTGACCCCCGAGGCGGTGCAAAGGCTTCAGGTCCTTCAGAGATTTTCGGAATTAGGATCCGGTTTCCGGATGGCGAACTACGACCTCGAAATCCGCGGGGCGGGAAACATTTTGGGAAAGGAGCAGTCCGGTCAAATGACCGCGATCGGATACGAACTCTACACGGAGCTTCTGGAGAAGGCGATCCGGGAGCTGAAGGGGGAAGAGGTGCTCGATGAGATCGACCCCGAACTCCACTTCAGAATCCCCGCCTACCTCCCGGAATCGTACCTCCCGGATCCCCCGCTCCGGCTGGAACTTTACCGAAGACTCTCTGCCCTGGAGACGGAGGACGAACTTGACCCAATCCTGGATGAAATGCGGGACCGTTTCGGCAAACCGCCGGAGGAGGTGGAGAACCTGATCGCACTCACGGCGGTGAAGACCTATGCGAGGAAACTCCGGATCAAACAGATCCGTTACGACGGAAAGAGCTTCGTCTACGCCTTTGACCCGACCTCTCCTCTTCCCCCTGAAATCTTGACCGAACGGATCAAAAAGGACCCCAAACATTGCCGCCTGACCCCGGATATGCGCTTTATCGTGCAAAAACCGATTCCGGAAAACCTCGTGATGATGGAGACCAGGCGATTCTTGAGGGAGATTTGTCTCCATTTGAATTGATCGATCCGGAGCCGCTTTTTCTTCTTTCCTCTAACCGCCTTCTCCAGAAGATTCCGCTAAACCGCTTGCACCCTTCCCCCCGCTGATCTAATCCCGCTTCGATGGTTCGGTGGCCCCTCTTCATCGTTTTGAGTCTGTTGGCCGGCTGCGCGATGCGATCCGATGATCCGGTCGTTGCCCGCGTCGAGGGTGAAAAGGTGCGCGTCTCAGAACTCCAGGAAAGGCTCAAGCCCGAGGCCGCTTCCTACGATCCCGAAATTCTTGCCCAGGGCGAGGCAGTGCTCGCCATCAAGAGGCGGATCCTCCAGGCGATGATCGATGAGAGGGTCCTGATGAAGATCGCCGAACGCGAGAAGATTGAGGTTTCATCCCGCGAGATCCGCGAGTCCATTGAGAAAATGAAGTCCGGTTACGGCGACCGTGAGTTCTCCGAGACCGTCCGGCGGCAGGGATTGACGGTCCGGGAATGGGAGACACGCCAGGAGAGAACCCTGACGATGCAGAGACTGATCGAGGAGCTCCTTAAGCGGGAGACCCCCTCCGAGGCGGAGATCCAGAAGGAGTACCGGAGTCAAACCAGTATCTCTACGGTGCCGGAGAGGGTCCACTGCCGCCAGATTGTAACCACCACCCGCGCCAAGGCGGAGAAGATCCTCGCCCTCCTGGAGAAGGGTGAAAATTTTGCCGCGATGGCCCAGCAGTATTCCGAAAGCCCAGATCGCGAAAAAGGGGGGGACCTGGGATTCATCGCCCGCGGGGAGCTCCCGCCGATGATGGACGAGGCCTGTTTCCGGTTCCAGCCGGGCCAGACGAGCGGGATCGTCCGGTCCTCCTACGGTTTTCACATCTTCAGGATCCTCGAACGGAGACCGGCCAGGAAACTGACCCTTGCCGAGGCAAGTCCCGCGCTCGTAAAAAGCTGGCGGGAGAGGCACCGGGAGGAGATCCTCGATCGGGTGCTTCGACGAGAAGAGGCGAAGATTGAAATTGACGAGGAGCTCCTGAAAAAGACAGAGTGGCCTTGAAATGAGACGATTACTTTTTCTCCTCGTGTTTGCATCAGCAAGCCTCTTGCAGGCGGCGGAGCTGGTAGACCGGATCGTGGCGATCGTCGGCACCGAGGTGATTACCCTCTCCGACCTGCAGGCCGCCCCGCGGAGCGGCAAGAAAGATCCGTTGAACGGGCTGATCCGGGAGAAGATCCTGAAGATCGAGACGGAGCGGACCGGGATTGAGGTGACGAGCGACGACCTTGCGCGGGGGATCGCGGAGGTTCTCCGGCGAAACCGGATCTCGATCGACCAGCTGAAGGAGGAGATGGCACGCCAGGGGAAGACGTTTGAGCAGTATAAAGAGGAGCTCCGACGCGAGATCCGGAGGATGAAGTTCATGGGTCAGGTGATCGTCCCTCGAATCCGGGTCAGCGAGGAGGAGATCCAGAAGGGGCTCGGGAAAAACCCGACGGAGGAGGATCGGCTGCTCGCGAGACAAAAGATTGTCGAATCACGCCTCTCACAGGAGCTCGATAACTACCTCGATGAGGCGCGCGCAAAGACGTATGTGGAGATCAAGAAGTAAAATCCCCCCCAACCCCCCTTTGTCAAAGGGGGGCAAGGGGGGATTTCCGATCATTGGCATCACACCGGGCGACCCGCAGGGGATCGGGCCGGAGGTGATTGAGAAGGCATTGGCCTCCCGCTCCATTCAAAAAATCTGCCGTCCGGTCGTCTTTGGACACCCTGAGCTTTTTGATTTCCGCAAGGCCAAAAGACTGACACCCAGACAATGCGGACAGCTCTCCGCCTTTTATATCCGGCAGGCGACCGAGGCAGCCATGCGCGGTCAGGTCGCCGCTGTTGTAACCGCCCCGATCTCAAAAGAGCGTCTGCAACTGGCCGGCTGCCGGTATCCTGGCCACACCGAATTTCTTGCCGATCTGACCGGTTCGCGCCAGGTCCGGATGATGATGGCGGGCCCCCTCGGGGCGGGCCCCCTCGGGGCGGGCCCCCGTCTCAAGGTGATCCTCGTAACAATCCATGAACCGTTGAAAAAGGTTGCCGGGCTCCTCACGGTCCGGTCGATCGCCGAAACGATCCTCGTGACAGATCAAGCCCTCCGAAAATGGTTCGGTCTGAAGAGGCCCCGTCTCGCGGTTGCCGGATTAAATCCCCATGCCGGGGAGGGGGGGCTCTTTGGCCGTGAAGAGGGGGAGAAAATCGCCCCCGCGATCCGGTTCGTACGCCGGAAAGGGGTGGCGGTCGAGGGACCATTTTCGCCTGACACCGTCTTTTGCCGCGCCGCAGAGGGTGAGTTTGATGCGGTCGTCGCGATGTATCACGATCAGGGGCTGATCCCGCTGAAGATCTTGCATTTTAAAGACGCGGTGAATATCACATTGGGGCTGCCGATCATCCGGACGAGTGTCGATCATGGAACGGCGTTTGATATTGCGGGAAAGGGGATCGCGGATCCGAGGAGCATGATTGAGGCGATCAGGATGGCGGTGGAGATGGCGAGAAAATGATCCAATTCGGAACCGACGGCTGGCGGGCGATCATCGACAAAGACTTCACCGATGACAACATCATCCGAGTCATCGGCGGTCTCTCTGATTACCTCAATCAAAAAGGAGGAGGTGGCGAGATCTTTCTGGGATTCGACCGGAGGAAACGCTCCGTGGAGGCGGCGGCACTCACCGCGGAGATCCTGACCGGCGAGGGATTTGATGTCCATAGTGCCTCGAGCTACTGCCCGACCCCTTGCATCGCCTGGAACACCCGGAGCCACAAGGCGCGAGCCGGGGTCATGATCACCGCCTCCCATAACCCGTCGGAGTGGAACGGGATCAAGTTCAAGGAGGAGGATGGCGGGGCGGCATCCGAGGAATATACGAGGGAGGTGGAGCGTCTGATTGCGAACCGGCGGGACCGCAAGGTCACCCGCCTCAAGCCGCTTCATGATTTTGACCCCCGGCAAGACTATGTCACCGCCCTTCGGAAGGGAACCGCCGTCGATGAAATAAAACGGTGCGGCTGGAAGATCGGCTACGACCCTATCTTTGGGGCGGGAGCCGGCTATCTGGCAAGGACATTGGAGGCACCGGTTGATGAAATTCACAGCGAACAGGACACCACATTTGGCGGCCTCAATCCGGAACCGATTGAAAAGAATCTGGGGCCTCTGATCGAGCGGGTTCAGGAAAAGAGGCTCGACGTCGGTCTCGCCACCGACGGCGACGCAGACCGGGTCGGCGCCATCGATGAGGAGGGGCGTTTTGTCGATTCCCACCACATCTTTGCCCTGATCCTGAAACATCTGGTGACTGTCCTGAGATTATCGGGCGACGTGATCAAGACGGTCTCAACCACACAGATGATCGACCGCCTGGCTGAAAAATACAGGCTCACGCTCCAGGAAACCCCGATCGGGTTCAAGCATATCTGCAAAAAATTCCGGGAAACAAACCCCATGATCGGAGGGGAGGAATCCGGAGGGATTGCGGTGGCTCAATGGATGTTTGAGAGGGATGGCCTGTTCGCCTCCTTGCTCCTCTTGCAGATCATGTCACATCATCGCAAGAGACTGGGGGAACTCGTCCGCGAACTTCATGCCGAAGTCGGCCCCCACTTCTTTTCCCGCAAGGATCTCCGCCTCGATCCGCCGACGACAGAAAAGATCCGCGCGGCGCTCCCGACCCGGAAGATCGAGCGGATCGCCGGTCATCCGGTCCTTTCGAGAAACAATCTGGATGGGTGCAAGTTCTTCCTCTCCGGAGGCGGCTGGCTCCTGATCCGCCCCTCCGGGACCGAGCCGGTCCTGAGGATCTACGCGGAGGCGGCCGATCCGGCCGAGGTCGAAAAGATCCTTCGGGGCGCCGAGGAGTTGCTGTGAAACGTCTCTCTCTTATCGCCCTTCTCCTCCTCGTCTCCTGCACCCAACGGGGCGAGCCCCAGCGGGGCGGGCCCCCCCGAAAAACCATGCCGGACATCCTCTTTAATGAGGCCTCCTACAACCTCGGTCTCGCGGTGCGATGGCACGACAAGGGGGATGGAAAGATCGAGGAGGGGGAACTGTCCGGATACAAGGCAGTTTCGGAGAAGGCTGACTTCGTTCAGGGGCGTCCCAATCCCTTTTTGCAAAGGCTGATCGAAAAAATCACCTGGTTCGTCGATAATAAGGACTTTTATCTGAAAGCTCTTGGGGACCGTCTCCGGCTCCAGAGAATCCTCGAACGGATCCGGCGGAATTATGAGACACAGCCGACCCCCCGAAACCGGCAGGCGTACCGGAGGGCCCTGCGGAATATCGATCTTGCAACCCGCAGGCTTTACGAGATCGAGGTCGATTTCTCAAGACTCCCCCTCCCCGACCAGCAGGCGATCCGGGTCCTTCTGGATGAGGCGATCCCGCATCTGGAATCGATCTACCTCACCCAGATGGATCCCAAAAATCTCCTCTACCGTGAGGAGATCATCGAACGGGGAGACCCCGAGGACCTCTTCGCCTTTTATCAGATGGGGGGGGTTGTCTGCCTGACCCAAGACATCTCTCCACATTGCAGTTCACATCCGGATACCCCGTCACCGACCCCCAATCAGGGGCTCTGGCCGCCCGAGTTCACCGCCAGGACGGTCGAGACGCTCCTGAAGGCACTCCCAACGGACGAGGAGGGGTTGAAGAGTCCCTTTGTGATCCGCAAAAAAGAATCGAACAAACTCGCCTGGCAGAGTCTCAATGACTACCCGCCGACTCAGAAGAACCGGGAGGGACTGATCGAGGCGCTCCGGAAGGCGGCCTCGTTTCAGGGGATGAATGAGTCGATTGCCCGCTTCCTCCAGATCCGGACCGCGGAGCTCGCGGATGTCTCGAAACCGTACCCCTTCTTTGACGGGGATATCGCCTGGATCAACACCAACGGTCCCTGGGATCTGACGCTCGGCTATTACGAGGAATATCACAGCCCATTTCAACGGACGGCGATCATGGAGGCGTTCATCGGTGTCGTCGACCGGTCGCGGGAAAGTCAGGGGGAGGATTTTCGGAACCTCCTCCCCTGGATGGAGGATCAGATCGCCTCGTATCTGGGGCCGGCCTATCTTCGTCGAAATTTTTCCACCCTCCCCCCCCTCCGTTTTGTCGATACCGTCTCCGTCGGTGATGCCCGTTCCCGATTCGTGACGATCGCGTTCTATCTCCCGAACGTGAGGCCGCACGGCCGGGGTGATCTCTCCAAAAAGGTGATTCTCGTGAACAAGTCGATCGCCCGCTTCAAGGGAACGATCCGGCCGCTCATCTCCCTTGTGATGGATCCGGATCAAATCGGCCGTCTCCATCCGGATGACATCATGCTTTTTGTCGTCGGCCATGAAAATGCACATGGGGCGGGACCCGGCCGGAGTTACCAGATCAACGGAGAGAAGACGACGTCACAGGATCTGCTGCTCCACTACTCAGTTTCTCTTGAGGAGGCGAGGGCCGATCTGCTCGGTTTGGGGAGCCTGCCGGAGATGGTCCGAAGGGGAATTATCTCAAAAGAGCAGGCGGATCATGCGGCGATCGGGATGGTTGCGATGCTGATGAGGGGGCTTGCGATGGGGGAAGAGGATGACCATGGAAAGGCGGCCCTCCTCACTTTTCCTCTCCTTCTGGAACAGGGGGCGATCCGGGAGACAACCGACGGCAAATATGCCGCCAATCTGGACGAGAGGAAGATCTTCAAGACCGCCTGGGAACTGGGGCAGCAGCTGAACCGGATCCAGGCAACCGGGAATTTTCAGGAGTGCGACGCCCTGTACCGTCATGCGGCCGAAAGGATGCCTCTGAAGATGAAAGAGGAGTACCTCCCCAAACTGAGGGAGATGCCTAGGGATCTCTTCCCCTATTACCGATTCAAGTTTTCCTCTTAAAGCAGCTGGACCGCAATTTGATCCACCTGAAGGAAATGCCGATCGGCGGTGCCAAGAAGATAACTTAGAAAATTCCTAGCAACCCGCCTGGCAAAGGCTCGATAACGGCTTTGCACCGCAAGACGGGCTGGGACAAATTTCTTGCTGGGAGAATGTTATGGCTATACAGTTAACGGTTCGAGGTCACACATTGGAACCAGACGTCATCTTTATCAAAGGGGCCCGTCAGCACAACCTGAAGGGGATCGACGTCACGATCCCCCGAAACAAGCTGGTTGTGATCACGGGGCTCTCCGGCTCCGGAAAATCCTCTTTGGCCTTCGATACCCTCTATGCGGAGGGGCAACGCCGCTATGTCGAATCGCTCTCAGCGTATGCCCGCCAGTTTCTGGAGCAGATGGGGAAGCCGGATGTTGACTCGATCGAGGGGCTCTCCCCCGCGATCTCGATCGAACAGAAGAGCGTGTCGCGAAACCCCCGTTCCACAGTCGGCACCATCACCGAGATCTACGATTATCTCAGACTCCTCTTTGCACGCGTCGGACACCCCCATTGCTTCCAATGCGGAAAACCGATCACCGCACAAACCGTATCCCAGATGGTCGACCGGATCCTGGAACTCCGGGAAGGGACCAAGATCCATATCCTGGCGCCGATCGTCCGAAACCGGAAGGGGGAGTACGCGAAGGAGCTCGAACAACTCAAGTCAAAGGGGTTCGTCCGGGTCAAGGTCGACGGAGAGACCTACGAGCTCGACGACGAGATCAAGATGGACAGGAAGAAAAAGCACGAGATCGACCTTTTTGTCGACCGACTGGTTTTGAAACCGAAACTCGAACAGCGACTGGCCGACTCGCTCGAGACCGCCCTCCGCTATGGTCAGGGGATCGCGAAGGTCGAGGCGCTGGGGGGGGAATCGATCCTCTTCTCCGAACGGTTCGCCTGTATCGACTGCGGGATCTCGTATCCCGAAATCTCTCCGCAGATGTTCTCGTTCAACTCACCCGCAGGCGCCTGCAAGGAGTGCAACGGATTGGGCACAAAAATGTTCTTCGACCCCGACCTCGTCGTCCCGAACAAGGGGCTTTCACTCCGGGAGGGGGGGATCGCCCCGTGGGAACACCGGTCGTCCGAGTTCTACTGGAATATGCTGGAGACCCTCGCGAAACACTACCAGTTTGATCTGAAGACCCCCTTCCGTGAGCTCCCGAAAAAGGTTCAAAATGTGATCCTCTACGGTTCCGCAGACGAGAAGCTCCGGTTCTCGTACGCCTTCGAAGAAAAAAGGGAGTTTTACCTGAACACCTTCGAAGGGGTGATTCCGAATCTCTCCCGGCGCTACAAGGAGACCGACTCCGACTGGATCCGGGAGGAGATCGAGCGGTACATGAACATCCGCCCCTGCCCCACCTGCAAGGGGGCGCGGCTGAAGCCGGAGGGTCTCGCGATCAAACTGGGGGGCCTCTCGATCTTTGAGGTAACCCAGATGTCGGTCAAGAAATGTCTGGACTGGTTTGAAAAACTTTCCCTCACGAAGAAGGAAGTGGAGATCGCGGGAAAGATCCTTAAGGAGATCCGGGAACGGGTCTCGTTTATGGCGAATGTCGGACTCGATTATCTCACCCTCGACAGGAGCTCCGGGACACTGGCCGGCGGCGAGGGGCAGAGGATCCGGCTCGCAACCCAGATCGGTTCCTCACTGGTGGGCGTCCTCTATATCCTCGATGAACCGTCGATCGGCCTCCACCAGCGGGACAACGACCGGCTGATTGCCACGCTGAAACGGCTCCGTGATCTCGGGAACACGGTGATCGTCGTCGAGCATGACGAGAATACGATCCTGGATGCGGACTATGTGATCGACATGGGCCCCGGGGCCGGGATTCACGGCGGGGAGGTTGTCGCCTCCGGTACACCGGAGGAGATCTGCAAGAACCCTCGATCCTTGACCGGCCGATACCTTTCGGGAAAACTCCAGATCCCGCTGCCAGAGGCCCGTAGACGGGGGAACGGCCAGGCGCTTGCGATCATCGGTGCACGCGAAAATAACCTCAGGAACCTCACGGTCCGTTTTCCCCTCGGCCTGTTTGTCTGCGTGACCGGCGTCTCCGGCTCGGGGAAGAGCACGCTCGTCAACGACACCCTTTATCGGAACCTCGCCCAGAGGCTTTATCAATCGAAAGAGACCGCCGGAAAGATAGCGGACCTTCAGGGATTGGAGCTGATCGACAAGGTAATCGACATCGACCAGTCGCCGATCGGAAGGACCCCGCGATCGAACCCGGCGACCTATACCGGCCTCTTCACATTCATCCGGGATCTCTTCTCCGAGCTCCCGGAGGCGCGCGCGCGCGGCTACAAGCCGGGCCGCTTCTCCTTTAACGTGAAGGGGGGGCGATGTGAGGCGTGCGAGGGAGACGGGATCCTCCGGATCGAGATGCACTTCCTGCCGGACGTCTATGTGGAGTGCGAGGTCTGCAAGGGGAGGCGCTTCAACCGGGAGACACTGGAGATCGAGTACAAGGGAAAGTCGATCGCCGACATCCTCCAGATGACGGTCGAGCAGGCAGCAACCTTTTTTGAAAACATCCCGGCGATACGGTCGAAGCTCGCGACACTGATCGAGGTCGGCCTCGGCTATATCGAGGTCGGCCAGTCGGCAACGACCCTTTCAGGCGGCGAGGCGCAGCGGATCAAGCTCGCGCGGGAGCTCTCGCGCCGGTCCACAGGAAAGACCCTCTACATCCTGGACGAGCCGACCACCGGCCTCCACTTTGCCGATATCCAGAAACTGCTCGATGTCTTGAACCGGTTTGTCGATCAGGGGAATACGGTGATCGTGATCGAACACAACCTTGATGTGATCAAGACCGCCGATTACCTGATCGACCTCGGCCCCGAAGGGGGGGATGGCGGCGGTCAGGTGATCGCCACCGGGACCCCTGAAGAGGTCGCCCGAAACAGCCGCTCCTATACCGGACACTACCTGAAAAAGGTACTGGAAATCAGGTCATCCAAAAAAGCCCAGATGGGGTGAAATTACCGATTGCTCCCGCAAATGAAGAGGTTATACTTTAAACTAGGAACCTGTCGGAGTCATCGACGAAAGCGAAAATTTCAATTTGGATGATCCTGCTTCTGACATCCTCACCACTCCCTGCCAGGGAAAAATTCGTGAGGACCCAGGTGATGATGGGGGATATCCCGGTCACAATCCAGGTGGTCGCATCGGAGAAGGAGAGAGAAAAGGTCTTCGGACTGATCGGGCAGGCCTTTGAGGCGGCCCGTGCGGTTGAGTTTGAGGTCAGCGAATGGCATGGGGGAAGCGACGCCTCGCTTCTCAATTCAATGGCAGGCCTGGAACCGATCAAGATCGGCCGGCACCTGATGAATATCCTCCTTTATGCCGAGAGGGTCTCCGCCGGGACCGACGGGGCGTTTGATGTCACGTTCGCCTCAAAGAATCCCGCCTCCTCCTATCTGGACCTCCAGATCAAACCGTATGAGGGGACCGCCCGCCTGACCAAACCGGATATGACGATCGGGGTCTCCGGGATTGCGAAGGGGTATATCGTCGATCAGATCGCCGGGATCCTGAAGGGAGGCGGATTTGCGAACTTCCTCGTCAATGCCGGGGGGGACCTTTATGCCGCCGGCGAGGATATTAACCACCGCTGGCAGGTCTCGATCCGCGACCCGCGTGGGACAAGCGACGGACCTCCCCGCTGCCAGGTCCGGCTCAAGGACCTTGCCGCCTCCACATCGGGCAGTTACGAACGCGGGGACCATATCATCGACCCAAAAACACGACTCCCAGCCGCAACAGATCTCGCGAGCGCGACGGTGATCGCCCCCTCCTCCCTGCAGGCGGACACCCTCGCAACCGGGATCTTTGTGATGGGGAAGAAACGGGGACTGCCGCTCCTGAAGGAGATACGCCCCGGTGGGGGGGTGTTGATCGATCAGCGGGGGGAGGTCTCTGTGATCGGAGACCTGGACTGTGTTTCCCCAACACGCTGAAGAACCTGGTATTTATAGACTGCTGCCCCCTGCTCCTCGAGTGTCTTTGAAAACTGGTGGGTCCCGTCGTTCCGGGAGACAAAGTAGAGGTAATCGGTCTCCGCCGGCCAGAGGACGGCACGGATCGAGGCGAGACCCGGATTCCCGATCGGTGTCGGCGGAAGCCCCGGATTGAGATAGCTGTTATAAGGGCCGGGTCGCTCCAGATCGGCGCGTGTCAGGTTCCCGGAAAAATCGGGGATCCCGTAGATGATCGTCGGGTCGGAGGCGAGCGGCATCTTGTTCCTCAGCCGGTTGAGAAAAACGGAGGCGATGATCGGCCTCTCCTCCGATACACCCGCCTCCCTTTCGACAATCGACGCGAGGATCACCACCTCCTGATCCGGGAGCCCCACCTCCACCGCCCTCTTTTGGAGCGTCTCATCGTAGATCTCCCGGAATCGTGAGACCATTTTGCGGATCACCTCCTCCGCCCCCTTCGGTCTGTAGATCTCATAGGTGTCCGGAAAGAGATACCCCTCCAATGTCCTGACCGAAAGGCCAAGGGACTGAATCAGGACCGGATCCGCGGTCTGCCGGATAAATCCCTCCGGGTCGAGGAGCCCCTGCTGCCCAAGGTGGGCTGCAATCTCCCGGACCGTCCACCCCTCCGGGATCGTTATCCGGAGTTTTGCAAAATCGCCGCTCATCAGGAGTGAGAGAAGCCCTCTTGGAGTGACGCCGGGCGGAAAATCGTATTCCCCCGCCCGGATCCGGGTCCCTGCCCTCTTCAATCTCACATAGACCTTGAAAAGGGTCTGATTCGAGAGGACCTCCGCATCACTCAACCGAAGTGTGATCGAATCAAAACCCTCCCCCGGTTCGATCCGCATCCGGACACCATTCCCGTAAGGGGTGGTGAGGAACAGAATGAAGTTGCCCAAAAAAAGGGATCCAACTGTAATGAGGAAAATCAGCGTGAGGATCGCAAGTCTCTTCATAAAAAACCAAGGGCTTAAGCCCTTACACCCTTAAGCCCTTATCAGCTCTTAATGAATCAAGATACCCCTGAAGGATAAAGACCGCCGCCATCTTGTCGATCACCCTTTTCCGCTTGGCCCTTTTCACGGAGGCCTGAGCGAGAAATTCACCCGCCGCGACAGTCGAAAGGCGTTCGTCCCAAAGCAGGATCGGAAGAGAGAATTTCTCCCCCAGATGCCTTGCATATTTCCGCATCGCCTCCGCCTGGGGCCCCTCGGTCCCGTTCATGTTGATCGGCAAACCGACCAGTATTTGTCTTGCCTCATACTCCCGGATCAATCGGGCAATCGCCTCGTCATCCGCCAGGCCGTTCCTCCGGCGGACCGTCGTGACCCCTTGAGCGGTCCAGCCCATCGGGTCCGAGACCGCCACACCGATCGTCTTGCTCCCGACGTCGAGACATAGAATCCGCATCGGGCGAGGATACTGAATCCTCTTGCCCCCATCAAGGAGATAACCTACTGACCAGTGGTGGTTCGTGCCCATCTCCTGATATCAGGTCGAGTGCAAGGGGTCTGCTACCGTGCGGAGGCAGAGGAGAAGGCGAATCGGCTCGGTGTGACCGGTTGGGTCCGGAACACGCCGGAAGGCAAGGTCGAGGCGCTGCTCGAGGGGGAGAAAGAAAAGGTCGACGCGATGATCGCCTGGTGCCATCAGGGTCCCCCGGCAGCGCGGGTGAACGAGGTCAAGGTCGACTGGCTCACTTATAAAGGTGATATGACCGACTTCCGGATCACACGCTAGATCCTGATTGACATTTCATCCCCTTCCCTTTACGTCCACCGGCGGGAGGATCCGAGAGATGCAAAAGACAATCACCCTTCTGGCCTTGTTGCCGATCGTGGCGTTCGCCGGGTGTGAACGAAGCCCAACCCTTGCAAAGGTTGGGGGGCAGAGGATCACACAGGGGGACCTGGAGGTTTTGAGCGATGTGAACCCGCGACTCAAGCCACGGCTTGCCACCGAGGCGGGGAAGAGAAAAATCCTGGAAAACTATGTGGAGCAGGCACTCCTCTACCGGGAGGCAAACCGGCGCGGCCTGCAGAGAACCCCGGAGACGAAACAGAAACTGGACCTGTACAAAAAGGTGATCATCGCCCAGGCGCTCCTGGACGACGAACTGAACCGGCAGATCAAGGAGTACTACGATAATCACCGGGATGAGTTTGAACGGGTCAAGATCGCACACGTTCTGATCCGCACAACACCGGAAAAGACCGACAAGAAGAAACCGGCGCCGGCCCGGACCGAGGCGGCCGCCAGGAAGATGATCGAGTCGATCCAGCAAAAACTGGCGAAGGGGGAGGATTTTGGAAAGATCGCCTCGGATCTCTCAGAGGACAGCCGGACCAAGAAGGAGCAGGGTGGGCTGGGGTATGTGACCCTCCGCGACAAAAGGCTCGAACGATGGGGATGGCTCGCCCTTGCGGAGAACGCCTTTGCCCTGAAGAACGGCGAGGTCTCTCAGCCGGTGAATACCGTCGATGGGATCCATCTCGTAAAGGTTCTGGAGGAAAAGAAGCTTCAACCGTTCGAGGAGGCGGAGTCGGGGATCCGGTTCCGGATCCAGTCGGACGTGCGCCAAAAGTTGCTGGACCAGCTGAAGGAGAAGTACAAGGTGGTTTATGTAGAGGCCAAGAAGCCGGCGGCAGCTACGCCGACAGAGATCCCGCCGGCAGCGCCGGGGCCATCGATGCCGCCTGCGGCAACACCCGAGGTGCCGCCGACACCCCCTTCACCTCCGGCAGCTCCACAAAGTCCTCCTTCTTGATCCCGTTTTTCTGGACAGTGCCGGCCGGGAGCTCGATCACATACCGATAGGGTGACTCCGAGCTGATCAGTTCTTCCGAGAACGGGACCGCCTCCTCGGCGATGTCGACAACAATCCCGTCGGCCCCGACAAAGATGAGGTCCAAAGAGATCGGGGTATCCTTCATCCAGAAGGGGCTCTGACTATCCTCCGGAAAGATAAAGAGCATACCGCGCCCCTCCGGCAGTTCGGTCCGGTTCATCAGACCTTGGGCACGCTCCGCCGGCGTTTTTGCCAATTCCACAGTCAGAAGGAGAGTCGCCCCCGCCGACGTCCGGATGGTCACAAGGTCCGACGGCGCTGTGGTACAACAGCCGGCGAGAAACAAAACGGAAAAAAAGGCCTGTTTAGTCTTCCCCGTCATCCTTTTCTGCAAGTTTGGCAAAGGCGACAACCTTCTCCCCCGCCTCCAGATGGATCAGCCGGACCCCTTGTGTGTTTCTGCCGATCACCGAGATCTGGTTCATGCGGAGCCGGATGATCTTCCCCTGATCGGTGATCAGCATCAGATGATCGTCCTCCGTCACCTGCTGGACACCCACAACCTGGCCATTCCGTTCCGTTGTCTTGATCGTGATGATCCCGCTCCCCCCTCGCCCCTGGACACGATACTCCGCAAGCTCGGTCCGTTTGCCATAACCGTTCTCGGTCACCGTCAGGACAGACTGACCCTCCTGCAGCACCTCGAGACTCACCACCTCATCCTTCTCCTCCAGACGAACCCCGATCACACCGACCGCAATCCGCCCCATCGGCCGCGCCTGATCCTCATGAAAGCGGATCGACTGCCCGCCGCGGGTCGAGAGGAGGACGTCCTGTTTTCCGTCGGTCAGCTGAACCCCGATCAGCTGATCCCCTTCATCGAGCCCGAGGGCGATAATCCCGTTGGCACGGGGATTCGCGTACTGGGTCAGCTCCGTCTTTTTCACGATCCCGTTCTTTGTCGCAAAGAGGACATATTTCCCTTCAGCAAACTCCTTGACCGGCAAAACCGCCGCCAGGGCCTCATCCCCGGACATCTGGACAAGGGTTGTGACCGGTTTCCCCTTGGCAGCCCGGCCTGCCTGCGGGATCTCATGGACCTTGACCCAGTAAACCTTGCCGATATTCGTGAAGATCAGGACATAGGAATGGGTCGAGGCGATAAAGAGGTCCGAGACAAAGTCCTCTTCACGCGTCGTCATCCCGGTCTTCCCATGCCCGCCGCGCCTCTGGGCCCTGTAGAGGCTGATCGGGTTTCGCTTCAGATACCCCGTGTGGGAGATCGTCACCACCATCTCTTCTTCGGCGATCAGGTCCTCGACCGTCAGCTCCTGCGTTGCCCCCTGAATCTCGGTCCGGCGCGGATCGGCATAGTTCTTCCGGATCTCCTGAAGCTCGAGAGAGATGATTTCAAAGACCCTCTTTTCACTCTTCAGGATCTCCCGATACTCCTTGATCTTCTTTTGCAATTCTTCAAATTCTTCAACAATCCTGGCCGTCTCCAGTGCCGTCAGCCTCTGGAGACGCATCTCGAGGATCGCCTGGGCCTGTATCGGTGTGAGAGAGAACTTCTTGATCAATCCCTCTTTCGCCACCTCCGGGTTGGCCGACTTCTTGATCAACGCGATCACTTGATCGATATTGTCAACGGCGATCTTCAACCCCTCCAGGATGTGGGCCCTCTCCTCCGCCTTTTTGAGGTCATAGGCGGTCCTGCGGAGGACCACCTCCTTCCGGTGATCGAGAAAGATCTTCAGCGCCTCTTTCAGATTCAGGGTGCGCGGCTGTCCGCCGACAATCGCCAGGAGAATCACCCCGAATGTCGACTGCATCGCGGTGTGTCCGTACAGCTGGTTCAAAACGACGCCGGCGACCGCCCCCTTCTTCAGTTCGATCACGATCCGCATCCCATCCTTGTCCGATTCATCCCGGAGGTCGGAGATCCCCTCGATCTTCCCGTCCCGATGGAGCTCCGCGATCTTTTCGATCAACCGCGCCTTGTTCACCTGGTAGGGGATCTCCGTCACGATAATATTCTCCCGATCCCCCTTGGCGACCGGCTCGATCATTGCCCGGGCCCGCATCTGGATAATCCCCTTCCCGGTCTTGTACGCCTCGACAATCCCCTCCCGCCCGAAGATCGAGGCGCCGGTCGGAAAATCGGGTCCGGGAATCAGCTTCATGAGATCCGGAACGGTCACCTCCGGATTCTTGATCAAGGCGAGACAGCCATCGATCACCTCTCCCAGATTGTGAGGCGGGATTTTGGTTGCCATCCCGACCGCGATCCCGTCCGATCCGTTGATCAGGAGATTCGGGATCCGGGAGGGGAGGACCACCGGCTCCGTCGTTGAGTCATCAAAATTGGGTGTGAAATCGACCGTCTCCTTTTCGATATCGGCCAGGAGTTCTTCGGCAATCTTGGAGAGTCGCGCCTCGGTATAACGGTAGGCGGCTGCAGGATCCCCGTCCACGGAGCCAAAATTCCCTTGACCGTCGATCAGGGGGTACCGCATGTTCCACTCCTGCGCCATCCGAACCAGGGCATCGTAAACCGCCAGATCCCCATGGGGGTGATACTTCTTCAGGACCTCCCCGACGACACCGGCGCACTTTGAATATCGCTTGTTGGAGAGGAGCCCCTCCTGGTGCATCGCGTAGAGGATCCGGCGATGGACCGGCTTCAGCCCGTCACGCGCATCCGGGATCGCCCTCCCGATGATCACGCTCATCGCGTAATCGAGATAGCTATCCCGCATCTCATCTTCTATGTTGACCGGAATGATCTCCGCAGAGCGAACCATGGTGCTGGTTTTCTAACGTCCGGGTCGCCTCAAGTCAAATCAAAAACCGTGCCAAGCACCCCCTTTCAAACACGCACAAGACAAGGTTTTGCGGACCGCTCCCTTTTTCAGGGAAAAAGAAAAAAATTGTTTGCGCGGGCCTTTTTTATGTTGACTCCCCGGAACTCATGATACTATAGCGGCCGTACAAGATTGATCCTGCCAACCCGCATGAAGACGCAATTTGCGGGTGGCAAATAGAAATGAGGGAAGGGGGTGAAATCAAATGACCAAAGGTGAACTCGTCGCGTGGGTAGCACGTGACTGCAAAATCTCCAAGGCGGTTGCCGAAAGAACGCTCAACGCCGTGACCAACAATCTTCAGAAGTGCCTGAAGAAGAAGGACAAGTTGACGTTGACCGGCTTCGGCACCTTCTATGTCGCCAAGAGACGGGCCCGCAAAGGGAGGAATCCCCAGACCGGAGCCGAGATCGATATCAGGGCGGCAAATGTCCCGAAGTTCAAACCGGGAAAGGATCTCCGAAGGGCCGTCCAATAAGGCTGGAGATCGAAATTATAAAAAACCCCTTTACAAGAAGTTGTAAGGGGGTTTTTTAGTTTCTATGCCTCCAAAAAAAATCCTCTGCCTCCTCGATCCGTATGCCGGTTATAACTTTCAGAGGGACACCTCTCACCTGATCCTCTGGGAATTTTTCCAACGTGGGCATGAAATTTACTACGCGGATCCCTCTTCACTGATCCTGGAGGGGGGGCGTGTCATTGCCTATGTCCCGCAGGTCCAGGTCCTTTGGGCGTCCCCCTATTTTTCATTTGGGAAAAAGGGGCGCAGCCCCCTTGACGGTTTTGACCTGATCCTGATGAGAAAAGACCCGCCTGTTGACAGCGCTTACATCTATACAACGCTCTTTCTCTCCACGGTGGAGGCTAAAGTCTGGGTGATCAATCACCCCTCCAGTCTTCGGGAGTTGAACGAGAAACTGGCGATCCTCCACTTCCCCGAGTGGATCCCTAAGACCCTGGTCTCCTCTGACGGACGTGAGATCGACTCCTTCGTGAAGAGGGTCGGTGGGACCGCCATCCTCAAGGCCTTGGACAGCTACGCCTCCAAAGGGGTTCAGAGGATCAACCGGGGCGATTCAAAAAAGGTTCAGGCGATGACAGAGGGGGGGAGGATCCCGGTGCTTGTGCAGGAGTTCTTGCCTGTGGAGCGGGGGGAAAAGCGCCTCTTTTTCCTCGATGGGGAGTGCCGGGGGGCCCTTTTGCGACGCCCGAGGGAGGGAAGCTTTCTGACCAGCCCCGATCATGGTGGGACCTATGAGCGGACGACACTCTCCGGGAGGGAAGAGGCGCTCTGCCGGGATCTCGCCCCCTTTCTCCGGGAGAAAGGGGTTTTCTTTGCGGGGGTCGACCTGATCGACGAGCGACTGACCGAGATCAACGTCACGAGCCCCGGCCTCCTCTGGGAATGGAACGAGGTCGAGGCGGGGCATCACGAAAAGGAATTTGTCGACCGGATTGAAAAGAGGCTCCGATGATCCAAATCCTGATCCTGTTGTCCCTGATCCCCCCTCCCCTCCTCGCCTGGAGCACGCGTCACCATCAGGAGATGGGACGGCTGGCGCTGGAAGAGGTCGCCCCGGCATGGGGGCTCCTGAAACCGGTTCCGCCAAAACCCCTCCATTCCTTTTTGCAAAAACTCCCGAGGGAGACCTCGCAACATTTTTCAGACTGGCTCGGGATCAATCCGGCGGTCAATATTGAAAGGAGGTCCCCCAAAGAGGTGGGGCGATCAACACTCACCCCACTGGAGATACTTTCCTATTACTCCTCAGACCCCGATGATGGCCGGGATCAGGACCTCTTTGTGCACGATCGCGAGGGGAGACCGGTCTTCCGATATCGTGACCAGAGGTGGTTCGGGTCGGTCACCGGCCTCGACTCCCAGGCGTTCCGTCATATTGAAAAGCCCCCCTTTTCGTTTCGCCATCCCCTGGCGACATTCGGCTTCCCGTTTCGGACACTGGGTGAGGCGACACGACGGGCGGAGATTTACTATCTCCTCTCCCGACTCGCTTTCAGTTATGAAGAAGATTACTGGGGCTGGCGGTTTCTGGCCAGCTCGTTTCATTATCTTCAGGACCTCCACAACCCGTATCATGCGGGGCAGGTGACACCCGAACTCCTCCTCTCCGGTCTTAAAGGGTATGCCCGATGGGGATTCGACAAGGGGGAGCCGGTTTTCAGGACGATCGCCCACCTCGTCTCCAACGAACACCGTTTCTTCGAAACCCTTGCGGAATCGTTTCCGATCCTGGAGGAGGTCAGGGGGAACGACCTCTCACCCGATGTCGGTTCGGTCAGGAAACTCGCGGAAGGGGTGAGGGATGAGTCGAATCGCTATTTTCCCGAATTGACATTGGCGATCCAGACCCTTGCCGATCCGGTCCTCCAGACCGATTACTCGTTCCGGTCCGAGGAACCACCACTTGACGATCCGAAAAAATTTCTCAGGGAAGGGGCGCCACCTGGGCTGTTGAAGCGGGTGGAAGAGATAGCACGTGAGAGATTCCGCTCTGCCGGCCGGGTCTTGAGGGGGGAGGTTCAAATGCTCCTGAACTCTCCAAGAGAGGGACCTGATAAACTGCTCCCGGCAATCGAGACCCTTCTAGCCCCTCAAGGCAAATAGTGTCCGGGCATTTTCGGAGGTGATCCGCTGAACCTCCTCGAGGGTCGTCCCACGCAGGTCTGCCACTGTCTGGGCAACCTGTCTCACGTAGGCCGGCTCGTTCCGCTTCCCCCGAAACGGCTCCGGGGCAAGGTAGGGGCAATCGGTCTCAATCAAAAACCGGTCTGCCGAAAGACCGCGGGCCACCTCCTGGAGCTCCTTCGACTTTTTGAAGGTGACAATCCCGGAAAAAGAGACGTAAAAACCTTTTTCAATGATTTTTTCCGCAATCTGAAGCGAGCCGGTAAAGCAATGAAAGACCCCTCCCCTCTTCCACCCTTCTTCCTCGTCCAGTATCCGAAAGCAGTCGTCAAAGGCATCCCGGCAGTGGAGGATCAGCGGGAGTTTGACCTCGTGGGCGAGCCGGATCTGCTGCCGGAAGCGGTCCCGCTGGACCTCGGGGGGGGAGTGATCATAGTGGTAATCAAGACCAAACTCGCCGATCGCGACGACCTTTTCAAGACCCGCCAGATCTTTCAGGTCTCCGACCACCTTTTCGGGAAACCGGGCCGCCTCATGCGGGTGGATACCGACGGAGGCGTAGACCTGCGGGTACTTGACCGCGAGCGAGACCGCCTCCCGGTTGGTTGCCGGTTCGGTGCCGACGGTGATGATCGTTGTCACACCCGCTTCATTCGCCCGGCTCAAGACCTGAGGGAGATCCTCGCGGAACTGATCAAACTGAAGATGGGCGTGCGTATCGATCATAACGGGTGGATCGCTGCCCCTCCTCCGAACCCCTTTCGCTCACGCAGAATAAATCTGACGCTCGCTCACATCATTTTTTATCGACCACGATGTCGAGGACCTTCTCTGCAGGATTGTAGTTGTGCTTGAATCCCTTTGCCGGGACCGGCAACTCGATCTCCCTCAAGAACCGATCCGGAAAGGAGTTCGCAATCCCGCAGAGCCTCTTGACCCGTTGATCCTCCAGAGACCCCTTGAGGGCAAGCAATCGACCCTCGCGTCCGAGCTGGATATCAAGTTTGTAGTCCGGCATCTTGTGGGGGAGGTTCCAGCGGTATTTCATCGGGTGCTCGGGAACAATTTCCGGAAGGGCAAACCGAAAGAGGATTTGAGCCATCGTCTCCTCTACCGAATACGCCTGCCCGTACCGTTTCATCCTCTCCCAGTAATTCTCAGGCCCGCGCTTCTCCGCCTCCTCCCACCGGACCTGCCAGGGACGGCTGTCGGTCACCTCTCCCACCGGGACCGGCTCCTCTAACGGGGCGAGCCCCTTTTTATGAGAGGCGGAGGCCGGCTTCTTGTCGGCAGGCGGTGGGGGGAGCTCCCCCTTGATGAGCGATATCGCATCGACGGGGCAGTCATAGATGATGTCCCATGGGTTGTATTTCCCCTTGGCAACGGGGGCAAATGCGATCGCCATCGTGTGATCGGCATTCATCTTGAAGACGTCACCGAAATCGTTGCAACAGGCGTCACACGCAATACAGGTCTCCGCGACCGCGTATTCCTCCAATGAATTGGGCGTATCGGCCATGGACAAACTATTGAGAAAGGTTGTCTTTTTGTCAAGCCCTACCAGTCAATCCTCTGGCGAGAGGTATCCGGGATCAATCTCCCGATGAAACGAAACAGGAATGAGTGGGGATTTGTTACAAATTCCCTCTCCGAGACCCGGGTCTTGACCCTCCCCTGATCGGTACCGGCTATAAACTCGACCCGTTCAAGGTCAACATAATTGAGATCGATGTCAAAGATCCCCCTTGTCCCAAAGTTGCCGACAAGCTCCGCCTTTTGAAATTCATCAACGACCAGATTCCGGTCCGACTCCCGGAGCGTGAAGCTGAAGCCGTCCCGAAAGACCAGCTCGCGCGCCCACTGGCACATCCCCCGCTCCCAGACCATAAACCCAAGCCCGTCGTTCAGGGGAAATCGGACCTCCGGAGAGTCAAAAGAGACGGTATACCTCGGAACCGAACCGACGCGATCGAGCCGGACCTGCCGGATCCGGACGGGAAACGATGCGTCCGAAAAGACACGGGCGGTAAGCAACACCTCCGTAATTCCGGGCGGGGTGACCAAGACAGGGAGTTCCCGCTTCTGTTTCTGGATAAAATAGAGGAGCCGGAAGAACTGCTCGAGCTTTGTCTTTTGAGGGGTGGAGAAAAAGATCTCGTGCAACTCGCCGTCCCGCGTATTCACCCCAAGTCCGACCAAGGCAGCGATCAGTGCCGGCATGTCGGCCGCCCGGTTCGGCGGGGGTGGCTGCTCGGCCAGTGGGCAGCGAGGATCGTGAGTCGATGATGGGCCGGCCCAGATCAAGGTATTGCAGAAAACGAGCCCGCATGTTACCCAACGCCGCATGTCCTTTTCCCTCACAAAACTGATCGAAGACCGCTGGGGAGAAAACTACGAGCTCCACGAGGCGTACGTCAACCCCCAATTCGTAAAGGTCCTCCGGATAATCGGCTTTGACAAGGTCTACAAACGGGCGGAGGGACAGTACCTCTATGACGGCGAGGGGAACCGGTACCTCGACCTCCTCTCCGGTTACGGTGTCTTTGCACTTGGCCGGCATCACCCGCGGATCAAGGAGGTGATCCGAGATGTTCTTGATAAGGACCTTTCTCACCTCGTCCAGATGGATTGTTCGCTTCTATCCGGCCTTCTCGCGGAGAAACTGGTCTCACTGACGTCCGATCACCTCGATACCGTCTTCTTTACAAACTCCGGCACCGAGGCGGTCGAGGGGGGGCTGAAATTTGCACGAGGGGCGACCGGCCGGTCCCGGATCCTCCATCTCGACCACGCCTTCCATGGTCTGACACTCGGCTCCCTCTCCGCAAACGGAAACGGCGAGTTCCGGGACGGATTTGGAGAGCTCCTTCCCTCAACGGCGATCCGGATGAACGATCTCGAGTCGCTGGAGAAGGAACTGAGAAAAAAAGATTGCGCCGCCTTCATCTTTGAACCGATCCAGGGAAAGGGGGTCTACCTCCCGGACCACTCATTCCTTCCGGAGGCCCAAAGGCTCTGCAGAAAAAACGGGACACTCTTGATTGCAGATGAGGTCCAGAGCGGACTCGGTCGAACAGGGAAGTGGTTCGCCTACGAACACTGGAACCTTGAGCCAGACATTGTTTGCATCGCAAAAAGCCTCTCCGGAGGCTTTGTACCGGTCGGGGCGATCCTCTACAGGCGGGAGGTCTACCAAAAGATCTTCTCCCGGATGGATCGCTGTGTCGTTCACTCGAATACCTTTGGAAAGAACAACCTCGCGATGGCCTGCGGGCTCGCAACACTGGAGGTCATGAGGGAGGAGAAACTCCCGGAACGGGCAGCGGCGTTGGGAGAACAGCTGATCAGCGGACTTGCGGAGGTCGGCAAAAAATACGAGATGTTCAGGGAGGTCCGTGGAAAGGGGCTGATGATCGGCGTTGAATTTCAGGAACCGGGCTCCTTGAGGCTCAAGGCGGGATGGAAGATGATCCATGCGGCGAACAAGGGGCTGTTTGGTCAGATGATCGTTGTCCCGCTGATGGCCAGACACCGGATACTCACCCAGGTCGCCGGCCATGACATCGACCTCGTCAAGTTGTTACCCCCCCTTGTCATCACGGAGGAGGATGTACGCCAGACTGTCGCCGCCTTCGATCAGGTGATTTCAGATTGTCACAAGTTCCCGGGCACCGCCTGGGAGGTCGGGATGACACTGGCAAAGAGGGCGCTAGCGGGATCTCCGTCGGCGGTAGCCCCGAACGATCGCACCCCAGTTGATCGATCCTTCATCTCCGGACGAGTCTGATCTGCCCTCTACTGTTGGACACTGTAAACAGGCTGAGGAGGGGCAACGGTATAGTAGACCTCCGCAGGAAAACCTCTTGCCCAACATGTGTGGCTTGAAAGCCGGCATTCGGTACAGGGGAGCTCACCTCCGGTACTAGTGCAGTTGTTGGCACAATCCGAGCTCCTCTGACAGGAACCAAGGCTGCGGCTCCCGTAAAAGTGTCTATCGGTATAATATGGCTCCGACGTGGAATCTGGAATCGAGAGGAGTGCCGATCGCCGCGCGGTTGGAATCTCGATCAAGGGCCTGAAGGACCGACCATCACGACCCTCCGCCTCGATCTTCACGAGGCAATTTCGGAACCGGCTGGTGTAGGTAAGATGGCTGATCGAGTATGCTATGACATCGGTCACCTCACTGAGATTCGTGAGCCCCTGACTCCTGTATAGGGAACGCCCCGGCTGGGGATAGAAGCGCGGGCTGATCGCAGGGCTCGGATCATCACCCATCACACGAAAGGGATAAATCGGGGGATCGTGATCACGGTACTCTTCAGAGATAGATCCACTTCCAAGAGACGCCTCTGAATCGTCGTCCCATTCAGGGATCTGATCCATCCACCCTTCTCCACTCCGATTGGCAGCCCCGTAGTCAGCCGGGGGCCGGTTTCGATCATGTCCGCTGACGAACCCCCAACACATAATTCTTGCTGTAGGAGCAACCGCCAGGTGCTGGGCCTTGAACGGGATCCGGACGGTCCAGTTGCTCGTCGGGGGGTTGTTGGAAAGATCACTTACCACCTCGTTCTCGATCACGCTATTGGGCGCCACAGAGAATTCCGAGACAAACCGGAGGTCCGCCTGATGCCATCGCGCCGGTGTCACCCCCTCCGGTGCCTCCCCGAACTGCCGGAGCCACACCCTGTAAATGTTGGCAGAGTCATAATTCCTCTCCTGATCGGTCCGCCCCTTCAGTAGGTAACTTGGTTCCTGGCCGGTGGTTGACCCTGAGACCACTGCCGTTACCGGGTTGACACTCTCCATATCATAGCAATTTGAACGCCCTGTCAGGGCGGCTTGCGGTTGGGTCATGTACCGAATCCCCACCCCTGTGTAATCGGTGGCAACAAAATGATAGAGACAGGCGTC
>CAYWRF010000004.1:22139-31135 GCA_964460495.1 uncultured Pseudomonadota bacterium | reverse complement strand
TCAGTTACTTGGATCAATAGGAGGAGCCAACTAGATAAGCATATAGCTTAAATTAAATAGGAAACATATCATTATATACTTTGGCATTGAATAAAGTCATGTTTATTATATATTATAATATATGAAAGAGGCCGTTCTCAATTATGTTCAAGGTCAAATCGCACAGGCATCTCACCGTCTAAAGGGCCATATTACTGATCCTGCTGGGAAAACCTACCTACAGAGGCATATTTACAAAAAGTTGGAGAGACATCTCGATGACTTTCTTGCAGGTCTAACGGAGCAACGCTGGATCATTGTACCGGGCCTTCGGGGTGTCGGCAAGACAACCGTCTTGTCCCAACTCTTTTTGAAACTTCAACCTCGTTTCGATTCCCTGCGCACCTTGTATGTCTCCCTCGATGAGGCAACGGGCCTCGTTAATTCCAATCTTCTGGAAATCCTTGAAGCCTACGAATCCATATTGGGCGAAAGTTTTGAAAGGACCAAGAAACCGATCTTCCTCTTTATTGATGAGGTCCAATACGACCCAAAGTGGGGACTTGCCCTGAAATCACTTTATGACCGGACCAAGCAGGTATTTATTTTTTGCACCGGATCGTCTGCCGTATCACTGCAAACAAATCCGGATGTCTATCGTCGGGTCGTTGTGGAAAAATTATACCCTTTGAGTTTTCCTGAATACCAAATGCTTCGCCAAGGGATTTTTCCCGCCAAGGGGATCAAAAGTCAGATCAAACAGGCCGTCTATTTCTCGTCAGATAGTCACGAGGCTTATGAAAACTTATCGAAGGTGGAAAAAGATGTCCTTCAATACTGGAGTCGGGTGGACAAGTTAGAGATTCAACAATATCTCATGCTCGGCACCTTGCCTTTCGCCCTTCAATTCTCCAATCCAAATCAAGTTTACGAAACGATCAGTAGCCTTCTCGATAAGATCATCCAAAAGGATATTGAAAATCTGAAATCTTTCGACACCCAAACACTGCAAGCAATCAAGCGACTGCTCTTTTTGCTTGCCGACGCCGGTGATGTTGTAAGCGCCTCCAAGCTTCCAGTGCTAACCGGAATTGAAAGCAGTATTACCGTACAAAGGGTTCTTTCGGTTTTGGAGCAAGCTGAATTGTTGATCCGAGTTCTGCCGCACGGTTCACACAAAAGCAAACTGACCAAACCTTCTAAATATCTCTTTATGTCTCCGGCGATCCGCATGGCCCTATTGGGGATTGTTGGGAAAGAAGCGACATTTCACACACGGATGGGAAAACTCCTGGAAGATGCCGCCGCAATGCATTTCAGCCGGGAGTTTATTGGCTCGGGGGCGGGGGCAATCTCTTATGACGGAGTCCAAGGAGGAGCCGACTTCATCCTGCAAATTGTCAATAAGAAACAAATCGCCATTGAGATTGGTATCGGAGAAAAGGATCGGACTCAGGTAAAAAAAACGATGGAAAGAATTCAATGCGACTACGGCATTGTGATTGGCGACGGGAAACTGACCCACTTCCCTGAGGACAAAATTGTTTATCTGCCGTTGAGTTATTTTTTGTTGATGTGAGGCTGTAAAATGAATTCACTTGTCGTCCCCCCCAAAAAAGTCATAGGGATCCCTCATAAAAGGAGGTCTCCATGAAGACGTTTCTCGCCGCGCTCATTTTGAGCAGTTTGATCGTCGGATGTCAAAAGACAAAAACGCCAGCAACCGAGGGGCTCGTCCCGTCGGGGTCGGTCGCCCCCTTACAGGAGGAGGCAGCGATGGGCAAAGAAGAGACAACCGCTTCGGGGCTGAAGTATGTTGACCTGAAGGCAGGGACCGGCGCCACCCCCAGGCAGGGAGGAACGGTTTCGGTCCATTACACCGGGTGGCTCACCGACGGAACGAAATTCGACAGCTCCGTCGACCGGGGGAGTCCGTTCCAGTTTATCCTGGGGGTCGGTCAGGTGATCCCGGGATGGGATGAGGGGGTTGCCACCATGAAGGTCGGCGGCAAGCGAAAACTGACGATCCCTTCCAACCTCGCCTACGGGGAAAGGGGGGCGGGAGGTGTGATACCGCCTAACGCTACACTGGTCTTTGAAGTCGAGCTCCTTGACGCCTCTTGATATGGACCAACTGCTCGACATCTTCCTTCATATCGACGTCCATCTCGCGGAGGCGATTGTCACGATCGGCCCCTGGATCTATCTCCTCCTGTTTCTCGTCGTCTTCTGTGAAACGGGTCTCGTTGTGACGCCGTTCCTTCCCGGCGACTCCCTCCTCTTTGCCTTGGGCGCGCTCACGGCAACGGGGCAGACGATCCTCTCTCTCCCCGGTCTCGCTCTTCTTCTTTCGGCGGCGGCGATCATCGGGGATGCGGTTAATTACGCGATCGGCCACAAGATCGGGCCCAAGGTCTTCCGTTACCAGGACCGGTGGTGGTTAAACAAAAAACATCTGGAGGCGACCCAAAGATTTTATGAGAGGCATGGAGGCAAGACGATTGTGATCGCCCGGTTCATGCCGATCATCCGGACCTTCGCCCCGTTCGTCGCCGGGATCGGCACGATGGCCTACCGGCGGTTCGCGGTCTTCAACGTGACCGGCGCCCTGCTCTGGGTCCTGACCTTCCTCTTCGGCGGCTATTTCTTCGGAAACATCCCGGCGGTGAAAGATCATTTTGAACTTGTGATCCTCGGGATCATATTCGTCTCGTGCCTCCCCCTCGCCCTACGCATCCTGAAGGGCTGGCTGGACCTACGGCGCACGCCCGCCGATCGAGAGGCAGGCGCCTGAAACCACCGCCTCGACTACGGCATCTGGCGCAAGCCGTTTCATGACGAGCTGATGCGTCTCCGGTGAAAAGCCAAAAAGGGCCAGTTTCCCCCGAATCCTCTGACGATCAAATCCGCAAGCGGCCTGCTCCTCGGCAGACAGGGTCGGCCGGATCTCTTCCGCCACAAGTTCCGGGTTCGTGACCGACACGACGCGCTCGGTCGCCCCGTCGGGCCCGACAAACCGCTTGTCGACCAGACGGCCGATCGACAAACGGGTCCTCATCGGGGCCCGTGTTGTCATCACAAGCGGAAATCCGAGATCGGTATGAAACAGGACCATCTGTCCGGTCAAAAGTCCCTGAATATGGATCATGCGAAAGTCGGCCCTCTGGATCTCGAGGGCCTGCCCATTGTCACCCGGCGCAAGGATCATCTCATCGGCGACAAAACGGTAAGGGGGCGGATCGTGCCCCTCCGCTTCGGCAACGATCTGAAACTCGGAACGGAGCCGCTCCCTCACCCCGTCCGGCAGGTATTTTTCGAGATGCGGGAGAAATTGATGGGTCTCCTGACGAAACCAGAGGTTGGCCGAACGGGCGGAGAGGGTCAGCCCCTCCCCCTTTGAAATCAGGCGCAGATACTCGCGGGAAGGGATCAGGGAGAGGCGACCATCGATCGCGACCACCGCATCACGGAGCCGCTGTCTCGACTCCGCACGAAACTGCTCGTCATGGGACACAAACTCGATCTGGGGAAACCGCGCCCTCGACCGACCGGATATCGTGACCTCGACCGGGCCCCCTTCCATGAGACCGTTTCGACCGATCTCGATCTCACCGGGATCTTCCAGCGACTCGAATTCCAGCAACCCCTGCCTCCGTCCGTTACGGGCATAGATGAGCCTTCCCATCAGATGCCCCGAAAGCCTTCCCTTGAGGATCGGCCCCTGGCTGGAGAGATTGAATTCAACAGATGAGACGGCAGGCCTTCCGTCGCTCGGCGAGTCAGGGAGGGCAGGCCGGAGCTGGAGGGAGACCCCATGCCCCTCAAAGAGGAGCTCGGGGGTCTCCACCCTTTTGATCCGGACCCGCGGAGTTGTCCCCTCGAGGAGGACGCGAAAATCCTCCAGACGGGCCCCCTGCGGGAGTCTCAGTGTTGCGAGTTTTACCTTCCGATTGGCAGAGAGTTCCTCGACAACGATCGGGCTCTTCTGGTCCCAGTTGAGCGTCGAATAAGGAGGGACCTTCAGCGAGGGGTCGATCCTCAAGGCGATCTGAAAATGACTGATCGAGACCGCCCCGCTCGGATCCGGGAGCTGATTCGTCACACGAACCACCCGATCCGTGTGCTGATACTCAACCGCCGCCAACCCGACGATCTCGAGCGTCGGGCTGGTCATCGGCCCCTTGATCGAGATCCGGTGTTTGCCGGGGATCTTCCCGGAAAAAAAGAGCCTCATCTTGCGCGGGAGTGACTTTGTCGGTGTCCGTTCCAGGTCGATCTCGATCACGCGATCCGAAAAATCGCCGGTGAGCTCTATCTCACCCCCCGCCCAGTGAGGCACCACCTCCACCGGGCAAAAGGGTCCTTGACCCTTAGGCCCCTCGCCCCTCTTTCTCCTGAGGAGACCGGTCATCACGATCCTTGCAAGACCTGAAACCTTTTGGGGGACTCGAAAATTCGGGTCCTGTCCAAAATCGGACGATTCCACCCCGAGACAGCCAAAGAGCATATTCCCCTGCTCCTGACGGGCCCGTATCCCGAACGCCTCCCCTTCCGCCATCAGACGTCTCCCCGGATCGACCCAGACCCTCCGGACAGAGGCGCGAAAAAAGGCGCCGAAGATCGGGATCCGATGGATCGGAAATCTTGATTGCCAGTCGAAGATCGGCAAGGGGCCAAGCGGCGGGTCAAAACGGCTCTCGGCCCGGACGAGCCTCCCCCCTTCGATCACGATCACCTCACTCCTCGTGACCGATTTCTTTGAGTCCCCCTTCAGCGAGACCGGAACCGTCAGACGGCTCCGGATCACCAGATCCGGCAGCGGCGCCGCCTCCCCCTCCGGTGTCCTGAAGAGGCGGTCGATCAACCTCTCCAGAAAGAGTTCCGAAGGTAAAACAGGATCGGCCCCACCCGGGATTTCCCTCGAAGTCTGCGGAACTCCTCGCCCACTTGGAGAGAGCGGCCTCCGGTCGCTGGGCCCCAGGGCCTTCGGCCCTCCGCCTCCACCTGCTCCCGGAGGCACCCGCGTCAAACAAATTGGCTGCGTTAAACAGGTTCTCGACTTCTCGGAAAACCCCGGGTGGGGCCGATCAATGAGAGGCGGAATGATTCTCATCATTGTAGTTTCTCCAACACTACCTCACCTCCGGTGAAAGTGACCTGGCCAATAGTTCCACGACCCCCCGGACATCCGTCGGCATCTCCTTGATCGCGATCCGAAAGGGGACCATCGCCCCGGTATCGATCTCCGTCCCGAGTACGCGCGAGGAGACCTCGATCGTCTCCGGATCAAAGAGGCCGGAGACGGTGATCGCCCCGGCCGACCGCCCCTTGAGCAACCGGCGTCGCACAGCGACCGGTCCGTTCAATAGCAAATCGACCCCCTTGAACGCGACCAGCCGTCTCCCCTCAGGCGTCGTGACGACCATCTGGCAATTCCTGAATCCGCTTGCCCCCTTTTCCGGAAAAACCTCCCTCCGGACCAGATCGACCCGGAGCGGCCCCTCGAAACGGCACTGGATCACCCCTTGGGTCCCGTCCTCCTTGATCTCGAACGGTCCGATCACCACACCTGACGAGGGGTCCGGTTCGAAAAGAAACTGACCGCGGCGGAGACGCCCCAACCCCTTTAATGAAAACCGGACCGAGCCCTTCTGCCTCCCGGTGAGCGAGGAACGAGCCTCCGTCTCCAGACGGATCTCCCCACCACGCATCAACTCGGTCAACCAGGGGATCTCGAACTGTCCGGAAAGGGTTGTCGCGGAAAGACCGCGATCCCGTGTCAATGCGATCGGAGGCAATCTCCCCTCAAACCTTCCAGACCCCTCGGGGGTGCGCCAGGGGGTGTGGAATTCGAGGCGAATGTCACGAACCGGTCCCCCCTTCCGAATCTGTAATTGTGCCTCCCCTTTCTCGGAATACCCCGCCCCGTTGACGGTGATCCCCGTGGCGAGAGGATGCCCCTTGTGCGAGAAGGATAGCCCCTCTCCGGAGATCCGGAGATTCTTGTACCAATCCTTGAATCGCCTCCCCTTGAACTGACCCTCTCCCTCCCATTGCCCCTGCAAGGCGTAGGGGCCCCACTGGGCCGACTCATTCGATCTCAATTTCCAGGAGAGATTCCCGGAGTCTAATGCGACCGCCGATTGGACCTCGCCCCCCGCCCTGATCGACCCGTTGGATTGACCGGCAAGACCGATCTTCCCCTCACCCCTCAGGCGGCACCCGCCCCCATCATCCTCCGTCCAGAAACTTAGACCCAAGTCGATACCGAGATCCTCTCCAAAGACCTGATGGAGGATCGCCTGAACAATCGCCCTGACGATCGGACGATCCGGGCGCGCCGCAACATCTCCGTTAAATCGAACCTCTACGGAACGCGCCTCGAATTCACGCCTCCCGCGTATCGCAAGCCTCATCCCCCCTTTAAGGACACCCCGGAGGTACTTGAGATAGAGTGGGGAAAAGGTCTGCAGGGAAAACGGGGAATATTCGGTCCGGGTTGTCGGCCCCTGCCAATAGGCGCTCCCCTCGAGGTCCAGATTCTCAAGGACAAAAGGGACCTCCCCCGGCCTCTCCAGATAGCCAAAGACCATCAGGCCGTTTTCGATCTCAACCCCCCCCTCTGAATCGTCGAGATGCCAGACGACCTTCCCCCCTGAGGCAGACCTGAGCGTGAGTGCCCGGATCTCCCCCCGGATCTCTTGCAGAAAAGGCCTCTCCCCCGTATGGGGGCTAGCCCCGTGGGAAAAGAGGGCGGAACCGCCGGCAATTCCGGCGACCGTGACGGGTCCGACATCGGGGACGAGTGAGGTGGTCACCTCGCAGGCGAGGTCTGTCCCGATCACCTCAGACTGATCGGCGGACTTTCTTGAGACGATCACCTTACCGCGGGGATGGACGGAGAGGGTGGAGAGCGGAAGATCGACAGGAAACCGGAACCCCTGCCGGTCAAAATCAACCTCGAGGCGTGACCCCGGCAGGATCCAGTCAAGGCGGAGATCCCCCGTCAGTTCCCCTTTGATCGCCCGTTCAGCGAGCCGCTCGCCGTCGATCACGAGTGTGATCGATCCGAACCCCATCTCCACCTCAATCTGCCCAAGCCCCCTCAATGCGGCGAGGGCAAGCGGGTTCAGCGAAGGGGTCTCGCGAACAACCTCCGCTATCGGAACCGGCCTGAAGAAGGCGCCCAGCAAGGGGATCCTGGGGAGGTACCTCCTCACATCGATGTCGGGAAGAAGATGGATGTCGGCCTCGAGCCCTTCCTCCCCATCCTCAGAGATCGCACGAACCCCCCTCACATCGATTCCGAGGAGTGTCTCGACCCCGCTCATCAAGAGGTGCGGTTTGAGGGAGATGGCATTGTTCCGAAACTCCCCCTCCACAACCATCGTCGCCCCTTCTTCGAGGGAGAGGTCCGGACGCCAGTCGATAGGCAAGGTGGTCTCGTGAAATCGGGCAGTCGCCCGAAATTTTTTCCCATCCAGGAAGCGCGGGATTGCCGCAGCGGAATCCCGGAATGGAGGCTCCCCGATGATCCCCTTCAGGAGGGCCGGACCGAGGAGGTCCCGGAAGAGCGTCTGTGCCGTCTTCTCCAGCGCCCTCTGGAGCGGTATCTCCTCCTTCTCGCCCGGGCAGATGTACGGGGCGATCGCAGAAAAACCGGGGAGTTCCACACGAGGAGAGGTCACACCCGTTCCATCGGCGATCGATCAGGATTAGTTGTTGACTTCTTGGAGGCGCCTTCCGCTGATTTGGAGACCGATCAGGACCGCCGCCCCGGCTGAGAGAGAGAGGAGACCGAGGCTCATCCCCAATCCCCAGAGGTCGGTCACCCATCCGACAAGCGGCGCCAGCAGCACAAAAAAGAGGTTCTGCAGAAAATCGCGTGCGGAGAGGACCGTCGCCCTCTCCCCCGAGGCGATCAGCCGGTTCGTCGCGTCACTCGTCGTCGGGATAAAGACCCCCCAGATCAGATAGACACAACCGGCCAGCAAGAAGGAGAGCGGGTGATGAAAAAGGGCCAGCCCTGCAAAAACGAGGAGAATCCCCAACGCCATTATGAAAAAGAGCCCGGGCGATGTGGTAGAAATCCTCTTCGCCCAGAGACTCCCCCCCATCGCCGAGAGGTGAAAAAAGAGGTAGAGGAGCCCGAACGCTCCCAAAGGGATGCCGACCCCTTTCAGGTAGGGCTGACTGATCGCAACGGTAAAGATCAGGATCAGCGTGAAGAGGATGCAAAAATGGAGCACCAGCGCCTTGAGCGTCCCTCCGCCATTCCGGATCACCTGAAAACCGGATGCGAGCGAGGACCAGCCGATCTGCGACCGCTTCGCCTCAACCGGCTCCTCCCTCAGGATCAGGGCGAAGGCCGCCGCGACAAGAAACACCGCCGAGGAGAGCAAAAACGGGAGACGGGGCGAGTAAACATAGATTGATCCGCCGATCAGGGAGCCGATCGCCATCCCGACAAACTCAAAGAGCTTGGACTGGGCATAATCCCTCTGATACCTCTCCCCTGCCTCCCCCTTCTCCAGAATATTAAAAAGGTACGCCTCCTTGGAGCCGGTGTAGAATGCCTGCCCCAGACCCATCAGAAGTTCCCCCAGAATGGCGATCCAGAAGGTCTGACTGAATGCCAATACAAACGCCCCGACCGCCTGACAGAGGCTGGAGAGGGTCATCGCCCACTTGTGGCCGAAGTGATCCGAAAAGATCCCGGTCGGGACCTCGGAGAGGGTCGCCGCCAGATAAAATACCGAGATCAGAAGGGTGATCTCAAACTGGCTGAACTGGAGGGACTGGAACCAGAGGACCAGGATCGGGAGAAAAAAATAAACGCGAGACAAAAGCGAGTGGATTGTATAGAGGCGGACTGTAGTCCTCATGAGTCAGACCTTAATGAGACAGCGGATCGCATTTTTTCTCTCCCTTGTCACGATCCTTTTGTCTACCGGGGAGCTCTCGGCCGCCCTGATCGAGTACGACCGGGGCGCCAAGGGGGCCCGCCCCGTTGGGGC
>CAYWRF010000004.1:13432-22039 GCA_964460495.1 uncultured Pseudomonadota bacterium | reverse complement strand
CGCCCCGAGGGGACCCGCCCCGAGGGGGTTCGCCCCGGTGGGAAGGAGCGGGATTACCGTCCGGCAACCGAATGTATGCTGACCCCCTGTATCATGACCCAATGGGGCACGATCAGGCTCCCGAAGGATCTGGAAAAGACCCATACCGTTCAGATGGGGGCCCTCCATCGCGGACTTTACACCTCCATCGCCCTCTTTCAGCAGAGCACAACCTTTGAACAAAAACTCTCCGGCCGCCTCTTTGCCCGACAGCCTAACAGGAATATCCTCAACCTGGAGCGGTTGATTGACACCGGCAAGACAAAAACGATCTATTTGTACGGTCTCCTCCTGCAGCACGAGCTGGATGAGGGGGACCTGATCGCCTTGACGCTCACCCCGAAGGACAGCCGGGAAAAGGTCGAGGACTACTACTTCCGCTATCACCACGACGGGATGAAGGCGGACATCGACATCGCGTTTGTCCAGCCGATCAACCTCTTCAATCCGAATCCGGGCGGGATCATCCAGGCCGCCTATTCGACCGCCGCCCTCTCCTTCTCGCTCGCCCGCGCACCGGACCCGGAGAAGCAGTACCGTTTTATCTCAAAGCTGACACGCGCGGTCCGCTTTAACCTGATCCTCGGTTTCCTCCTTCGGAAGGATGTCGGCCCGTTCGGCGGGGACAACATCACGCAGGAGTTTTTTGACGGATTCGGCGGCCTCGGTTTTACCTTCTTTGATTTCCTCGCGGTCGGTTACGGGGCAAACTTCATCCGCTCACCACACACCAGTTTCCCGTTCGTCGGTATCGAGGTCCGCCACCTCTTTGAATTCATCCGATCGCTGAAGGCCGATACCCACTCGAGATGGCAACGGTACCTGAAGGAAGAGATCGCACACGCGCCAGAATCTTCCGATTCATCGACGAGGTAGCGAGGCGATTGATCTCAGAGGGGGAGAACCAACGACTCTGTAAAAATCCCCCCCAACCCCCCTTTGACAAAGGGGGGCGAAGGGGGGATTTACAACGACAGAGGAGAGGCTGGATTGTCAGGCGGCGGTTCATCACCGAATGACGGACCGGCTTCACCTTTCCCGCCGGCCTGAAACCGAACCGGGATATCAGTGCCGATTCATCCCCCTCCACCATCGGGAATTCCCACATCCCCTTAAGCGATCCCTTGTTCGGACGCCGGATCATCAGATACCTGCCGTTTTTCTGGACCAGCGCGGCAGAGAGGGAAACGGGCTGATACGAGATCCTCCTTTTCCCTTTCGGATAGTGAGAAACCTCTCCTGCCTGAAAGGCGCGACAAGACCTGCGAAGCGGGCAGGAACGGCAGGCGGGATTCTCCGGGAGGCAGATCGTCGCCCCGAGCTCCATCAGCGCCTGATTAAAATCACCGCAGTTTTTCTGTGGCAGGACCGCTTCGGCCTTTTTCCAGAAAACCTCTTTCCCCTTGCCGATCTTGGGATTTGCCTTTAACGCGAACAGTCTGGAGAGGACGCGGATCACATTGCCGTCAAGGATCGGCGCCCGCTCATCAAACGCGATCGACGCGATCGCCCCGGCGGTGTACCGGCCGATTCCGGGGAGCTGGTGCCATTGTTCCACGGTTTGGAAAGTAGTCAGACCGGTCTGACCTGTCGGACCTGGCCGACAGAGAACCCTTGCCGCCTCATGCAAATTCCTCGCCCTCGAGTAATACCCCAACCCGGCCCAGTACCGGAGCACCTCCTCCTGATCGGCGCGCGCCAGGGACTCGACGGTCGGAAACCGTTTGAGGAACCTTTCGTAATAGGGGATCACCGTCGCAACGGTCGTCTGCTGGAGCATGATCTCGGAGACCCAGATCTTGTAAGGATCCGTGGTCCGGCGCCACGGGAGGTCGCGGCGGTTCTTGCGGTACCACCTTAAGAGTCGAAACTGCCAGTTAAGCGGCACGGCGGACATTTTCCCGAATCAGCGAGGCAAATCCGTAGAAAAACTTGTGGCAGAGCTTCTCCAGTTCCGGAAGATACCTTGGGGTCTCCTTAATGATCCGGGTCTCGTCGACCCCTGCCCGCTTCAGCTCCTCTTTTCCCTGCCGCAACCACTCCGTGACCATGTCGGCGGTCATCTCCGGATGGAACTGGATCCCGATCGCGTTCCCCTGATAGCCAAACATCTGGGCCGGGTAGTTCTCGTTCCAGGCGAGCCGATACCCCTCCACCGGAAAGTCAAAGGTATCCCCATGCCAATGAAAGACGGTGTGGGGTCTGGCGAGGTCTAACTGGAATGTCAGCGGGTTTCTCTTGGAGAACCAGTCGTCAAAGCGGATCCAGCCCCAACCGATCTCCTTCTTGGACCCCTTGAAGACCCTCGCCCCCGACGCCTTGGCAAGGAGTTGCGCCCCCAGACAGATACCCAATATCGGTTTCTTCTGGCGGAGCGCCTCCCGGATCACCATCATCTCCTTCCGCATCCAGGGATATTTCCCCTCGTCAGTGGCCGACTGCGGTCCGCCAAGGATGATCAGCGCGCCATACCCCTCGAGGGTGGTCCCCGATGGGAACTGAGGCTCCCGAAACGCCTCAAGGGTCTCAGTGGTCATCCCCGCCTTTTCGATCTCGCGGGAGAGGGTTCCCAGACCTTCCGTCTCCGCATGCTGGATCACCAGAAGCTGTGTCATCGTCCGTCCCTTCTGTAGGAGGCCCAGGAACTCCCGGTTTCCCACACCCTGACTTCATCAACTGGCATTTTCCGGGACTCGCAAAATTCGTAAATCATTTTGGCAACTGCCTCGACGGTCGGATCTCCGTCGAACAGGACGATCGGTTCCTTCAACTCCCTCATCGGATGGACAAGCGGGTCCTCCTTGTTCAGGAGCATCTTGTGGTCGAGTGTCTGATCAATCCACCCTTTTACGACCTTCTTGATCTCGACGAAGTCGTACAGGATATCGCGATCATCAAGCTTCTCGCCACTGATAAAGATCTCGGCCTTGACGTTGTGCCCATGCGCATGCCGGCAGGGCCCCTCGTAGTTGAGATGCCGATGGCCGTAACAAAATTCTATCTCTCTGCAAACGCGGTACATAGGAGAGGGCATTTCTTAGCGAATCAGGACGTGCACGTCAACCGACTAAACGGCCAACCTCCCTCGCATATCCGGAAAACCCCTTGAGGACCCTGGGGGAGATCAACCGAACCTTCACCTTGGGACCCAAGACCTTCTGAAGACCTTTGGTCAGTGTCACAATTCCCGCCTTCGAGATGCAGTAGGGGAGATAATTGGGGTACGGGTGGTCGACCGCCCAGTCGGCAATATTTACAATCACCCCGCCTCCCCTTTGCCTCATCTCTCGCCCAAACTCCTGACAGAGGAAGAACGGCCCCTTCAGGTTGGTGTCGAGAGAAAGATCCCAATCCCTTTCCCGAACTGTTCCGAACGGCGTCTTCAGAAAGTTGGAGGCGTTGTTGATCAGTATGTCGATCCATCCGAACTTCTTTCGTACCCGACTCACGAGCCTCCGGACCTCGGCCCATTTTGAGAGGTCGGCACGGAACAGTTCGGCACGCACCCCCATCTTGATGAGTTGTCTCTTAACCTCAATGGCTGCTTGACGGGATTGATTATAATGAACGGCAACGTCGATACCGCGCCGTCCGAGCTCGAGGGCAATCGTCCGCCCGCCGCGCCGGCCAGCACCGGTCACAAGGGCTATCTTCCGTTGACGACCCATCTATTAGAGAATCCTCTCCCGGTAACGCTCAATCTCCTGTTTCCAGACCGGAACCCCGCAATAGCGGTCCCCCTCGGGGCAAAACGGTTTCTCGCCCGACATCTTCCGCAAATAGCAGGGGGCCCGGATATGTCGGGCGATCCGCGGATGGACCGCGCTCACCTGCTCGATCTCGTCGATCGTCGCAAAGAAGATCTCCTCCTGCGCGTCGTAACAGGAGCGGATCCGCCACTTGTGATGGAGGTTCAAGAGGTCCCCCGATTCTTCAAACCGGATCGGAAAGGCGTTGGGAAGCAGGTACAACGCATACTCCGGGTTCAGACCGTCAGAGAGGAGTTCATTGATCCCGTCGAAGACCTCCTCCATCGCCGCCTCATAGAACTCACGCACGCCGTCGTTCTCCCGGACGAGCATCGGCAGGATGTAGTCGGCCTTTCCCGAATAATGGCAAGAGAGGATCGGACGCGAGGCGGGGGTCATCCGGTGGCGCTGGTCCTGCGAGTCGGCTGTATGAGAAATCTTCTTTCGAAAGGTGTAATGGGGATGGACCATCGCGCGCGCCAGCTTGGAGAGTGTCGTCAGATTGAGCGTGTCCCCAAAGTAGCGGTTTTTTGCCGGATCCATGACCGCCTCGATCGCCTCATCATCCGGGAGACAGGCACTGGAGAGACCGAAGAGATCCCGGACCGACTGTGCGAGAACCGACTCGGCCCGATCCTTGTAATCGACCAGTCTTGAGACGTGACCTTCAAGCGAGCGATCAAATTCGTCCAGAAACTCCCGGACCTGCACGGCGGGTTTCCCCTCCTGCATCAAATGATATTCGGGGGTCTCATTGAGCGGGATCGGGTTCCTGACCTCTTTCTGGAAATCGGGATCGACCCGCATCACCTCTTCGATCATCTTTTTCACGACATACCGCTGCTCAAACGGGGTATCGAACATCTCGGAGATCCGCCAGTACCGGAGGAGCGTCAGAGCGCTCACCGTGTGATACATGTAGGCGTGCGTCGCCACCGGCAAGACATAGCGTGCCACCTCGTAGGCACGCTTCTTCAGCTTTGGTTCATAAACAGCTGCGTTCTTCTCGCGCGCGGGGAAAAGGCCAAAGAACCGGCGACGGATGTCGGGCATCAGGCGCTCGATCAACTGATTGTAGGCATCGATCTGAAACCGGACAACCTTTTGGTACCGCTGCGAATTCCGTTCATTCATCGGGGGGATCGTATAGTGGCCGGGCGCCACCTTCACGTAACGCTGACTCACCTGTTCCGAATTGTAGAACGGATGACTGTGCAGGAACGACCAGATGAACTGCCGTGAAATCCGGTCCAGGGCGAAGACGAAGGTTGCATGCTGACGGGTCGTCAAGTGCCCCGCCTCGAGGGTCGAACGGGCGATCTTGTCGCGAAGCGCGATCGCCTTTTCGTCCTTCATCACATCGTGTGTGGTCAGGATCCCGGATGAGGAATAGCAGGTCCGTGCCGCCGCTATCGCAAGGTTGTACGGCTCTTCGATAACCCCCGCGAGTGTGACTTCCGGCGGATCCGAAAGGAAGGTCTCGGCCATGGTTCAAGCTCTTTAGGCCGAGACCTTCCCGGTGACAAGCCCTTAGTGCTTCATTTCCTTTTTGAGCTTCTCCAGCCAATCGCCGGCATGCCTTTGACCGCCAAGGCCGAAGGAGAGTCCACCCGCGAGGGCGAGCATTGCAACAAGCCCGGTGAAGAGGATCCGGATCAGGTCATCGGCGATCCCCAATTGCGTCAGGGCCGCCATAAAGGCGAAAATGATGACCGCCCAGCGGGCAAACGTGCCGAGGATCCCTGCCGATGAATCGGGGAGCGTGGAGGCCTTGACCGACCGGATCACCAGATCACGCAACCCCCCGCCGAGGATGAATCCGGCCAGGAGGATCAGGACCGTCGTGACCACCTTCGGGACATACTGGGCCACCGTCTCAAAGAATCCGGTCAGTTGCTGGAGCTTCAGGATATCGGCAACCGCTATAAAGGTGACGATGATGAAGAACCACTTGATCAGCCATCCGACGAGGGCCGCTGCGTTCACATCCATCCCCCGTTCCTTGAGCTTTCCGAGACCGACCGTCTTCTGGAGGAAGGTATCGACCCGTGTGAAATCGACGACCCTCTTGCAGAGCCTCCCCAGGAGGCTTGCGAGGAAGATCCCGATAAACAGGACGACCACCGCCGCGATGATATTCGGCAGTATCGCCAGGATATCGGTCGCCAGTTTCAGGAGCGCCGCCTGTATGGCGCCCTGCCATTCCGTGAGTTGACTCGGCATAGAAACCCCCTTCCTCGGCTAGGGCGCTGGATGAACCAGCCTCCTTGCCGAATTATGAGACAATTTTTGTTAAGATCCCCCCAAGAGCAGGGTTAGAATAGCAGAAAATAGATGTGAGATCAATTAGTTAAGATGTTGCACTGCGGCAAGGAAAATAGACTTATTTCTTTACATGCAGCCCGCATTCCTTGCTGGCGGGATCTTCCCACCACCATCGTCCGGCCCTCTCGGGTTCGCCCGGTTTGATGGCGCGGGTGCAGGGGGCGCAGCCGATCGAGGGGTAACCGGCGTCGTGAAGTTTGTTGCAAGGGACCCCGTTTTTCCGGATGTAGTCCCAGACCTGGTCACGATTCCAGTCGGCCAGCGGGTTCACCTTGACCATATTATTGTGCGCCTCATCCGTCTCAACCTTGGAAACCTTCGTCCTCGTGACTGACTGTTCGCGACGGAGTCCGGTGATCCAGGCATCGAGCCCCTTCAACTCGCGATTCAAAGGCTCCACCTTTCGGACGCCGCAACACTCCTTCCGGTTTTCAATCGAGTCGTAAAAGAGATTCATCCCCTTCTCGCGAACCATCGCCTCGACCGCCTCACGGTTCGGAAACATCACCTCAAGTGAAATGCCGTATTTTTCGCGGACCCGATCCATCACATCGTAGGTCTCCTGATTGAGACGTCCCGTATCCAGTGTAAAGATCCGCGCCTTCGGATTGATCTTCACGAGCATGTCGATCACAACCACATCCTCCGCCCCAAAGCTCGAGGCGAGCGCGATCCGGGGATGATAGGTCGAAAGGGCCCATTCGAGGACCTCCTCCGCACCCTTATTTTCAAACTCCTGGGCCTTATCGGCCACAGCCAACTGAGCCGCCATAATGATTTACCTCCGGTCAGGGAATCTAACCGAGTCGTTCGTCGGAATCCAGCCCCTTTTTCTCGTCTTCAGGATTGTCTTCGGAGGAGGAATCCTCCTCCTCATAGGAGCCGCCAGACCCCTCATCCTCGGGGTCCCAAGGCAGGTTGTCTCGTGGAAGATCAATCTCATCCTCATCCCCCTTGGAACCGATCGTCGCCATCTCTTCTTCAGCCGGTCCCTCGTCAAACTGTTCGGAACGGGTGACCGTGGAGACCTTCACCCTCTCTTTGGATGCTGGGCGCACCGCCGACAGGAGCGGATCCCTCTGGAGAGGCAGAAGCTGGGGAGGGAGATAGGGGATGAGGGTCGTCTGTGACCGATCCGGTTGATCTAGTATTGTGTCCCGATAATGCCTATACAAAGTCAGCCACCGTGCGGTTCTCCTCGACCCGCGTCGCTCGCCCTCCGAGGCCGGGCTCTCCTGTTTCAGTCTGACCGCTCTGACGGGTCTGACACGTCCGACAAATATTTCCGAGAGGTCTCGTGCGAGCCGCAGGTGGCTGACTTTGTCTCCATATTCTCGGGACGCAACACGAGAAGCAAAAATCCCCTCCGCCAACGGTTTCCCATCGACTCCCCTGACCCCATCGGATTCTCTTGTCACCGGATCCGTCCCAGCCCGGACCGGCAACAGGAGACAGGGGGCCTCCAAGGTTTGTGAATCTTGCCCGGATTCCGGTCTCAGGGGATGAACCGATATCTCTGCCAACGGGGCGAGACCGCCCGATCGAACCCCCTCCTCAACTCTTTCCGGATCTCGAGGGCTGACATCCCTGTTCCTTAACGGTGCCGGAACGGATCCCTCTTGTTGCACCAGTCTTGAAACGTATCGATCAAAGATCAGAAACGGCCCATCAGGGAATAGGACCGGGGACCTTGTCGCAACCTTCTCAACATCACCTGATCTCGGCTGAGAAAATCCCCCATGAAATGGTAAAAAGAAGTGGATCCCGTCTGCGGATGGATGCCGATCCTCGTCTTCAGGGATCATCAGGAGATGAAGCCCTTTTTCGATCGTGACCTGTCCCCCACGAAGAGAGGGGGGATTGGAGGAAGGTTGTCTTGCGGAGAGAAGTCCGGGGACTTTTTTGGGCCTCTCAAGGGTCAGGAGGCGATGGAACGCAAAGATCGCAGTGGAGAGACCTGCAATCGCCGCCACGACCCGCGGGATCCCGATCGCCCGAACCGCCTGCCAGAGGGACCGGGCCACCTGAATTATCCGGCTGAACCCCTTGCCCCTCCTGAGCGCAACCGCCCCCAGCAAGAGGGCGAAAGGGAGGATCATACTGAACCACGATCCCCTTCCGGAAAGGATCGATTCTAGCGTCCAGGATGGTTTGATCTCAAATGTTGTTTCGCCCGCCAATCGGCGAGGGGTCAGGGCGGGCAGGGAGAGACGATCCGCTGGCTGGTCTGTTTGATCTTGTCCCGATCGAACCGGTCCGACCTCAATACCCATAAGAAGGAGTCCCCTTCAGTCCGAGTATCGTCATCTCCTCTGATTCGTTGCTATTTTTCTATTTGATTCAAAAAGCTCTGGAGCTTCCCCTTGATCGCCGCCTCCTGGATGATCTCGGCGGGACCCCGGTTGATCTCCCGGATCTTCCGGATCAGACGGTCGTACTCGCCATCCACCTCTTCAAGATCGGTGTCGGTCAGTTCCGGCCACTCCCTCTTCAG
>CAYWRF010000004.1:0-13422 GCA_964460495.1 uncultured Pseudomonadota bacterium | reverse complement strand
CCACGAAGGGGATGACCTGATCCCAATGCCCCTGCATCCGGTTGGAGGTGGTCCTGCCCATCCGTGGATTTTGGCTACGGTTTGAGTTCGGGATTGGGATGCTTCTCCCTCGCCGGATCGTTCGAGGGGCGCGGCGTGACCGCCGGATTGTTCTTGTAGAGCGGGGTCAGCTCGGCGTTCACCTTGGCCCACTCCGGCGCCTCTTCGACCGAGGCAACGATCGCCTCGACCGGACACTCCGGCAGGCAGGCGCCGCAATCAATGCAGATATCGGGGTCAATCACCATGAACGGCTTCCCCTTATAATCCCCCGGATAGATGCAGTTGACAGGGCAGACATCGACGCAATCGGCGTACTGTTCGCCCAGACATTCCTGATTGATCACGTACGGCATATGGACCCTCCGAGAATTTGTCTGGATTCTATGTAAACAACCTTCGGGCGTCAAGATGATTAGAGGGTTGGTGGGGTAAACAGATCGCAACTTTTCTGACTAACCTTCGATAGTTTGGAGGCAATGTTAAGCTTAGTAGCCTCCTTCGGGATGAGAACCACCCTGACACTGGCAGGCGGCCTCGGCGGATCTGCCCTGGGAAACGGTCTGGGAAGGATCCTCTCGAAGGGGTCCGGCCGGGGGGGATCGGCAACAATCCGGGCCCTGACGACGACCCTGTTTTCGGGCCTCTCCGCCTTCGGGACAGAGCTCCTCTGTCAGAGGCTGATCGATCGACGCCAAGACTTCCGATGGGGAGATGCGGTCGGCGCCGGTGTCGTGGCGGCGATCACGGGAGGCGCTGCCGTATTTGCCTCGGCCGCACGAGAGGTCGGTGTTTTGGCCGTCTCTCCGAAGGGGATGATCCATCTTGCCGAAACGAGGGGGGCCGACCTCTCGCACTTCCGTGGAGAATGGACCCGTCTCGCCGGGTTCATGACCTTGTCGGATCAGGTTTCCCTTCCGTACCGGATCGGTACAAACATGCTGATCGGAGGCACCTCCTACGGGATCGGGGCCCTGGTCGATGAAAGGGAAATAACCTTCACCGGGTGCGCGTCGAGCGCGATCACCGATGCAATCCTGGGTGAGGGAATGACCCGGGTCCTCAGGGTCTTCCTGAGACGACTGCCGGACCCCGTGGCGCCTGAGGGGGAATTTGTCGCCTTTCCGAAGGAGCGGTTCCAGTTCGACACGTTGAGGGATCGGATCGACGGCACAAATTTTTCGGACATCTACTGGGCCCGGGACAGCTGGACCGGTCAGAGGGTGGTGATCAAGAGAGAGAAGTCTATCCCGATGCCTGAAGGAGTCGATCAGGGGGCGATGACAATGACGACCGAGATCGAGGTCTGCCGCCGTCTCGCGCCGAGGAGATCACCGTTTGTGACGCGCGGTCTCGGGTATTTTCAGGATGAAAAGGGGGTTCGATTCCTGGTCCTGGAACCGTTCTACGGGATCGACCTGGCCCGCTATCTGCAGCGGGAGACCGATCGGAATACAAGGGCCCGCTTGTCCCCGCAGGAGGGGGTTGAGCTCTTTATAAAGGTATTGAAAGGACTCAGGGTGGCCCACGCGGAAGAGGTCCTGCATCGCGATATCAAACCGGAAAATATAGGTCTTGCAGGATTCCTGTTTGACTGGGGCTCCGCCGAATTCATTCCCCCGGGCCAACGTTCTATCGCCTCGCTGTATCTTAAGGGGACCGACAACTATATGGCGCCGGAGTCGTTCATGGGACTCATCGATCCCGATCTCACCGAGGTCTCCTTTTCCTCGGATCTTCATGTCGTTGCCCTCTGCCTCTACGAGGCGATTGCGGGCAAGCCACCGTTTGATTACTATTCCAGGACAGGAACACTGTTCTCCATGATCCGCGCAATCCTGCAAGACCCTCCCATATCGCTCTCACACTGGTATCCAGACGCCTCCGTCACGGATCGGGCGCAACTCGACGCACTCGACCTGATCTTCAAAAAGGGGCTCGCCTACCAGCCGAAAGAGCGCTACCAGACCGCCGATGAGATGACTGCGGCGTTGGAAGAATGGATGGATCGGGGACGACGGGGCTCGAACCCGCAACCTCCGCCGTGACAGGGCGGCGATCTAACCAATTGATCTACGTCCCCACAACATCCCCATCTTCTATACATTCTTTCAAGGCGGCAAGCACAATCTCTCCACGATCGAGATTGACCCCCTTTGCCAAAGCCGGATCCTCGTCGATCGCCCTCTCATAACCCAAGTCGGCAACCTTTTTTACATACGGAAACGTCGCCCGGGAGAGCGCCTCACTCGCGCTCTTCGGAACGAGTGACGGGAGATTTGCGACACAGCTGTGAATCACACCGAACCGGGTAAAGGTCGGACGTTCAATCGTGGTCGCCCGGCTGGTCTCCACGCACCCCCCCTGATCGATCGAGACATCGACGATCACCGATCCTGGCTCCATCCCCTTGACCATCTCCCTCGTCACCACACACGGGGCGCGCCGGCCGGCGACTAAAACCGCCCCGATCAGGAGGTCGGTCTCCCGGACGAGCCTGCAGATCACCTTCGGTGAAGAACGGAACGTCTCTACCGAAAACTTCTGTCGCATCGTCTCCAGTCTCTCCTCGTTCAGATCAACAACCCTCACCTCCGCCCCAAGACCATGGGCGGTCACCGCCGCCGCCTGCCCGACATGCCCCACCCCGATCACCGTGACCCTCCCCCGATCTTTTCCACGAACCCCCGAAAGAAGCCGCCCTTTGCCGCCCAAATCCTTGCGGAGGCAGTTCGCCCCCATCAGCGAGGCGAGCCTCCCGGCAATCTCGCTCATCGGGGCAAGGAGAGGGAGTGACCCGTCGGCCGTCTCGACCGTCTCATACCCTATCGCAATAACCTTCCTCCTCTGAAGCACACGGATCAACGACGGGTATCCCGCCAGGTGCAGAAACGTGAAGAGGACCTGCCCCTCCCTGAAGAGATGGAACTCGGAAGATTGTGGCTCCTTGACCTTCACAATCATTTCGGCCCGGCGAAAGATCTCCTTGCGGCTGACGATCCGGGCACCGGCATCGCGGTACAGGTTATCGGCCCATCCCGCTGCAAGACCGGCACGCGGCTCGACCAGGAGGGTATGACCCGCCTGGACAAGGTCGCTGACCGCAATCGGGGTCATCGCGACACGATACTCATGAAGCTTTGTCTCCTTAGGAAGCCCGATGATCACGGTACCCCTCCAGATCCAGGGAGGCATGGTCAAAGCCGTTCTCGCGACAGAGCCGGGTCACCTGTTCCCGAATCCCCTTCTCCAGAAACCGGGAGAGCTCCTCAGGCCCAACCTCGATCCGGGCGATCGGCTCATGAAAACGGACCCGAAACGTCCGGAACCCGAGGGAGGCGAGCCCCGATTCGATCCGGTCGATCCGGCGGAGCCGCTCCGGGGTCACCTCCGTCCCGACCGGGAGGCGCGAGGCGAGGCAGGGGTTCGCCGGTTTGTCGGCGAGATCGAGCCCCATTAATCGGCACTCCCCCCTGATCTCCGCCTTTGTGAAACCGGCCTCGAGCAGCGGACTCCGGATCCCCTTCTCCCCCGCCGCCTTGATTCCCGGCCGGATCTCCCGGAGATCATCCGCCTGGGTGCCATTAACAATCATGGCAAGGCCAAGCTCACCGGCCAATGGCGCAAGGACCGAATAGAGCTCCGACTTGCAAAAGTAACAACGATCCCCCCGATTTGCCCGGTAGAGCGGGTCCTCACCTTCATGGGTTTCGACGATCAGGTGTCGGATCTTGATCGATCGGGCAAACTCCTCGCAATGCTGTCTCTCGTAAGAAGGGAAAGAAGGGGAGACGGCGGTCACCGCCACCGCCTTCCCGGCCAGGAGGTCCACCGCCACCTTGGACAAAAACCCGGAGTCGACGCCGCCGGAGTAGGCGACAAGGACCGACCCCATTTCCCTCAAGATTTCCCGAAGTTTTTCAAGTTTTTCCTTCAAGATACCCCTGGGATTAGGATAGCGACAGGAAGGGGTCAAGAAGAGAAAGGGATTGACTTTGAATTAGTCGCAGGCGTAATCCCGGACCATGCTCCGCGAGGTTATCGAAGACGCCCTTCAGAGGGGGGAGAGGCTTAAAAAAGATATCGTCAAGCAGGTTTTAAGCTCCGCGGTCCTGAACGATCTCGTCACAAACCGGCACTTCATGGAGACGGTCGTCAAGGTCCTCCAGACAAAAGAGGTGATCGGCCGCCTGCTCAAAAAAAATATCGAAGAGGCCTTGAAGATGATGAGTGTCCCCTCCCGTGAACAGCTGGAGTCTTATCAAAAGAGGATCGCGCGGCTTGAGGAGAGGATCGATCACTTCAACCGCGAGATGATCCGGGATCAGATGCGGCAAAGACTGGGCCGGAAACGCCGCCGGCGCTGATATGTTGTTGATGGACGGGGCGCTCGGGACCTTTCTCCTCCAGCATGGTTTTCCCCCCGGAAGTTGTCTTGAAGAGATCTCTGAGAAACGTCCCTCCCTCCTCACTGAAATCCACAAAAGTTATCTGATGGCCGGCTCCAAGGCGGTGCTGACGAACAGCTTCGGGGCGAACCGGATCCGTCTGGGCCGGCTTTTTCGGTCTCCCAAATCACGACTGGAGCGATGGAACCGGTTGGCAGTCTCCCTGGCGCGGGAGGCGGTCTCCGGGCATGCCGCTGTCTTTGCCTCGGTCGGGCCGCTCGGTCTCTCCGCCCGAAAGATGACACCGCGGGAGATGAGGGAGATTTTCCTTGAACAGATCCGGGCGCTCGATGAGGAAAAGCCTGACTGTTATTGGGTCGAGACAATCACCGCATTGAACGAGGCGGAGGCGGCGGTCAATGCGGTGCGAGAGGTCTCCGATCGTCCCCTGATCGTGACCCTCGCCTTTCCGCGAGGGGTCTCGCGTCTGAAGACGGGGACCCTCGGGCTCATGGCAAAGACGCTCCGGGAGGCGGGGGCCGATGCCATCGGGATCAATTGCGGGACGCACCCCGAAGAGGCGTTTGATTTTCTGAACCGCCTCCGACTCGTTGATCCCGGCCCGTGGGCGGCAAGGCCGGCGGCCGGCATCCCGGGGCGACCGGTCCTGCCGGAGGAGTTTGCCAAGTGGGGGGTACGGATCGCGGCGCTCGGGGTCAAATACCTCGGTGGCTGCTGCGGGACAACCCCGGCGCATATCAGGGTGTTGAAGGAGAGGTTAGACAACTGAGAATGTCAGCAATGATCGAGCACAACGAGCGGAGTCCTGACACGTTCAGGCGTCGCCCCCTTTCTGAACTCCTTCCGTCGACCCCATCTTCTCAGAAAATCGGCTGACGGAAGCGTCTCCCAGTCACCCGCCCCAATCGGGGGTGAGTCCTGTCCGTGAAACCGTCGCCACTGATCCCTCCACCATCGTGGCTGAGGAAGCGGCGCCCGGTCAGTCGGCCTGTCAAGCATCGGATTTCTCCTACCGACCAGAAACCGGAAGGCACGCGCCGTGAATGGCGGCCTTTGCGGATGGGCCGCCAGTCCGGGGTAGCCCCGAGGCGCCTCACGAAGGTATCTGAAGATGAGCCGGTAATCCCTCGCCGAATCGAGCGTGTTCAGGACTCTCCCCCGAACCCAACCGTTTTGCACACGATGATCCTGACGCACGATCTTGATCGGGCTGTTCAACAGGAACGGTTTTCCCGAAATCCCGTCATGGGTCCACTCGCACTTGGCAACCGAGGCGGTCACCCTCAGATCCTTTACCCTCAAGCCCCGCGGCAGGGTCCTCTGATACCTCGCCCCGGAATCAAGCTGGGCCGCGGTCGTCTGCGTGATCCAGGCCGGCAGGTCATCCGGGTACCTCTGGCGCAACGCCTCCCGCATCAGGAGGGTCCTCCCGTCGTCCCGATAAGGGGGGAATATTTTCACGGTGACCTCCGGGAGTCCGACCCGTCTCCCTTCAAAGTGAGGCTCATGGACCTCAAGATACCCGACACACCTCTGTCTCCTCCCCCCCTCGCCGACCCGCTCCAGAAAATGATACCGTGTTGTCTGCATGTCAAAGAGATCGACCGACCAGGGGAGCTCCTGAAGAGAGATCCCCGGTTGAACCTCCCGGGCATATTTTACTGTCTCCACCCGATGATGTTTGACCGCCCTCATCTCCGGATGAGAGGCAGAGGTGAGACGGCGCAGTTTCGCCAGGCTGGAAAGATCCCGCGCCAGATCCGCCTCGATCCCCTTCGTCAGACACCCCCCCAGCGAAAAGTTGAGAAACGAGAGACCGAGGAGCGTCAGGATCGCCCGATGCGGTGTCTCCCCCTGCTGAATCCCTTTGCCCATCATCAACAACGCCCCGAGGGAACCGGCAATCAGTGAAATCGATCCGGCCCTGTAGGCCATTAAACGATTGCCTGCAAAAAGGCTCAAGACCCCAAGCAGAGACTCGACAAACAGGGCCGAATCCTCAATCGTCTCTCCCTCTCTGGCAGAATCCCCTTGAAAAAGACGGATTGCAGACCCCGCACCGACCCACACGTTGGCCCCAAGTCCGAGGATCTGCAACCCATACTGTGCCGCAAAACGTGCCCCCGCCTGCGGGTAGAACCAATGCTGTCGTGTGACCGACGATTCCAGGTTGTAGCCCGGCGGGATAGCCGCCTCTCCCGAAAACCCGAACTGCGGAGAGAAAAAGACGACGCCCGGATTCGGGACCGCATGCCAGGCGGGAAACCAACGCCCACGGGTCGCCTCCATCAGACCGGCCGCCGCAAAAAGGGCCCCTTGAATCATCTCAAGACTCATGACTCAACCTCTTTCGGCCCCGTGTCCAAATAAGTTGCTAGTTGAGAAGGACTGCGGAACGGTTAGATCAGTTCTTTGACCTTCCTCACAATACAGGCGGCCGAGATTCCGGCAACCTCTAGGAGCTCCTCCGGTTTGGCGGAACCGGGCATCTTGCAAACCGCCAGTTTGTAAACCGGGACCGACCGCGATTCGGCCAGGGCGTTCAGGACCGCATCGCCGAGCCCCCCTTCGAACCAGTGATCCTCAACGACAAGGATCGCCTTTGTCTCACGGGAGGCCTTTTTCAATGTCTCTTCGTCAATCGGCTTGACGGAGTAACAGTCAATAACGCGGATCACGATCCCCTCTTTTTGAAGGATCTCATACGCCTTGAGCGATTCGTTCAGCGTGACCCCCGCAGCGACCACCGTAATCCGGTCGGACGAAGAGGTGCGCAGCACCTTCGACCCTCCAACCGGGAACCGTTCTCCGGCAGGGTAGAGGACAGGCGTCGCCGGGCGGTTGGTCCGGATGTAGACAATCCCCGGCCTCTTGATCGCCTCCTCCACAAGATACTCGGTCGCGACCGCATCGGAAGGATAGAGCACCGTGCTCCCGTGGATCGACCGAAACATAGCGAGGTCCTCAAGCCCCATCTGCGACGGGCCGTCCTCACCGATCGAGACCCCGACATGCGACCCGACCAGCTTGATATTCGCACCGGAGACCGCCGCCATCCGGACCTGATCAAAGGTCCGGGTCAGGAAGGCGGCAAAGCTGGAGGCGAACGGGATCTTCCCCCGCTTCGAGAGCCCAACGGCGACACCGACCATGTTCTGCTCCGCAATGAACATCTCGAAGAAATGATCGGGATGATTCTTCTGCACGATCTCCGCAAAGGTTGAATTCTTCACATCGCCGTCCACGGAGACGACCTCCGGGTACTGGGGGATCAGCCGTGACAACGCCAGACCATACGCCTTTCTTGTCGCGACAGGCTCCCCCAACCGGTACTCTGCAGGGGGCGCCTTTCGAGTCTCCCGACGTGGCGGGGGAGCCGATTCAGGGCTGAGAAAGGTTCCCTTCAAATCCAGATCGACCGGGCCGAGGGAAGAGAGCGCCTTTGTAAGATCCCCCTTCGGAAGCGCCTTCCCATGCCAGCCCCCCTTGTCCTCGATCTCAGGGACCCCCTTCCCCTTGAGTGTCTTGGCGACCAGGACCTTCGGGCGTCCGGAGAGAGAAAGGATTTTTTCAAAACCCTGCGTGATCTGGGGGAGGGAGTGACCGTCGAGCGTCACCGCCTCCCAGTCAAAGGCGTGAAACTTTTTTGCGATCGACTCAATGTCATGACCCTGCATCGTCTCCTGACTCTGGCCCCAGCGGTTGACATCAACGATTGCGATCAGGTTATCCAGACGGTAGTGGGCCGCAAGCTGCACCGCCTCCCAGACAGACCCCTCCGCAAGCTCCCCATCCCCCAACAGGACAAAGGTCCGGTAAGGGATCTTGTCGATGAATTTCCCGGAGAGCGCCATCCCGACACCGACCGAGAGCCCCTGCCCGAGACTCCCGGTTGCCACCTCCGCATGGGGAAACCGGGGGGTCGGATGCCCCTCCAGGGGGCTCCCGATTCGCCTTAACTGCTTGATCTCCTCAGCAGAGATCGCCCCGGCGGCGGCGTAAAGGGAATAGAGGAGGGGGGCGGCGTGCCCCTTGGAAAAGATCACCCGGTCATTCGCCGGGTTCTTCGGCTCCTTCAGGTCGTAACGGAGAAACCGGAAGAAGAGCGCCGTCATCAGATCGGTGGCCGAAAGCGAGGTGGTCGGGTGCCCCGATCCCGCCTCCGTTGTGGAGACAAGGATATGGTAACGGACCAGTCGGGCAAGCCTTTCGAGATCATTCCCCGGCATAGAGGCTCCTCTACTACCGAACTGCCGATTCGCTGCAACCTAAATCTTTGAGATGACTCTATACTTTTTTCCGGACCCATGACAGGATCCCCCGCCATGCATCCTGTGAAGCGGTCCCGTCTGGTTTTTTTCTTGATCCTGCTTGGCATCGGTCGGATCGGGTTTTCGGAAGAGAAAAAGTCGTCCGAGGGGCTTTATCAGGAGATCGACCTCTTCACGAAGGTCCTGACCCATGTCCAGAACGACTATGTCGAGCAATTCCCGGACAAAAAACTGATCTATGGCGCGATCCAGGGGATGCTCGCGACGCTCGACCCGCACTCTGCCTTCCTCCCGCCCGAGGTCTATGACGAGCTGAGGGTCGACACCGAGGGGTGGTTCGGGGGGGTCGGGATCGAGGTGACGGTCAAGGAGAACATCCTGACGGTCGTCTCCCCACTGGAGGGGACCCCGGCCCAGAAGGGGGGGATCCGCGAGGGGGACAAGATCCTGAAGATCGACAACAGCCCGACAGACGAGATGACGCTCTCTGATGCGGTCCGGAAGATGAGAGGCCGCAAAGGTTCGAAGATCACGCTGACCCTCCAGCGAGCGGGGGTCAAGGAGCCGTTCAGCGTGACACTGACACGCGATATCGTCCGGGTCCGCAGCGCCCGGTCGGAGCTCCTGGAGGGGGTGTATGGTTATGTCCGGATCACCTCGTTCCAGTCGGGGACCCATAAGGAGCTCTTGAAGGAACTCCGTTCCCTGGAGAAGAAGGTGGGGGAAGACAAGTCTCTGGGCGGGTTGATCCTGGATCTTCGGAATAATCCGGGTGGCCTTCTGGAGGAGGCGCTCGAGATCACCGACACCTTTCTGAAAGAGGGGTTGATCCTCTCGACCATGAGCCGGAATCAGGAGGTCGACAAGCGGGAGGCGCACAACAACGGGAACGAACCGGATTATCCGGTGATCGTCCTGATCAACGGCGGGAGCGCCTCCGCCTCAGAGATTGTTGCCGGCGCCCTGCAGGACCACGGGAGGGGGGTGATCCTCGGGACCCAGAGTTTCGGGAAAGGATCGGTCCAGACGATCTTTGAGATTGGCCGCGGCGCCGCGCTCAAACTGACTGTCGCCCGCTATTACACGCCATCCGGCCGGTCGATTCAGGTGGAGGGGATCAAACCGGACGTGATCGTTGCGACGCCCGAGTCGGCCAAGGCGATCACACTGGAAAAAGGGGTTGTCCGGGAAAAAGACCTCAGGGGGCACCTGAAACAGGAAAAGAAGGGGGTGCCGGGGATCAAGGGGGAGGGGCCGGAGACTGCCGAGGAGGATTTCCAGAAGCAGGCGGCGTTGAACTACCTGAAGAGCTGGGCGGTCTTTGGGAGGCCGGCGAGGGGGGACGGGTCACCACGCGACGGGTCGCCACGCGACGGGTCGCCACGCGACGGGTCGCCTCCCGGCGGATCGCCTTGATCACCTCCGGCATGATCAACTCAACACCCCACCGGATCATGAACCGTGGGACATGCGCACCCGGGTCGGTCTTCACATAATACTCGAGCAGTGTCTTTTGACGGTTCCCCTCAAACGGGGTCAGGAGGAAGTACCCCTCGATCGTGTTGATATTCCCGGCGGCCCGGCTCCAGACGGCCCGAAAATTCCCCCGTTTGGCCTTCGTTTCGTTGTCTCTGGTCCTCAAGATCATCCACCGGTTTCGGACCGGCCAGGGGACATCATAGTACTGAAAGGCGAGGTGCTCCCACTCCCCCCCCTTTTTCCTGATCGGTTCCACCGGAAAGACCTGACTCCCCAAAACCTTATAAAAGTCACGCACCGATTTGGAATCGGCGCTCTTCCTCGCGACCTCCTCCGGGACGATCCGGCTGTCGATCAGTGTCGGCATCCGGTAATCGAGCCACCTGTCGGCCTCGATAAAAATCTCCCAAACGAGGGAGGGAGCGGCATCAATGACTCCCCGCATCCGCCCCACGACATCCCGCCCCACATAACTCCCCTCCGCAAGGACCTCACCTTTCCTGAGACGCTCGACGTCACTCGTCCCTTCAAGGGCCTTTTCATCTGCAAAAAGGGAAACGGATAGAAAATGGAGACAGATGAGAAACAATCGGCCATGGCGAATCTTCATGTCTCGTGGGAAACTGCCTTCGCAGTTTGTGGTATCCGGAGGGTCTGTCCGGGGTGGATCATCCGCCTCACCTGATTCAATCTCCGGATCTCATTGACGGAGACGCCATAACGACGGGAGATTGTCCAGAGGGAGTCCCCCTCCTGGACCGTGTGGATCAGGAACTCCCCCTCATTCACTGGCCCGTCAGAGACAGGAGGGATGATCCTCGCCTGAACGCTTGCATGCCGGACCGCCCCTGTCGCGAGCCGGAGCGTCCGGCCATACTGCAGCTTCTCCCAATCGACATGGGGGTTCAGATTCTTCAGTTTGGAGGGGCGAACCCCAAGATGACGGCTGATCCGGAACAGGTTGTCGCCGCGCCGGACACGATAGACATATTGACCGCGGGTCGAGGGCTTAAACTGATCCTTCTCGGGATGAAACTTCTCGCCGGGGGGTGGTTCTCTTGGAATAAGCAGCGTCTCACCGGCCGACAGATGTTTGTGAAGAGAGACGGAGTTGATCGCCGCCAAAAGCGGGCCGGGGATCCCCTGTTTTTTTGCGACCGTTGTGACCGTCTCTCCCGCCCGGGCGGTATAAACCTCGTCCGCAATCCTCTCCTCCGGGGTCAAGGCCTGATAGCGGATCAGGAAGAGATCGCCCGTCCCGGCAGGGACCCTCAACTCAAAACCGGGATAGTTCGGTGGTGTGATCCAGCGTTTGAGGTCCGGATTCAGGAGCTTGATCGCCTCGTAGCTGACGCCGGCGCACTGGGCCGCGACCCGGAGATCGGTCGGCGTCTCCATTGCCACCTTGTCATACGGGATCGGCTCCTCGTACCGGACATGATCAAAACCGTACTCCTTGGGATTCTTGCTGATCAGGGCGGCGGCGATCATCTTCGGGACGTAGTCCTTCGTCTCCCGTTTCAGATACCGCTGGCGGGACATCACCCAGAAGTCTTCCGTCCGATACCTCCGAATTGCCCGACCGATCTTCCCCTCCCCGGCGTTGTAGCCGGCCGCCGCCAGATACCAGTCGTTGAACTGGTCATAGAGGGCCTGCAGATACTTGGCCGCTGCGATCGTCGACTTTTCCGGATCCCTTCTCTCGTCGATCCACTCATCGACACGGAGTCCGTACCGGATACCGGTCCGATAGATGAACTGCCAGGTCCCGGTCGCCCGGGCGCGGGAATAGGCGCGCGGGTTAAAACCGCTCTCGATCATTGCGAGATAGACGAGGTCCTGCGGGAGACTATATTCACGAAGTATTTTTTTGATCATCGGGACATACTTGCCGGACCGGGAGAGATAGACCTCGAACCGCTCCCGTCCCGGACCCTGAAAGTAGTTGAGCCAGTCCTGGACCCGGTCGTTCATCACAAGCGGTACCGGATCCGCCTCGATCTCGGAGAAGTGGTCGGCCGGGACCACCGGCTCAACCTTGGCTGACCGGCTAAAGGTCGCGCACCCTGCAAGAAGAATAGGTCCTATAAGACCTATAAGACCTATTTTTCGACCTATTTTTTTAATCAGCATGTTTCCTGAGAAACGTTGGAATATCATATTCATCACCATCAGGCTCGCGAGTATAAGCGTCCGGCCCCAAATCCGCCAGCAGCTTTTTCAGGTCGGTCTTCACCGGTATCTTCGCCCGCCCTGAGCTTGCCCGCAGTGAGCTTGCCGAACCTGTCGAAGGGGCCCGTGCAGCCGGTGTCGCAGGGTTCTTGCCTTCCAGTTGCGCTGCCACACGCGGCGTCGCAACCTCCGCCGGCGTGTCGGAAGTGCCGTGGGTCTGAACGAGATGCGGCCGCTGGTACGCGGTAAATTGCGTCCGCCTTTGCCCCTGCTCAAAGCCGGTTGCAATCACCGTCACACGGACCTCCGACTTCATCTTCTCGTCGATCACGGCGCCAAAGATGATGTTCGCCTCCTCGTGCGCCTCTTCCTGAACCAGTTGCGCCGCCTCGTTCACCTCGTAGAGGGTCAGGTCCTTTCCCCCCGTGACATTCAAGAGGATGCCGGTCGCACCGGTCATCGAGATATTTTCAAGGAGGGGAGACGAGATCGCGCGTGTCGCCGCCTCCAACGCACGATGCTCTCCGGCGGCAACGGCGCTCCCCATCAGGGCGATCCCGCGCGAGGACATCACCGCCCGCACGTCGGCAAAGTCGAGGTTGATCAGCCCCCGGACGAGGATCAGATCGGAGATCCCCTGGACCGCATGGAGGAGCACCTCATCCGCCCGACGAAACGCCTCCAGCATCGTCATCTCGCGCCCCGCCACCACCAGGAGACGCTCATTCGGGATCGTGATCAGGGTGTCGACCGTCTCACTGAGCTCCTCAATCCCCTCCTCCGCATATTTGAGACGCCTCTTCCCCTCGAAGGCAAACGGCTTCGTTACGATCGCGACCGTCAACGCCCCGAGGTCCTTCGCGATCCGGGCAAAGACCGGTGTCGCACCGGTCCCGGTTCCACCCCCCATCCCGGAGGTCAGAAAGACCATATCGGACCCCTCGAGCAGGCGTGTGATCTCCGGCTCACTCTCGATCGCCGCCTTTCTCCCGACATCGGGAGAGGCCCCCGCACCGAGACCCCGTGTCAATTCCTGGCCGAGCTGGAGCCTC
>CAYWRF010000003.1:33549-36879 GCA_964460495.1 uncultured Pseudomonadota bacterium | reverse complement strand
ACACTGGTCGGTGAACCAACGCCGTTCTGATGGATTATTGCAGGACCTTACGCGGCAGGAGGAGAAGCCTCTGCGGGAGGTGCCCCCTCTGCAGGCGGTTGGGCCTTGGGTTCTTCGACCACCCCCACCTTCGCCTTGTAATGCTCCTCACAGAGGCCCCACTGAGACCGTCGCTTCCGACACCCCTCCGCCGTGCAAATCTTGTAGCGGGGATGGGGGAGCTCCCCATGCCGCCACTTCTTGTAATGGATTTGGCAGTACCCCTTCGCCCGATAAGGACGCTTGCACCCCTCAATCCGACATTTCTCTTCCATCATCCTCTCCCAGGAGACCCTGAACCAGATCGACCCGCCAGATCCTCTTTTTGCAGGTGACCCGGACGATCCCCTTCATTCGTGAAACAACCTCCGCCTGACAACCCCTCTCCGGAAACTTCGCCTGAACCACCTCCAGCGCCTTCCGCCTGTCAGCCGTATCAAACCGACGCTGCAAGTAACCAAGGGCGAAGAGACCGGCGAGAAATACGAGAAAGGCGACGATCCGCCGGAACCCCTTCATGAGGGAGGCTTCCCCGCCTCCTTTTCCAGCACCTTTTCCAGCTCCTTCCTCTCCCCCTCCTCAATCTTCTCCATCGCGGGCCCCTGAGGCACCTTGATCTCTTTCTTCAGATAACCGGAGACCGCTTCTTTTGCCTGCCGGACGATCTCCTGAATCAGAGGGGCCTGAAGAAACTCCCTCGCCCGTTCCCGAACCGGACGCCCCTGGTACTCCAGCTGGAGCAGCCACATGACAAACCCGGCGATCAGCGCGAGCAGGACCAGCTTCTTTAAAAGCCAGAACATGCCCCCTTTTCACGGATTTGACCGAGACCTGTCAACTGTAAATGGTATGGACTTTGCCCCCTCAGGTCGTTAGACTACTGACCTCGGTGGTTCCTATCGAAACAGACTTCGGCCGCCCCGCGCGCATCCTGATTGCAGACGACAACCAGGCCAACCTCGACCTGATCCGGATGCAGCTCAAGGGCTCAAACTATGAGCTGGAGTTTGCCTGTGACGGGGCCCAGACCCTGGAAAAGGTCAAGGGGTTCAAACCGGATCTAATCCTCCTCGATCTGATGATGCCGGTGATGAGCGGTTATGAGGTCTGTCACGCCCTGAAATCGGACAAGGAGTTTCGCTTTATCCCGATCATCGTCGTGACGGCGCTTCAGGAGCTTGATGACAAGCTGAAGGCGATCGACCTCGGCGCGGACGATTTTCTGATCAAGCCATTCAACCGACTGGAGCTCGCAACGAGGATCCGCTCCTTGCTTCGTCTGAAATCGGTCTATGACGACCTGGAGTCGAGCGAGAATCTCCTGTTTTCACTGGCGCAGGCGATCGAAGCGAAGGATCCCTACACCCGCGGCCATTCGGAGAGGGTCGCCCGTTATTCGCGCCAGCTCGCAAAGGGGATCGGACTGACAGAGAGGGAGCAGAACATGATCTGGCGTGGAGGTTTGTTGCACGACATCGGGAAAATTGGGGTCAGCGAGGCGGTCCTCCATAAGGCAGGGCCTTTGACTCCGGAGGAGATGGAACATGTCCGGAGCCACCCCTCCAAGGGGTACGTGATTTGCAAGGGGCTGAAGTCGATTGCGGAGTCTCTCCCGGTCATCAAAAACCATCATGAACGCTTTGATGGGGAGGGACACCCTGACAAGATCGAGGGGGAAAAGATACCGCTCTTTGCGCGGATCGCGTCACTGGCCGACGCGTACGACGCGATGACAACGAACCGCCCCTACCGTAAGGCGATGAGGCCCGAGGAGGCACTCGAGATCCTCAAAAAAGAGAAGGAATGGGGCCAGTGGGATCCCCGGCTCCTCGATGAGTTTGTCAAGATTGTCCGGAACGGCGGCCGGGCCTGAACTAACCCCTCTTCTTGAAAAACGGCTCCAGAAGGTCAATCGGGACTAACGCCTTATTCTCGTTGATAATCTCATATAATCTTATATAGTTGAAATATATGAAACGGCTGCATCGTCTGGATCGAAGACTGCAAAAAATTCCTGTTTCTATTTGGACAAGGATCGCCGAAATCGACGAACTCAAGGGGCGTTGGGTCGGGGGCGCCCAATTAAGCCCCCAAGTCTTGGGCCGACTTAAAAGATCGGTTTTGATTACCTCAACCGGCGCTTCCACACGGATCGAAGGGGCCAAACTCTCCGACGAAGCTGTAGAAAAACTGATGCGGGGACTCGTGATTCAAAAATTTTCGGATCGAGACAAACAGGAGGCACAGGGGTACTATGAGCTTTTGCAAAATGTTTTTGATTCCTGGAGGAGGCTGAAGCTGACGGACGGGGCCGTTAAACACTTCCACAAGGAGCTGTTAAAATATGCCGAAAAAGACGAGTCTCATCGTGGAGGCTACAAGAAAAGAGAGAACAAGGTGCATATGGTCAATGAGGCCGGGGAATCAATCGGCATCCTGTTTGACACAACCCCGGCCTATTTGACTCCCATCGAGATGCAGCAATTGATTGAATGGACCCAAAAGGCATTGGAAGAAAAGCGGCATCATGCCCTGCTCATCATCGGCAGTTTTCTCGTGGAGTTTTTAAACATCCATCCATTTCAGGACGGCAACGGACGCCTTTCCCGGGTGTTGACGAACCTGCTGCTTCTCAAGGCGGGCTATCTCTACATGCCTTATGTTTCCCATGAGAAACTGGTTGAGGACAACAAACCGGATTATTATCTTGCGCTCCGCAAGAGTCAAAAAACGATCAAGACGAAACGGGAAAATATCGTCCCCTGGCTCGACTTCTTTTTAATGGTTCTAAAAAAACAGGCCCAGATGGCTGTCGATCTCCTTTCCAACGAAAACATCGAAAGGCTTTTCTCCAAGAAACAATTGGCGGTCTGGCAATACCTGAAAAAATCGGGAGAGGTGTCGCCCGGAGAAATTTCCAAAAAAACCAGGGTGGTGCGGCCGACAGTGAATCAGGTGCTGGACAAGTTGTTAGGGCTTAAAAAGATTGAACGCCTGGGATTGGGAAGAAGCACCCGTTACCGCGTCATTTGAAGATCTCTTAGGGCGATGCAACCGGACTAGGCAGTCCCCTTGAATCAACTATTTCTCCGACAGGCTCCTAGCCGACTCGATCACTCTGACCCGTTCCAAGATAAACAGCGAGCGAGGCTGAGGCGAGACCTACCAGAAGGAGAGAGAGTTGCGGAACCGGCAGGTTCAGCAGGTGACGCATCCCTTGATGGAGATAGACGCCCGCCCGCCTTCCCGGATCCGCAACGGCACAGGCGAGTCTCGCAAGATAGGATTCAA
>CAYWRF010000003.1:0-33449 GCA_964460495.1 uncultured Pseudomonadota bacterium | reverse complement strand
GCCCGCCTTCCCGGATCCGCAACGGCACAGGCGAGTCTCGCAAGATAGGATTCAAGGGTTGCGCTCACCGACGGCAGGGGTGATCAACGATCCAAAAATCGCGGTATCTCGTTCGGCTTCTGTGACAAAGGTTTGCATCGCTCCCAAAACGCCCTGATCCAGAACACGCGCCTCTCGAACCATCCGAACCCTTTCGGGAAGCCCGGTAAATACCGAGCCCCCCAAAAAGATCGGAGAGAATCGATCTCCCCTCGCCGCTATCCCCCGGACGCAGGCCTCAGCGGCCAAGCCCTCTTTCAAAATGGGCGTTCCCTCTCGAAGGACCTCTTGAGCCGCCGCAGAATAATAGACGGCGCCCAGATCGGCGGCAGGATAATAGGCCGCATGGGCAATATCCAGCCTTGCAAGCGCGATCCGGGCATCGACAAAGCGAACCGGAGGCCCCAAAACCGTCTGCACATCTTCCCATCGATGCCCTCGCGCAAAACATTCCGCCAAATTGGTCCTGGCTTGACTCTCCATCTGCCTAAAATCCCTCACCTCATCCGCAAGAATACGACCCGCCATCCCGGCAGAGTCTGATTGCGAGATAACTAAACCATAAAGTCTGCTCGCATAATCATCCAGCATCGCTAAAAATCCTTTGTGCCGTTGCTGGGGGAGAATTCCTGAAAAATAATGACCGGGTTCAACCAGAAACCGGTCGCCAAAGAGAATGGAGCCGACGGGAGACAGCGCCTCCTGGTTCAACATCGGCCAGTTAAGACGGGACCATTCCATCTCGGCCCATGCCCCGAGGTGCGATGTGACCATTGATTCAAAGCCCATAGGTGATACCCCTTTCCGTTGGGAAACACCCCTCATTCGGCCAGGCAGGGAGAACTGTTGCTAAAAAAAAATGGGCCCCTATTTCTTTAACCCCTCTTCTTGAAAAACGGCTCAAGGAGGTCAATCGGGATCGGGAAGATGGTGGTCGAGCTCTTGTCGGAGGCGATCTCCACCAGCGTTTGCAGGTAGCGCATCTGCAAACTCATCGGGTGATCTTGCATCGCCTTGGCCGCATCCACCAATTTTGCCGCCGCCTGAAATTCCCCTTCGGCACGAATGACCTTGGCACGCCTCTCCCGCTCAGCTTCCGCCTGCTTCGCCATTGCCCGCTGCATCTCCTGCGGCAGGTCGATGTGCTTTACCTCCACATTCGCCACCTTGATCCCCCACGGCCCGGTCTGGCGGTCGATGATATCCTGCAAGACATGATTGATCTTCTCCCTCTCCGAAAGGAGACCATCAAGCTCGGTCTGACCGAGGACCGACCGGAGCGTCGTCTGGGCCATCTGCGACGTGGCAAACATGAAATCTTCCACCGCCACAACCGCCTTGTTGGCATCGACGACGCGGAAATAGACAACCGCACTGACCTTGACCGAGACGTTGTCCTTGGTGATTACGTCCTGCGGAGGCACATCAAAAACAATCACCCGGAGCGAAATTCTAACGATCCGATCGATCGGGGCAAAAACGAAGATGACCCCCGGCCCCTTGGGAGTCCCCAACATCCGTCCGAGCCGGAAGATGACCCCCCTCTCGTACTCCCGAAGGATCTTGATCGAACTCAAGAGATAAAGGACAACAATCGCGATCAGAATCGGTGCAGAAATCATGGTGCCTCCTTAGATTTTTTTGACCCTCAACTTCATCCCTTGAACATCCGTGACCCGGATCCTGTCCCCCGGCACAAGCGGCTCGTCAGCGACTATATCCCAGATTTCATTTCCGATAGCGGCCTTTCCCCCCTCTGTGACCACAGCGGTCTGACTCACCAAGGCCTGCACGCCCAAGGAGCTCTTCTGCCTCTGGACCCGAACCGCAAGGCCTACGAGAAAAACGAAGAGAAGGCCTGTCCCCAGGACGACCGGGATGATCAGTTTGAGCGATATCTGCATGAACTCCGCTGTCGAATCAACCAGAAAGAGCGAGCCCAAGAGCAGGCTCACCCCTCCCACGATTGAAAGAAGCCCGTAGCTCGTGACAAAGACCTCGGCGATGAAGAGCGCCATCGCGAGCAGGATCAGGGCGAGCCCCGCGTAGTTCGTCGGAAGGGTATGAAAGGCGTAGAAGGCGAGGATGATACAGATGAGCCCCGCAACCCCCGGGAACCAGACCCCCGGATGGGTGATCTCAAAGAGGAGGCCATAGAAACCGAGCATCATCAGGAGGTAGGCGATGTTCGGGTTGATCAGGACATCGAGGACCCGTTGCCGGAGGTTCGGTTTGATCACTTCGATCACTGCCCCCTTCGTCTGAAACCTCACCTTCTTGCCGGAGGCGAGTGTCACCTCCCGACCGTCGATTTTCACCAGGAGTTCGGAGAGGTCCTTTGCCACCAGATCGACGACCCCCATTTTGACCGCTGCTGTTTCCCCATCGGAGATGCTTTCCTTCACCGCACGAACCGCCCAGTTGACATTTCTTCCGCGTGCCTTCGCAATCGTGCTGACCCAAGCGACGGTGTCATTCAGGATCTTGTCAACCATAGGATTCTCGTCATGTGTCATGCGTCGTGCGTCATGCGACTTCTTCTCCGTCTTTTTTCCCTTCGATCCTTCCTTCTGACCTTCTCCCTCCTTTTCTTTTTTCAACGATTTGAGGATCTCGCGAAATGATTCCCCCTCTTTCTTCTTGGGACTCTCGCCGAACTCAACCGGGTGGGCCGCCCCGATGTTTGTGGAGGGGGCCATCACCGCGACATGTGAGGCGAGCGTGATAAAGACACCGGCCGAACCGGCACGCGAACCGGACGGGGCAACGTAAACGACGACCGGCACCTCTGCGTTGAGGATCTTCTTGACGATCACGCGTGTCGAAGAAAGAAGACCGCCCGGGGTGTCGAGCTCGATCACGAGCGCCTGGTCCCCCGCCGCCACCGCGCGATCGATCGCCTCCCCGATATATTCCGCCGCAACCGGATTGATGATCTGGTCGGCAATCGTGATGACCGAAATTCTGTTGCCCTCCGGGGATGAAAAGAGGGAGAAGGGGAGGAACAACAGGAGCGCAAGGAGACGTTTCATGGTCTGCAGGTAACACAATCACAATGAACTGGCAACCGTTCCTCACCACCCTCCAGCATCGCCCCTACGTCGCCGCCTTTCTCATTGCCTTCATGATTATCGGATTCCTGAACCGCGGGTTGACCCGAACCCTTCTGTTTCTCGTGATCGGCTACCCCGTCGCCTTTCTCTCGGAATTCTGCTCGATTCGATGGGGATTCCCGTACGGGATGTACCATTATCTCTATGAAAACATGCCGGGGGAGCTGATACTGGGCGGGGTGCCGGTATGGGATTCGGTGTCGTATGTGTTTATGGCGTATGCAAGCTATGAAATGGCGGTTTTCATAGGTCCTATAGGTCGTATAAGACTTATAGGACCTATTTTTATGGTCCTTCTCGATATTGTCACAGACCCATTAGCCGTCCGCGGCGACCGGTGGTTTTTGGGCAGGGTTTTCTACTACCCCAACGGCGGGATTTACTTTGGCGTGCCGCTCTCCAATTTTGCCGGATGGTTTCTCGTGGGACTGGTGATTTTTTCGCTGTATGCCCTGATCGAACGCGTAGGGACGCGGTCTACGCGCCCGGGCGGGTGGACCCCGCCCCTACGTTTTCCAACCCTTGGTCCGATCTTTTACCTCTCTATCATGCTGTTTAATCTGGTGATAACTTTTTGGATTCGAGAGTGGGCCCTTGGAATAATCGGCGCAGGAATTCTTCTTTTGATCGCTTTGGTAATCCTGGAGGAACGACGTTGACCGGCGATGAGGATTTTCGAAGGTTCCCGGGCCTCACCGTCACGAATCCCTTTGTGGGTCTTTAAGTCAGCCTCTGTTCCTTGCACTCCTCCCCTTCAAACGAAAAGAGCTTCGGAACCCCCTCCACCAGCGTCTCCAGATGGACCGGGTGTCTCCAGAGACCAAAGAGGTTCTTCATCACCTCCTTCATCCAGTCGAGCCTGATGTCGACCCCCTCGTGGAGGTGCTTTAACGCGAGCTCTCCCCGGCTAGCATAGTTGCCGTCGCTCACCTGAATGATCGGACTCCCCAGATTCGTCAGACTCGCAAGCAGTTTCTCCTTCACCTTCTTGTGGTCCCGGTCGACGATCTCGTAGGTCCCGTTCGCCTGGTTGAATCCATAGGTAAACATCTTCTGCTCCTGGCAAAAATCCTCGGTCAGGAATTCGTCCAAAAAGGTCAAGTCATTGTGGACCCTCCTGACCGTGAATATCTTCTCGGTCCCGAAGCGTCGTTCGATATCCCGGAGGAGCTCCATCCCGATCTTGTAGGGGTTCAATTTTCCCGGTGAGGGGGAGACGGTCGCCGCATGATGGCTCGCGTAATCAATCACCTCGCTGTCGTTCAGGATCTTTGTTGTCATGATCCGGGAGTGCCAGAAGGCGGCCCACCCCTCATTCAATATCTTGGTCTGACCCTGCGGGGCAAAGTAGCAGGCCTCCTCGCGCAGGATCGAGAGGACGTCCCTTTCCCACGGTTCCAGCGGGGCGTTCTCGATCAAGAACAGCAGGACATCCCTCTCCACCTTGAAAGCCTGTTCCGGTTCGGCCGGCTTCCGGAGCTCGTCGGTGATCTCCCCCTTCAGGAGCGACTTTCTCCTCTCGTGCCGCCTCACCCCTTTCATCGGGTGATGGATGTCGATCAGGTTTTCGATCGAAAGGCACCGGTCCACAAACGATTCGACCGGATCGAAACCAAACCGGTTCACATATCTTTGTATTTTTGCCCGATGATTCCCCATCTCGTCGATCATCTTCCGGTTCGTCTGTGCAAAATAGACGTTGTTCCTGAAAAAATCGGCATGACCGAAGACGTGCGCCATCACCATCTTCTGGTCGATCATGTTGTTGGAGCGGAGAAGATAGGCGTAGCAGGGGTCATTGTTGATCACCATCTCGTAGATCTTCTGAAGCCCGTACCGGTAGGACTTGCTCATCTGCTCGAATTCCATCCCGAACCGCCAATGCGGATAGCGGCTAGGGAAGCCGCCATACGAGGCGATCACGTTGATCTCGTTCCAGTCCAGGAGCTCAAAAATGACGCGCGAGAAATCAAGACCGAAGTCGCGCGCGCACCGCTCCACCTTTTCGCGCGCCTCGGCCAATTCCCCTTCCAGAGACATCACTTTCCCTTTCCCAAAAACTCCCGGATCGAGTTGTAAATCGCCTCCCGGGACGAGATCTTGGAGGTGATCACCTGCTCATGTTTTCCAAACCGTTCCGTCAGATCCTTCAAAAACTGGCCGCTCCCGTATTCGCTCTCCACCTGACCGTAGCAAAAGACATTCGTGCGCGGCAGGATCTCGTCCGACAGGAGTTTCAGGCACTCCTGCGTGTCGTTCCCGGACCAGTTGTCGCCGTCCGAGAAATGGAACGGGTAGACGTTCCAGTCCGACGAACCGTATTTCTCCCGGATCATGTCGAGGCAGAGCTTGTAGGCGGAGGAGATAATCGTCCCGCCCGACTCGCGGGTCCGGTAAAATGTCTCCCGATCGACCTCCCGCGCCACCGCATCGTGCACGATGTAGCGGGTCTCGATCCCGCTGTACTGGGAGCGGAGCCAGGTGTCGATCCAGAATGACTCGATCCGGACAATCTCCTTCTGCTCGGCACCCATACTGCCACTTACATCCATCATGTAGAGGATGACCGCATTTCTCTCCGGGCGTTTTGTCTCCCTCCAGACCCGGTAGCGGCGATCCTCGCGGATCGGGACGACACGCGGGTTGCGGTAATCATAGCTCCCCGACTGGATCTGGCGTTTCAGCGCCTGACGGTAGGTCCTTTTGAAATGGCGCAACGACTCGGGCCCCGCCGTGCTGACGCTCGTGTATTTTTCCTTTTCCGCATTGAGCGAGGCGTCCCCCTTTGGCGCGACCCGCGGCAACTCGAGCTCCTCGCCGAGGATCTTCGCGAGCTCCTCCAGGGTGATATCGACCTCGAGGATATGCTGGCCCGGTTCGTTCCCCGCCTGCGAGACCCCCTGCTGTTCATCGCCGACACCGATCACGGTCCCCGGCTGGCCGTCTCCCTGTCCGACCCCCCCCATCTGGCGGGTGCCGTATGCGAAGCGCGGTATCTCGATCTGCGGGAGCGGGATGCTGATCACATCCTTCCCCTCGCGGCCGATCAACTCCCCGCGCGTGATGAATTTTCGGAGTTCCTTCTTGATCTTGCCCCGGATGATCTCCTTGAACCGGGCATGGTCGGTTTCAATCTTTAAAAACATCTCCTCAAGCACGTCCTTTCACGTCACCGCGCGCAAAGATGCTGGAGACGTAACCGAGGATGTCGGTCGAGCAGACATCACAGTAGCCGAAATTCTTGATCAGCCGGTTCTTGATCACCGTGATCCTCTCCTTCGTGGCCGGGTCCGCCGCCTGAGAGACAAGGGTCGTCAGTTTGATCGAATCCTTCTGATCCTCGAACATCTTGAGTTCCAGGGCGTGACGCAACCGCTCGTTCGTCTTGTAATTGAAGACCTTCCCCTCGAGGGAGAGGGCCCCGATGTAATTCATGATCTCGCGCCGGAAGTCATCTTTTCGTCCCTCCGGGATGTCGATCTTTTCCTCGATCTGGCGCATCAACCGCTCATCCGGCTCCTCATACTGCCCCGAAAATTTATTGCGGACCTTTTCCCGCTGCGTGTACGCCTTGACGTGATCGATGTAGTTGGCGCAGAGCCTTCCGATCGCATCCTCATCCGCCGCAACCGCCTGCTGGACCTCGTTCTTGACGATATCCTCATACTCGTCCTTCACGACCGACAAGAGTTCCACAAATTTCTTCTTCTGCTCCTCATTCCTGACGAGCGAGTGGTGTTTGAGCCCGCTCTCGAGCTCCTTCAGAACCATGAACGGGTTGATGCACCCCTCGTCCCGGTCCATCACCAGCGTGTTCGAGATCTTGTCCTGGATGTAGCGGGGAGAGATCCCGTCAAGCCCCTCCCGAACCGCCTCCTTCCGGAGCTCCTTCACGCTCTCCTCCGTGTAGCCGGGGATCACCCGTCCGTCGTACAATTTAAGTTTCTGCATCAGGGTCAGATTCGCCTTCTTCGGTTCTTCCAGGCGGGTCAAAACGGCCCACATCGAGGTGACCTCGAGCGTATGCGGGGCGATATGCTTCCCCTTGATCCTCTTCGGATTGAAATCCCGCTCGTAGATCTTTTTCTCCTCGGTCAATTTGGTGATGTACGGGATGTCGATCTTGAGCGTCCTGTCCCGGAGCGCCTCCATATATTCATTGTTCTGCAACTTCCGGTACTCCGCCTCATTCGTGTGGCCGATGATCACCTCGTCCACATCGGTCTGGGCAAACTTCTTCGGCTTGATCTTGTGCTCCTGAGAGGCGCCGAGGAGGTCGTAGAGAAAGGCGACGTCCAGCTTGAGCATCTCGATAAACTCGATGATCCCGCGATTTGCGATGTTGAACTCCCCGTCAAAATTGAAGGCGCGCGGGTCGGAGTCCGAACCGTATTCGGCAATTTTCCGGTAGTTGATATCCCCCGTGAGCTCGGTCGAGTCCTGGTTTTTTTCATCCTTTGGTTGAAACGTGCCGATCCCGATCCGATCCTTCTCCGAGAGGACCAATCGCCGGACCCGGATATGGCCGATGACCTTCGCCCAGTTCCCCTGGTATCGGGACATCAGTTCCCGAAAGATGAACCGGCACGGGGGACAAAGATCCCCGTCAACCCGGATTCGCCGGTCTTCGGGTGCCCCCTCGTTGAAGCGAGAGAGGAATGTCTCCCGGACACCCTCGGGAATGAGCCGAAGCGGCTCCTCGTGCATCGGACAGTTGATATGATCGACCGCACCGAAGATCGACGGATCGCCGTCGTTCCTCTTCCAGGCAAAGGTATAGATCGCCCCTTCCGGGCTCCGGGAGAACGCCTCCATCCCTTTTTTAAGGAGCCTCGCAATCGTGCTCTTGGAGCTGCCGACCGGCCCATGGAGGAGCAGCAACCTCTTTTCCGGACCATACCCCTTCGCAGCCGCCTTGATGATATTGACCATCTTCATCAGCGGCACATCGAGACCGAAGATCGCATCCTTCCCCCCCTCGAGCGGATCGCTGAAGAAGCGGTACCGGGTCACCTGCTTGCGGTTGTCGATGTATTCCTCCGTTCCATGCGAGAGAATCATCTCGTAGAGCCGGGCAAAGGCATTTCGCGTGACGCGGGGATCCTTGTGGACAATCTCAAGGTAGTCGTCAAAGCTCCCCTCCCAGTTCAGCTCCGGGTATTTTTGTGTCGTGCAGAGATCCTGCACAATCCCTATGAAATTGTTCGGCGCCATAGATCCTCCCCCTTCACATTGCATTCTAAAGATTCACCTGAGTGTAAATTGAGAAAGAACGGCGGGTCTTTGAATAAATTATAGCAGCCGCGTGGAACGTTGTCTATCATTCATAAAATTGGGTGGGCTCCTCGTCCCCTCAACTCGCTATTGCCTTCAGACATCCTCGGCACTAAATAAGGATAATGACGCAACAACCCATTGGTCATAAGATTCTTGAAATTCGTGCAAGAATCGAGGCGACGTGCAGGAGGAGCGGCAGGGCCCCGGAGTCGGTCACACTGGTTGCGGTTGCCAAAGGGCAGCCGGCGGAGAAGATTGTCGAGGCGGCTGGTGCCGGGATCACCGACATCGGGGAGAATTATGCGCAGGAGTTAAAAGTGCATCGCGTTCAGCTGTCAGCGGTCAGCAGTCAGCTCAGATGGCATTTTATCGGCCACCTCCAGAGAAACAAGGTGAAGGAGGTGGTCCGCCAGGTCGAACTGATTCATTCGGTCGACTCTGTCCGTCTGGCCGAGGAGATCAACAGAGTGGCGGTGTCACAGGGGAAGATCCAGCCGATCCTGATCGAGGTAAATCTCGGGGGAGAGGGGTCCAAAACAGGGGTCTCCTCCGACGAGGTCGAACATCTGACGGGGGAGATGAACCGGTTTTTGTCCCTTCAGCTGAAGGGATTTATGGCGATCCCCCCTGTCTCTTCGGCAGAGGGGGCTTGCCCCGAGGGGGCCCGCCCCTTTTTCCAAAGGCTCCGAGAAATTCGTGATGCAATCAACCGGAGAAGTCTGTATAAGGCGCCGTTGGCCGAACTTTCGATCGGGATGACTGAGGATTTTGAGATCGCTATAGAGGAAGGTGCGACGATGGTGCGGATTGGAACAGGAATTTTTGGCCCCAGGGAGGCAGGTCATGGCGAGGTTTAAGATCGGGTTCCTTGGCGCCGGCAATATGGCGGAGGCGCTGATCCTGGGGTTGATCAAAAAAATGGTTTTCAGGCCGGCCGAGATCGGGGCAACGACGGCGCATCCGGAGCGTCTGGAGGTCTTAAGAAAACGACATGGGATTGAAGGGGTCTCCTCTAACCTCAAGCTTGTCGAGGGTTCGGAGAGGCTCCTCCTTGGTGTCAAACCCCAGCAGATGCGCGCCGTTCTGGAAGAGGTCGCGCCGATGGTCCGAAGGGATCACCTGATCCTCACGATCGCCGCCGGTCTCGACACCCCCTTCTATTACCGATTCCTCCCGAAAGAGACGAGACTCATCCGGGCGATGCCGAACACCCCCGCCCTTCTGGGTGAGGGAGCGGCAGGCCTCTTTGCCTCGGGCTCCACAACGGAACCGGACAGGGAGTTTGCATTGAAACTCTTTTCGTCTGTCGGGACTGCCCTTTTTGTCCCGCGAGAGGAGTGGCTTGACATTGTCACCGCCCTTTCGGGAAGCGGTCCTGCATTTGTTTACCTCTTTATCCACTCCATGATCGAGGCCGCTTCCCGTCTAGGCCTCCCATCGGATATCGCGCGCACACTGATGCTCAAGACCCTCGCTGGGGCCGGAAAGATGGTCGAGACCTCTGCAGACCCGATCGCCGACCTGATCCGGCGTGTCGCCTCCAAGGGGGGGACGACAGAGGCGGGATTGGCCGTCTTGAATGAAAAGGGGTTCGCCCGGACGATAGAAGAGACGATCGAGGCAGCAACGAAAAGGGCCTCGGAGTTGAGGAGGCTCGCCTGATCCCCATGCATATCCTCGGGTACCTCTTTCTGACACTTTCCAGGGTCCTTGGTTTCCTGATAAACCTCTATACCTTCATTGTAACAGCCGCCGTCATCTTGAGCTGGGTCCGTCCAGATCCAACGAATCCGCTTGTCCGCTTTCTCAACCAGACAACCGAGCCGGTCTTCCGGCAGGTAAGACGGCTCCTCCCAGCCCGCTGGGCCTATGGAACCGGGTTTGATTTCTCGCCGATTATTGTGTTTATCCTCTTGATTGTATTAGACACTTTTTGCGTCGGCCTCCTTCGGGAGCTGGCGCAGACGCTCCTGAGAAAATGACGCAATTAGCCAATCATTCTGATATATAGGGTGGGGTTAAGTAAAAAGATCCATTGATATGAAAAAGGTTATGCCATAGAATGGAGACAAAAGTCCCAGGGGGGTGGGGCAAAAAGCCCCATGAGAGGAATGCCAATTGACAGGGTCACACAGACCGATCCTCATCTGTTCCGTGTGAGCGAGACCCGTGACCAGGAGGAACGGAAACGGAACCAGGACCAGGGGCAAAAAGAGAGGGATAAATTTGAGAAAAGGCCTCCGCTTTGGAAGAGGATCCTCACACGGGACAACCGTGTTGCATCGAACCTCCTCCTTATGAGAAAACCGCCCCCCTCTTCACAGGGAAAGGTTCAGGAGGAAGAGGAGGAAGAGAAGTCCGGCAAGACGTTGACCGAAAGGTTCCTGGTCCTCTGGGGGATCCTGGATAGACACGGGACACCCCGTCCAGGCGTGATTGTGACCTACATCCTGATCGTCGGGGTGATGTTGGGGGGCCTCTTTTTGATGATAGGCATGACCTTATGGCGGTAGTCGGCAAAGAGGAATCGACCTTCGAACCAAAACCGTTCGGGCGATATGTCCTGCTGGACAAGCTGGCGGTTGGTGGAATGGCCGAGATCTACAAGGCAAAGACCTACGGGGTCGACGGTTTTGAAAAACTGCTCGCGATCAAGCGGATCCTCCCCCACTGCGCTGCCGACAAGGAATTCATCAACATGCTGGTCGATGAGGCAAAGCTCACCGTTCTCCTGTCTCACGCCAACATCGTCCAGGTATATGACCTGGGCAAGGTGGGGGACGACTACTTCATTTCGATGGAGTATATCAACGGAACCAACCTCCGCGAGGTGATGAGCCGGTTGACCGGTTCAGGGGAGAAGGTCCCGGAAGAGGTCTCGGTCTATATCATCAGCGAGATCTGCAAGGGGCTCGATTATGCCCATCGGAAGACCGACAGCCAGGGGGTCCCCTTAAACATCGTCCATCGCGACATCAGCCCTCAAAATATCCTGATTTCCTATGAAGGGGAGGTCAAGATTGTCGACTTTGGAATCGCGAAGGCGGCGATGAACGTCTCCCACACGATGGCGGGTATCTTAAAGGGGAAGATCGCCTACATGTCTCCGGAACAGGCGCTGGGAAAACCGCTCGATCACCGAACCGACATTTTTTCTACGGGGCTCTTGTTCTATGAAATGATGACGGGGGAGAAGCTCTTCTCAGGCGAGACGCAGTTTGAGGTGTTGAATAAGATCCGGACGACCCGAATCAACACACTGATGCTGCCGGAACAGCTTCCGGGGACCCTCAAGGCGATCGTTTGCAAGGCGCTCGCCTATAACCCGAAGGACCGCTATCAGAGCGTCGGTGACTTCCAGCTCGATCTGACCAAATACCTCTACTCCTCCTATATTGACTTTTCGCCCCGAATGCTTGCCACCCTTGTGAACCGGCTCTTCCAGAAGGAGATCCACAGAAAGGAAGTGGTGCCGACGATCGACGACAAGACGCGATCGGTCCTGATCAAGCAGGCGACCGCGGAAAATATCATGGTCCATGGGGCGATGCCGCGTGAAGCGGGCAAGGGACAGGTGACAACCCAAAAGACCGCCGTCTCCGGCGTCTATTCGCTCCCCGCATTGAAGAAGCTGGGTCGGATCGGCGCCGCTGTCGGAGGCCTTGTTGTCGCCGCCGCGGCCGGCTACTTCGGATATCAATCCTTCATGAAACCGGAGAGGCCCAAGCCTCCCCCCTTGAGGGAAGAGAGGATCGTCGCCGACCTCGGAAGCTTTCAGGTGATCACCGATCCCTCCGGCGCCCGGATTTTACTGAATGGGGCCGAGACAGGTCTTGTCACACCGGCGACGCTCCAGAGACTGCCGCTCGGAAGGGAGTACGAAATCCGTCTGGAGAAGGAGAGTTACCAGGAGGTTGTCAGGAAATATGCCCTGACGACGACCGATCCGATCGTGATCAACCAGGCCTTGAAGCCGCTCTCGGTCGGCGTGATCAACATTACCTCCAATCCTTCCGGCGCCCGGATCAATCTCGATGGCCGTGATACCGGCCTGACGACACCGAATCAGGTCGGCAATCTCGATATCCCGAAAAACTACCAGATCCGCCTCTCCATGCCGGGTCATGCCGAATGGTCCGGGACGGTTGAGGTCAGGGACCCCCAGCCGGTCAAGATCGCCGCCGCACTGGCACGATTGCCGGATATGCCCCCCCCTCCGCCACCGCCCCCCCTGCAACAAACCCAGCAACAGGTTGCCTCCATTCAATACGGGAGGCTGGAGATCCGGTCTGATCCTCCGCAGGCACGTGTGATGCTGAATGGCATCGACACCGGGAGGCTCACGCCGATCATCCTCGACCGCCTGGAGAGCGGCAAGCCGGTCTCGATCACCGTAAGCAAGGAGGGGTACGAAACCTGGAGGAGAAAGGGGATTGCGATCAATACGGATGAAACAACCCCCCTGATGGCCGCCTTGACAAAAAAGGAGATCGCCGCCAAGCCGGTTGAAAGGCCGGTCCGGGAGGAACCGGCAAGAGAGGTCTCCGGAGAACCGGCAACGATCCGGTTTGACTCGAACCCCTCCGGGGCCGATGTCTTTATCAATGATGAATTCAAGGGTTCGACCCCGATCCAGGCAACCGGAATCAGGCCGGGGCGTGTGAAGCTCCTTGTCTCGAAGTCGGGTTATCTGAAATATGCCTCAACGGTCACACTCGCGCCGGGGGAAAACCCCTCCCTCGGGACGATCCAGTTGCAGGATCTTTATGGAGAGTTGAGCCTCAGCTCAACACCGCCGCGGGCCGACATCTATTTTGACGGGGATCTGATCGCGCCGAAGACCCCGGTCACCATCCGGAAGGTCCCGAGGGACAGGAGCCACACGGTCCGGCTGATTCTGGAAGGATACCAAACCTGGGAGGCGAGTTTTGAAATGAAGGATTCGCCGAGCAAGATCTACAATGTCACACTCGAAAAAAAGTGAGAAGGAGAAGGCATGGAAAGCAAACCGGTTCTTGACCGCGACACCCAGCTGATCGGCACAGAGGATCAGAAGGATGTCATCTTCCAGAGGAAATGCCAGCTGGTGGTTGTTGAGGGACCCAGCAAGGGAAAGAAATTTGATTTAACCAAACAGGCCGTCCGGCTCGGGAAGCGGGACAACAATGACTTTATCCTTGAAGACAAGACCGTTTCCCGAACACATCTGGAAATAGTCCAGGAAGAGGACCGTTACCTGCTGCGGGACCTCGAAAGCACCAACGGGACCTTCATCAATGATACCCGCGTCAAGGAGGCGTTCCTCTCGCCGGGCGACGTGATCCGGATCGGCAATTCGCGAATCGAGTTTGTCGCATTTGACGAAAAGGTCCATATTGAACCGTCCGACCGCACCGAATTCGGGCCGCTGGCCGGCCGCTCACGAAGGATGCGTCAGATCTTCAGCATCCTGGAGAGAATCTCCCCAACCAACGCCACCGTCACGATTGAAGGTGAAACCGGAACCGGCAAGGAGGTTGTCGCCCGGGCGATCCATGAAAACAGCGCCCGAAAGGCGCGCGCTTTTGTCGTCTTTGACTGCGGCGGCGTCGCGGAAAACCTGATCGAGAGCGAGCTCTTTGGCCACGTGAAGGGGGCCTTTACCGGGGCGATTGCAAGCCGCCGCGGCGCCTTTGAAGAGGCGAATGGAGGGACCATCTTTCTGGATGAGATCGGCGAGCTCTCGCTGGATCTTCAGCCCAAACTTCTCCGGGCCCTGGAACAGAGGGAGATCAAGAAGGTCGGTTCGAACGAGACGGCGTCGATCGACGTCCGCGTGATCTGCGCCACCAACCGGAATCTCCGGAGAGAGGTCTCCGAGGGGCGCTTTCGGGAGGATCTCTATTACCGCCTCTCGGTCGTCAAGATCCAGGTCCCGCCGCTCCGGGAACGACCCGAGGATATTTCTCCGCTGATCGAGAGATTCCTCGGCACCGCAAAATTCAACCAGCTCCCGGACGGCAAGCTGAAGGTCACGCGTGTCGACGATGACGCCCTGAAGATGCTGAACCGCTATCAATGGCCCGGTAATGTCCGCGAGCTGATCAACGTGCTGGAGCGGATGGTTCCGCTCGTTGAGGAGAATACGATCACAAACCGGCATATCTCCTTCGTGTTTGATCAAATGGAACGGGAGGAAGAGGAGGCGACGGAAAAGATGTCGGTTGACATGGGGCTCCCGTTCAAGGAGGCGAAGCAGAAGATTGTGGAAGGTTTCGAAAAGGACTACCTGGCCGGGCTGCTGCGCCGCAACCATTACAACATCTCAAAAACCGCCCGCGAGGCGGGGATCGACCGCAAGCATATCCGCAATCTCTTAAAAAAATACGGGATCCTGGGAGAGGAAGAAGGTTAGCGAGAGGTCCGCTCGCCCCTTTTGCGGAGCTCCAGATTTCTCTTCAGGGCGATCACGAGCGACCGGGCCCGGTTGGCCCAGAGGCTCTTTCCGTCCGGGTCCAGGAGGATGGCGGTCCGGAAGTCCTCCGCCGCCTTTCGGAAATTCTTGTGCCGGAGATAAATCTCGCCGCGATTCACAAATGTGCAGAGATCCTTCGGATGGATCCGCGCCGCCCGCGTGTATTCGACCACCGCGTCGACATACTTCCCCATCTTCTGATAAATCCCTCCGAGTGCGGTGTGATAGTAGGGGTTCGTGTGATCGATCGAGGCCAAGGCCTCAAAAACCTGAAGCGCCTCCGGATAGCGGCCGTACTTGTACTTGAAGTACCCAATCTCGGCGAGCTTCAGGAGCTTCTTCTTCGGATAGCGGGCGAGCGCCGCGAGTGAGAGACGGTTTCGTGAAAACCGGTAGAAGAGCTCCGTCATGAAACGGCGCCTTGCCGGATGGGGATCGAGGACCCTCCCCTTTTCCTCCTCCTCGAACGGAGGGCGCCTGTCGTCAAGTGGCATCGGGGTTAACCTCGCACATTGCCGATAATCTGTTTCTGGGTCTCCTGCAGGTTGGAGAGTAACGACTGGGACATATTATCGATCCGATCCATCCTCTGCTTGATCGACTGGATCGCAAAGGTCGCCATCCCGAGAAAACTGGAGTTCCGGGAAAGCTCCGCATTCGCACGGGCGATCTCCGCCGTCGAGGCGCCGGAGAGCTCCATTTTCGCAATGGAGCGATCCAGGTTGTCAATCCGGTCTCTGTAAACCTCGACCGCCTTCTGGAGTTTCTGCCCATAAAGATCCGAGTAGCGATAGGCGATAGCGAGGATCGCCGTCTCCGGGTCCTTGGCCGCCGCGAGCAACTCCAGGTATCGGGTCTCCCTCTCCTCCTTCTGACGGGAAACCTCATCCATGAAGACCTGATCCAGTATATCCCCGCCGGGCATCTCTGAAGAAGATGAGGAAGAGTCGGACGGCATCGGTTGGGAGGCAACATACTCCTTTGCCTTCCGGATCAACTCCTCCAGATCGCCGGACTGAGCCCCTACAAGCAGTGATGATCGCGTCTCCTCGTAGAACTGATCGAGAAACTGTTCTTCATCCGGCGCGAGAGCACCGAACGACGCCAGCTCCTGTTCGATCTCTTCAAACTCATGGATCTCCGCGGAGAGCGACTTGATCTTTTCCGTCGTCTCCATCGAATGGAGCCGCGCCCCCTGTGTGGAGAAGAACTGGGCGAGGAGCCTCAGGTCCTGGAGGACCGGTTTTGGGACCTGGAGGTCTCTATAAAACTCCGGGCTCGAGATCGGGAGGTCAACACGAGTCGGCGTCTCCGTCTGTGTCTCCGTGCGAAAACCTGTCGGGTCGATCGGCACTCTTTCCCTCCATTACTTTTTCTTCGGTTGCCCCTTTTTTTGACCCATCAACCGGACCTGCTCCTTCAACATCCGCGCCCGGTTCGCCCAGCGATCCTCCCCGGTCTTGTCGAGGGAGATCGCCTTTTCAAAGTCCTGAGCGGCGAGCGGATGAAGCCCAAGTTTCAGATAAGACTCACCCCGGTTCGTATAGGAGACGATATCCTTGTCGTTCAGATCGAGGGCGATCGAATACTCGAGGACCGATTCCGCAAACTTCTCCATCCTCTGGTAGGTCGCACCGAGCATCTGGTGGTAGTAGTAATTTTCAGGATCGAGGACGGTCAGCCCCCGAAAGATTTTTTCAGAGCTCTGGTACCCCCCCGACTTGAACTGCTCGTAACCGATCCGCGACATCTCCTCCAGCTTCTCGGCCGGGAGCGCAAAGAGGTCGGCCCAAGCGGCATTCTCCTTCGTGAGCCCCTCAACCCTTTTTGTCGCCTCCTTCACCTTGTCGGAAGGGGCCTTCTTCAAGGCATCCTGAAGCGCCTGCAGAAATGGCGACTCCGCCGGTTTCTTTTTCGTCTCTTCTTTTTTCTTTGCGGCCAAGTCCACTCCTTGACTCCTTCTAAGCTACCATTTTTATCCAGTCATGACAACAACTTATGAGCGACAAGAGGTTAGGTGTTAAACCGCGAGAGTTGCCGGATCTGCGCACCTTGTATATCGAGGTATGATTTCGCGACATTCTGGATCTCCTCCATGCTGGTCAGCGCCGTCCGCAGGAGATTCATCGTCGCCTGCCTGTCGACCGCAATCTTGTTCACCTGCATGTTCGCCGCCGAGGTCTGTGAGGCAAAGGTCGGGTCATCCGCCCGGAGCTGGTCGAGCTTGTCGACAACCTCCTGCTGGTGCTGATCCTGCTGTTCGAGGGCCCGGATCATCTTCACGCCGACATTGATCGTCGTCATCGAGGCCTGATGACCGAGCATGATCAGCGCGAGGTCCAGCACGCGGTAGTCCCCGGCCATCAGACGCCTCACGATCTGGTCGATCACCCTCTTTGTCCTCTGGTATTCCTGACGCGTATTCCCGGAGCTCTGGATCACCGCGAGATTCGTGCCGGTAAAATCCTGCGCCTGAACCATGCCGCTTGTCTCCAGATAATCCGATGCGCCAATATCGTAATCGGTTTCATGCCCGGCAGATGCGGTCCCAAGGAGCGGTCCTCGGCCTCCCCTCTCCGGTCTCCCCTGTGGTGACAGGGCGGTCGAGGCGGAGCTCGTCCGAACCGTTGTCCCCCCTTCCATCTCATCAAAACCAGGAATAAACCCTTCGGCAAGATCCACTTCGATCGTCCCCTTCTCCAGTTCGCGGACCCACCGCTCGGAATGGACGATCGCCTTTGAATAAAGCGCCTCCCCTTTTGAAAACCGTTCGAGCTGGGACCGGAGCGCAGAGAGCGCCTTCTCGGCCCGCGCCTTTTCTTCCGCATTTCCACTCTTCAGGAGCCTTTGCCATCTTTGAATCTCCGCCGCCGCCCGCTTCCGCCCCTCAGCGAGCCGATCGAGGTTGGTCTTCAGCCGGTTCACGACAAGTCCCCGAATCCTTGCCGGATCCCCGCGGAGCTCCTCCGGGATCTTTTCACCATAAAAGGATTGGAGTCGCGCCATCGCGAGGTCGGTCCGGGTCTTTGGCAGATCGACCGGTCCCTGGGCCTCGAGCCTCTTCTCCATCGCCGACTGGATCTCCTCAATCTCCCCTACAACGGCCCGAAGCTCACCGGCCTGATTCAGGAAACCGGTCTTCTTCTCGCCATCCCCTTCCCTCGAGGCGCTCGCCTCAAAGGTCTTTGCCTGATCCCTTGCGTACTGGACAAGGCCGGAGGTCCGCCCTTTATCCAGGCCAGCCTTGCCAACCATCCTCTTCAGGACCTGTTCTAACTTGGAGAGGAGATCCTTGTGCCGCTCGTAGTCGGCCTGCGAGGCGCGGGGCGTCTCGCGCCCCTCCACCTCCGCCATCTCGGCCACCTTTTTTGAGTTCTCGAGGAGCAGGTATTCCGAGGGGATCTCGGCAAGGGTCTTCTGGAGACCCTGGGAATTTTGTGGCGACGCCGGGACCGCCCCCGCGGTCCCGGTCACGTTAATCATGTTGTTGATCGTCGCCATAATCCTAGACGTTGAATCGCGAATAACTCCGCTTGTACTGACCGACGATATCGAGGACCGATTTCTCGATATTTCCGATCTCCTCCGACATCGTCATCACGTCCCTCATCTGGTTCATGAACATCTGGCGGGCGACCGCGATCGAGTTGATCTGCATCGAGAGGGATGAAGACTCGTGCTGGAATGCGGTCGCGCTCTTCGGGTCGTTCGGATCGAACTGAAGGTTCTTGAACTGCTCCGTCAGCCGCGCCTGCTGTTCGTCATACTGCTGCATCGCCGAGAGCATCGCGACAGACGAGAGGATCAACGTACCCTTGGACTTCCGGGAGATTGCAATCATCGCAGAGGTGATCGCATCGATGTTTCCGGAGAGGATCTGGAGGAGGAGGAACTGGATCAGGGCGGAGATCTTTCGATTCTGCTCGCGGATCTCGTCGCCCAGACCGCCCCCTGAGGTCATCATTGGGGATCCAACATTAAACATGAGATCGCCGGGACCTCCACCAAGTGTCGCCCCTCCCATTCCGGAAAAACCGGGCCGACCTCCAAGGGCCGGTCCGCCAAGACCGAGGAGGCCGGGCAAACCACCGGCACCACCCAATCCACCGCTATAACCAATTGACCCACCGGGGCCGCTGGCGGTGCTCACAAATCCGCCGCCACCACCCAATCCCATAAAGCCCAAAAACTGGTTCGCGCGGGCGAAGGTCGCGGTCTCCCGGTAGTAGTGGGCCATCTCGGTCCGCGCACCCCTTAACGCCTCCCGCTCCTCCCGCGTCGCCGGGTCTTCTTCCTGTCCCTCAAGCGATTGGGTCGAGACTGCAGCGTGACGGGATTCGGTCCTCTCCGGCGCCTCGAACCTGCGGGTTCCCCTCCCGCCCGGTGTCCCTTCAAACTGCGTGACAGCAACCTGTTGTTCCGGTGTTTTCGTTGGGTCGAACGTAAAATTGGCCCGGTACCATTTTCCATCAGGATTTTTTAACCGGATAACCCCTTTGTGTCCCTTTTTTGCGCCCCTCAACTCATCGGCGAGATACTGACTGATCTTTTGTTTTGTCTGAACATTATCGAGATCCGGATTTTGACCCAGATCAAGATCCGTAAACTCGAGTCTCGCCTGCAATCCATCCGCCTCCGCCTCTCCGGACCACTTCGTCCCTTCTGCAGGGGGAGGTGTGTTGCCCGGGCCCGGCTGAGGCTCCGCCGGACTGGAGGTGTCGCCGAGGTAGCGCAAGACAATCCCGTCGAGGCTGCCATGGGCAGATTGCATATCGTCTGCCTTCCCAGTAGGAAGGTCGATCTGACTAGGGTTCTGATTTGTATCTGCGCTCCTCAATTGAATCCTGTCCGAGCGCAATTCCAGAAAAGCCTTGAGTTTGGAACTGGCTGCATCTACAGAATCCTTTTTCTCCTTATTTTTCGTATTATCCTTTATCCATTTATCAACCGCGGCTGTGAATTCGTTAACTTTGGAGGGATCCGACAGGTCGGGTGTTTGAACCTCGGTGATGCCATTAAGCTCATTAGCAAGTAAAACCTGCCTCCCCTTGATCACGTCAAGGGCCTGGTTGACCTGTCCCTGAAACTGATTCGGGTCGGTAGCTATTTCGAATGGCATGGTGTCTCCTTATACTCAATAAACCCTATCCCCCCCTTAACCGTAAGGGCCGGGGCACTCTCTTCAAATCAATTATCGGCCTTGCCAGTCGGCCGAGTTGCTCCCTAAGGGACCGATTTTTTACCATTTTAGCCGATCTGCAAGAGAGGCACAAGGAGGGAATCTCTTGACAGCAAGACCACAACAAGTATAATTGCAAACATATGAGTCAGATCGCTATCTATCTTGACACAGAAATCCAGAAGAAAATGGATCAGAAGGCGAGGGAGGAGGGTAAGAGCCGGTCGGAGTGGGTCAAGGAGGCGATCAGGGAAAAGCTCCTCTCGGAACGGCCGTCAGGGGAATGGTTTAAGGTATGGGGATCCTGGGAAGACTCACGCACCCCGGAGGAGATTCTTCAAGATATTGACGGCGGTTTCCTCGAACGAGAGAGGGAACCGATCAAGTGACCTACCTCCTGGATACCGACATCTGTATCTACATCCTGAATCGCCCCACACCAAACTTGAGGTCACGGTTCGAAAAGGAGCCCCTTTCCGAGCTGGGTGTCAGCATACTCACGGAGGCCGAGCTTTATTATGGGGCCCTTCATTCTTCAAAGCCAAAAAACAATCGTGACCGTGTTGAATCCCTCCTCTCTCCATTGACTCGACTTCCCTTTGACTCCGATGCCGCTGGTGCTTTTGCGTCAATCAAAGAAAATCTTGCCAAGCGGGGAAAGATGATCGGGGCGATTGACATGCTTATTGCCGCCGTCGCCAGGTCAAAAAATCTGACACTGATCACGAACAACCTGAAACACTTTGGAGAGATCCAGGGGCTTTCAATCGAAAACTGGTTGTAAGAGAGTGGGTTACGTCCAAGCGGAGTTGCGGTTACGGAGCTGCATGCTGCGTGTCATCTTCGCCCCCTCCTTGGCATCCTGCGCGTTCTGGGCCGACTGGTCGACCAGGATCTGGAGCGGCCTCTTCAAGGTCTCCAGCATCTGGACCAGCTGGTTGATCCGCTCCGCCTTTTCGCGATTCTCAATCATCGCCTTTGAGTCTGCCTCGCTCTTGCTCTTTTGGTACCGAACCTCCGCCTCGGAGGCGAGTCTGCTGTGTTTGATCGCCAGTTCCTGCAGCTTTGCAATCCGCTCATCAATGTTGAGCCGCCGATTGGAGGCAAGGAGTTGGGTCCTGGAGGCATCGAACGTTGAGACTGCCCCTTCAAGATCCTGCAGGATTGCGAACAGGTCTGAATCACCGCCCCCCAGGAGGGCGAACAGGATCGCGATCAGATCCAAAATACGGGACTTGAGGAGCCGGACCATCTCGAGCGGTCCATTGATAGAATCGAGGAGGTTGTCCCAGTTCATCCGGGAGAGGATCGAGGCGGGGTCACTGGTTGCCGCTGCCCCGCCAGCATCAGTCGTCCCCGTCTCAGACTCGCCGGGTCCATCTTTGGCAACAGCCTTTTCATCAAGCTGCTCAAAACCAGCTTTAACCCGTCCAAAGTCGACCCCCGGATTCGCCTGCAGCAAGAATTGGAATCCCTCCTGACCATAACGCCTCGTAATTTTATCTACGAACCTTTCATGTTCATGGTTTGAGATTTCATCGAGATTCCCGTCGGATGAGACATACTCGACCAATTGGCTTTCGGGACCTTTGAGATTCCGTGTCGCGCGGTCCAGGAGCGGCTTCAGCGGGTGGTCTTTCTTGCCCGCTACCCTCGCCTTCAGGTCATCGACCGCCTTTTTGGGGAGGTGGATAACAACAGGAATCTGCGCAACCCCTTTTTTGGCTAACTGGTGGAACGATTGGAATCTCAATTCAAAATCCTGAAAGAGAAGCGGTGGTCGGAAGTTTTTACCCTGTCCCCAGCTGTATTTTTCGACCCCAAAAGAGCCCAATTGACGGAGCAGGTCGTCCGCATTCGAGTAGGTGATCTCTGTCCTTGTCGTCCCGTCGACCCTGAAAAACTTGGCGGTCCCCGCCTCTCCCTCGCTGAGGAGGCCGAGGTTCTCATCCGGATGCTGGACCTCCCCCTCGGCAACCGTCTGCCCATCCTCGTTCAAGAATCTGATTGTCTGAACCTCTCCTGCCATAAAATTACCTTATTCTACTGCCAAATGACCTCGCTGTCTCCCCCGCTGCCGCTTCTGTGTGCAGGTCCACCGCCCCCGGATACAGGGAGATCCCCCGCCATCTTTTTCGCCTCATCCATCAACTTGCCAAGACCCCCCTTCACCTTTGTCCATCCCTCCGTCATCCCCTTTTTATCCTCTATTCTGGCAACATTTTTTTCCACCCGCTTGAGATAATAAAGACGCGCATGCCAATAGGCCTTTTCGCCCGTCACCTTCTCTTTTTTCTCTATCGTCCCGTCATCTTTTTTGAACTCAAACTCGACCTCCGGTTTCATCCGGATCTTGTCGAGTTTGGCCAGGTTCTTGTCGAATTGATCCTCCTCAACCGATTTGTCGAATGATACCAGTTTTGAGTCATACTTGACACGCCCTTTATCCCCATCCTCATCCACAAAAACGAGTTTGCCTTTCTCCCTCTTCAGATCCCCCCGATACTCGATATATTCCTTTCCATCCTTGCCGGTAAACCGGCGCGCACCTTCCGTATAATCCGGTCGATCCGCCTCATAATAAATCGTGTTTTGGAAACGGGTGACAAGACCGAACGGGTCCCACTTTGTCAGCCCCGCTCCGATCAGGATCCCCGCACCGAGCCCTGTGGTAATCGCGGCGGAGACCGGATTTCTGAGACCAAGGCCGACCAATGTCATGGCGGTTCCATGTCCAAGAAACTCCGTCAACTCATCTCCAAGAGACTTTTCACAATCGAAGACCTCCCGCATGACCCAGCGGGCAGCGAGACTCAGACCGGTGAATCCGACAACGCCTCCGAGAAATCCACCCATGGCAGCCTTGGGTAATGCGTGCATCAGACGGGCGGTCTGACTGGTGACCGGTGCGGATCTTGTCAGCCACCGAAAGAACGACGATCGGGCCAGGGGAGATACGCTGGATCCAAAGAAAGGGAGCTTCATCTTCCCTCCCAAGATGGCGGTACGCAGCAATGCGCTGTTTCCCCGGAAACCTTGCCAAAACTTGTAGGCGATCCCGCCAAAGATCAGGGCATCGGTCCCCTTGTGGGCGATCCAATGAACCCCATCCCCCTCGTCGGTGATCTTGTCGATCCCGGCATGCAGATAAGGCCGCACGCCCAAGGCAAGCAGGGAACCCCAAACAATCGGATGACCAACAAGCAGCAGCTTTCTACCGATCCCCCCCTTGATGCCGGGCAGCGGGCTCCACTTTGCCGCCAGTTTGGGTATCCCCCAGATGGAGGCGATGGAGGCGGGGAGAAATATGAGATTGAGCGGGTTAAAGTCCTTGACCGGGATGATCCAGGTCGTGAAGAAGTCGGTGACCTTATCCTGCCAGGGCTTCGCTTCCGGTTTTTCCACCTCCGGCGTTGTGCTTTTTGGAAGATCCTCTCCATCCGCCTTGAACTTGATCTCAATTTTTCTCATGATGGCGGCAACAGCGAGGATCAGTTTTTTCCCCTGCGGAATTTCCTGCGCCTTTCCGGCAATCTTTTTCCATTCATCGTCATCTATAAAACCATCCCGGTTTTTGTCGGCCGACTTGGCCCAGCTCCAGGCCATCTCAAACGCCTTCCCCCAGAACTCAAGGGTTGCCTGACCCGAACCCTGACTGATGACTGCGGGACTTGTAAGGAGCTCTCTCGCGTATTGAAAGAACTTCGCCTTCTCCGGTCCCTCATTCTGATATTCCCTCAATCCCGCAATGTAGAGGGACCTCTTCGACGTAGGCGCCTCGTAGTAGGGTTTCAGCCCCTTGTCGGCATCGACCAACCCCTTGCCGATCTGAAAGATGTCATAGGTCGCTGAATACTGATAAATCTCCTGCCTGGCCCATCGGGCAAGCATCCCATAACGGACCTTTCTCTCCTTATCCTTCTTCTCGAGATACTTTTGTGCCTCCGGTGGCTCGAGCCCTTCAATCGCCGCGGCATCCTCGGGGGGTAATTGCGGTTGCTGGGATCCAGGACCTGTTGCGCCTGCCGGGGCAACCATTTGAAGATTTGCAAACCTCTCCCCTGTTAATTCTGCAGAAGGTCGCTCAAAACCGTAAAAATCCATTATGGTCTTCTCCCTACAAGGGTATTATCGGGCAGAATCCTCGCCAAGTTGCCTGCGAGTTTGTCAAATTCTCAGATCTGCAGTAGTTGACTTATAAGACAGAAATACGTAAAATTAAAACTATACTTTTAAAAATTGGCGATTATTAGAAGTTTGTTGACAAAGGGGGTATGATAAGGATGTTGAGAAAGGTCCCAGATACGAGGCAGGCTCCGCCTCAGGCGGACGTCGAGGAGCCGCTGAAGAGGCCAACGAAGTAGATGGATATGAAATTTAGGTCGCTTTCAAAGATTATAGACCAAATTCAAAAGGGTGAAAGGGGGAGGCTACTTGTCCTGACCGGTGCGCGGCAAACCGGCAAGACGACCCTTGCGAAACGTATGTTCCCCGATTATCCGCTCCTGTCGATGGAGGACCCGCACGTGCGGGTCGAATTTGAAAAACTATCCTCACGTGACTGGGCGACACGATATCCGAGGGCCGTTATCGATGAGATCCAGAAACTCCCCTCTCTCTTTGAAGTCATCAAGGCCTGTTACGATACCTACCCAGAGACACGCTATCTGCTTCTCGGTTCCAGCCAAATCCTGCTCCTTAAAAAGGTCAAGGAATCGTTGGCCGGTCGGGTGACAATTCAGGAACTTTTTCCGCTAACCCTTCCGGAGATTCTCTCCCGGTCGTGGGAGGATGAAGCAGCCTCAGGCAAGATCGTTAGGATCGCCAGGGCGGAAGACAAGGCGGAGATTCTCTCAGGGATGCAGGAGGAGCTTTCAACGAACGAAAACTTTTCCAAGTCAGTTGTCGCCTGGCAGAAATATCTGAGAATCGGTGGCATGCCGGCCCTCTATAATCCCTCTTTTTCCGAGGAAGATTTAAGGGGATGGATGGAAGACTATTTGCTCACCTATCTCCAGCGGGACCTTTCAGATCTCGCTCAAATGGATCGACTCGAACCGTTTGTGAAATCCCAAAAGGCCCTCGCCCTCAAGTCTAGCCAGACGGTGAACTTTTCGGACCTTGCAAGACTCTCGGATATCTCTCCACCCACCGCCCGGAGATTTCTTCAATATATGGAGCTGAGCTATCAGATCCTGCAACTCCCTGCCTATTTTCAAAATGAGGAGAAGCGACTCTCCAAGATGCCGAAGATTCACTTTATCGATCCGGGCATACGCCGGGGCATTTTAAAAAAAACCGGAGAGGTTGAGGGAAACGAGTTTGAATCGGCCGTCGTCTCGGAGATTTATAAACAGCTTAAAATGAGCCGCGTCCCGTGCAGCCTCTACCATCTTCGGACAGCCGACCAGAGAGAGGTTGATCTCTTGATCGAAATGGAGCACGGAATCATCGCCGTTGAATGCAAGATGACGAACCGCGTGAGCAAGGGTGACTTCAGGCACCTGGCCGGTCTCAGCAGGATCCTCACAAAACCGATTCTCGCGGGATTGGTGGTTGCAGAAGAGCCGCGGGTCCAGATTTGGGATCGGGAGATTCCGTTGATCTCCCTTCCGGCCCCCTATTTGTTATCTTGACCCAACCGGCAAACGCTTGAGGAATGGATCTCGCGGTAGAATCGGCCCCCCACCCCCTTAAGTTTCGCCCCGTTTAAGGATTTCTACAGATCAAAATTGGATCTGAATCGTGGTATAAACTAAAAATTACATTTAAAATCATAAATTTATCTTTATTCTCCCATTTATTACCCCTATTTCGTGAAATGATCACGTATTCATGGCCTAATTACGTTGCAAAAATCACATTTTAATAGGATATTCAGGTAATGCGACGTGACCTTTATCAGAAGCTGGTGTTATGGAAGGAGTCGAGGGAAAGAAAGCCTCTCCTCCTCAAGGGGGCACGGCAGGTTGGGAAAACCTACCTATTGAAGGAGTTCGGTCGTGAGCAGTACAAGACAACCTCCTACTTCAATTTCGAAGAGGACCCGCGACTCGATTCACTGTTTGAGGACTCGCTCGATCCTCAGAAAATCGTCGAGAAACTTTCTATCTATCAGAACAGGAATATAACCCCCGATGAGCTGATCATTTTTGATGAGATTCAGGAATCCCCAAACGCCTTGAAAAGCCTCAAGTACTTTCAAGAAAAGTCCCCCTCTTATCCTATTGCCTGCGCCGGATCTCTCCTGGGGCCCCACCTAAAAAAAGGGGAATCCTTCCCGGTTGGAAAAGTCAATTTTCTGACCCTTCACCCGATGAGCTTCAATGAGTTTCTGGGGGCCTGTTCAAAAGAAAAATACAAGGAACTCCTGCAGACAAAGAATGATCTGAGCCCGCTTCCCGAACCGTTCCATCAAGAACTGATTGAGACCTTGAAAGTCTACTATTTCGTTGGGGGGATGCCGGAGGTCATCAAAACGTATAGGGCGAACAAAGACTTGACGGAGGTCAGAAAAATCCAAAAAGAGATTCTTCAATCCTTTGTCCTTGATTTTTCCAAACATGCGGGGCCGTACGAGACACTTAAAATAAACCAGATCTGGAATTCCCTTCCCGCTCAACTGGCGAAAGAAAACAAGAAGTTTCAGTTTTCAAAGGTCAGGAAAAGCGCTCGTGCACGCGACTACTTAAATGCCTTGCAATGGCTGCTCGATGCAAGACTCGTCATCAAAGCGACTGGTGTTTCCCAACCGGGGATTCCACTGGCCGCTTATGAGGAGTCTTCTTTCTTTAAACTCTATGGGCTTGACGTTGGACTTTTAGGGGCGATGAGCGGGCTTGCGGCACAAACACTCCTCCAGGGCAACGATCTGTTCACCCACTTTAAAGGCGCAATGGCTGAAACTTTTGTTGCCCAGGAACTAACGGCTTACCTGGAGGCTCCCCTCCATTTTTGGGCAAGCACCGGCACCGCTGAAGTCGATTTTCTGCTGACGCGGGATGAAAAAATTATCCCGCTGGAAATCAAATCAGGCATCAGCAGGCAATCAAAAAGCCTTGTAGAATTCATGAAAAAATATAATCCTCAATGGGCCATTCGGTCTTCTCTGCGAAATTTTTCCAGACAGGGGACAATCGACCAGATACCTCTCTATGCCCTCTCCATCTTGCAACAAACCGCCCCTTTCGATGGGGTAATGCCTTCTTACTCGACGCGGCGACTGTAGATTCCGTTATTGGCGGCGGGTGATGGTGCCGCCGCTGGAGCGACGGCCTCTGCAGCGGCGGCTGCGGCCACTGGGACTGAGGCGCGTTGCCTTGAGCGTCGTGCGGCAGAAGCGGGTCGGGAGACGGCAGCGGTTTGTGATGTCGTTGCCGGCCTGCCGGCTGCCTTGGGCTTCGATCCGGCAACCGGGGCGATCTCGGAATCCAAGAGGAAAATCGCCTCCCTTGCCTTTTCCAGGCGATTGTTTTCGGGCGGGCTCAACGCCACGTATTTTTTGTAATACCCCAGCGCCTTCGCCTGGTCGTTAAGTTGTACATAGCACTCCGCGATCCGAAAGACCGCCGATTTATAAATCTCATTTGCGGGATAAGGATAGCTATCAATGATTCTCTTATGCCAATGCAATGCCTTGACATAGTCTCCCCTATTGAAAAATTCGTGAGCCCATTCTTGCCAATTTTCGATGTTAAACTTGAAGTCTCTGAATCTGTAGGGATTGCCCTGATATTCCCTCCAGAAGTCATCGACACGGTAGTAGGAGCGATCCATGTTGATCCGTGCCTCGACATCCTCCAAGAGACTCCTTGCCTGCACCACCAGGCTTTCACTCTGCTTCAGGGGGTGATCGGCGGGCAGGAAGAGATTCGCAATCACACTCCCTTCACCGCCTTTTAGTGAATCTTGCAGTTCCCTCGAGTGCCCCGTCCAATACTGATCGTAGATCGCCTTCAGCTCCCTCTGGTAGTAGACGAGGGCGACGTGATAGGCGGTCTCCGGTGGCAGCCAGGCGAACTGGCCCGGCCGGATCTCGACCTTGACCGGCTCCTCGCTTGCCCGTACCTCGTAGATCTCGACCAACCTTTTCTCATGCTGGGCTGCGCGGTCACAGTCACCAAAAACGGCTGCATCTCCGGTCGGATCGGCCGCCTTCGGGTCTCGATACGACTTCACGGCGGCCTGTGCCAGGACCGCAAGCGCCTCCACCTTTTCTCTCTCCTCCGGCTTCAGCATCTGCATCTCTTCCTCTGTGATAACGCCATCCCCCCTATTGCCAAAACGGTCTTTGCCACTGAGATCGGCCCATCTAGCAAGACCGTACGCATCTTGTATCCTCTGCCACAAGAGCACCCTCTGACCACCCGGGTTATATTTTTGCATCATGAACTTTTGACGAAACTTGGCAAACTGCTCCGATTTGAGGCCGGGGATATAAATCTCCCTCCCCTTTCGATCGGAGCGGTATCTGGAGAGATCAGGACTCTTTTTCTCGAGCCTGTCGGCAACTGTGGCAAGTGGATCACAATGCTGAGCGATGGCATTCGGCACCCTGACAACGATCTCATACAGGCCAAACCGCTCCCCCGTGCCTAATTGACCGTGCCACTCAAAACCCCAAAAATCCATAATCCCTACACCTCTTCCTTACCCCCCTATTATCGACCCACCTGAAGGCCCAAGTTGCGTCGGGGGATACATAATTTATATAATAATTTCAATTTGTTATGATACATCTCAGGTTCCGTGAGCCCCAAAACTCAGTGGGTTGGTCCAGCCAGAACTCCCTTTCGAAGTCTGCGGAACTCCTCGCCCCTTGAGTCATCTGCCTCCGCTCGCGGGGCCCCTCTGATCCCCTGCTCACTCCGGCACCCACTTAAGATCATTCGGCTGCGTCAAACAAGCCCTCGACTTCTCAGGGAGCCCCGGCTGGACCTCCTGAATTTTGGTAAGCCCTGCCGAGGAAACCGATGATCCTCTCCACCTGATCGATCACTAGCAGATTCATCTTTTCCATCTGAGAGATGATCAGCCCGATTGCCAAAAAGACGACAAAGACCCCCAGAACCCCCCGGACGACAAACCCCAGCTCCCAGACGTTGATCGCCGGCGCCGTCTTGCTGATCATCCCCAAGATGACATCGGCGATGAAGATCGCGATCAGGACCGGGGCACAGAGCTCCACCGAAAGAACCAGAACGATACCAGTCAGCTTGATGAACTCATCAACCAGGCCGATCAGATCAGGGGCCGACTTCGGAAAACTGAAAAGCGGCAGGAGCTCGTAACTGTGAACCACCGACTGAAAAAAGAGGAGGTGGCCCCCGAGTACCAGAAAGAGGACGATCCCCAACTGAAACTGGAATTGACCAAAGATCGAAGACTCCTGCCCAAACTGCGGGATGAACAGACGCGCCTGCGACGCCCCTCGCTGGTTATCAATCACAAGCCCGGCCGACTGGAAGCCGTGAAAGACGATCGAGGCGGCAAAGCCGATCGCGATCCCGTAGATCATCTCCTTGAAATAGAGCATCACGAGAAAGATCGGCGCGAGCTCCACGACCTTCGGGGCCGTCGGCGCCAGGAACGGATAGAGGAAGACCATCAGCGCCATCGCAAGACCGATCTTGATCGGGCCCGGGACCGGCTTGCCGGTCAGGAACGGGATCGTCGTTGTGATCATCATGAGACGGACGAAGATGAGACCGCCGACGATCAGCATGAAACGCCAGTCGACGTGCAGGCCCATCAGGTTGAAGACTTTTTCCATTACTTCACGTAGGTTGGAAAACTATCCATAAGCGAGTGCGTAAAATTGACCAGTTGCACCATCGTCCAGGGGCCGACCAACACAAGGGTGACGACAACCGCCACGAGCTTGGGGACAAAGGTCAGTGTCTGCTCCTGCACCTGTGTCGTTGCCTGGATCAGGCTGATCGTGAGGCCGACGAGCAGGGCCGCCGCGACCGGCGGACCGGTGAGGATCAGTGTCAGGTAGAGGGTCTGTTTCGTGATGGAGATAATGTAAGCTTCCATAATACCCTCGGAGGGGGCTTATTAAAGATAACCAAGTATCAGTCCTTTCGCAATGAGGAACCAGCCATCGACCAAAACAAACAAAAGCAATTTGAACGGGAGAGAGACCGTGATCGGAGAGATCTGGAACATACCGAGGGCCAGAAGGATGTTCGTGACCACAATATCAATCACGAGAAACGGCAGGAAGATGATGAACCCGATCTGGAATGCCTCCGAGAGTTCCGAGATCACAAAGGCGGGGATGAGCACGGTAAAGTCACGATCGGTCATCTCCTTCCGGTCCTCCTCTTTTCTCATCTTGAGTGCGAGGCTGTAGAACAGCTCCCTCTCCTTGGCATGGGCATGCTTGATCAGGAACTCCCGGACCGGCTCCCGTGCCTGCCCGATCCCTTTGACCAGCAGGCTGACCGTGACATCCGAGAGGAATGGTTTGTTCGACCCGGACTGGATCGTCGAACCGGCCGCCCGGTAGACTTCGATCCCGACCGGGATCATGATGTAGATGGAGAGGATCAGCGCGAGTCCCGTGATGATCGGATTCGGCGGGATCTGCTGGGTCCCCAAGGCATTTCGGATCAGGGCGAGGACCACCGCGATCTTCACGAACGAGGTCGTCATCATCACGATGAACGGCATCACCGAGATGCTGACGAGGACAAGCAGCAGCAGCAGGGGGCGAGAGATCGCCTGCTGGGCGACCCCTGACACCAGATCACCACCGGACGCCGTCTGGCCAAAAAGCTGATCGGCCCTCAAGAATAACGAGGCGAATGCGAGCAGGACAAGAACCCTACGTTTTCCCCTCAAGTTTTTCCCCCTCTCCCTGAGAAAGCTCCACGACCGGGGTGAGCGAATTCGGAGCCGAGGCGATCAGGAAGTATCGCCCCGCCACCTTGACGAGATAAAGATTCTTTTGTGGCTCCAACGGATAACGATCGATCACCGAAACCAGCCCCTCTTTTCTGCCACGACCCCATATCCCCTTCCCCCCGAGACGGGTGCGGGGGAGGATATAACGGATCAGGACGATCGCCAACCCCAAGACCAACAGAAGGCCGGCGATCATCTTCACAAAAACCCAGGCAAAGTCCGGCGTTGTATTCATTCCTATTTGACAATCTTCAGGACACGGACCCCAAGCTTCCCTTCAATCTCCACAAGCTCCCCTTTGGCAAAGACCCTTCCACCGACTGCGAGATCGACCGCCTCCTGCGGGGGACGATTGAGCTCCATCACCTGACCCGGTTTCATCTCCATCAGCTCCTGCATCGTGATCGACCTCCTCCCGATCACCACCACCACCTGAACCGGGACATCCGGTGCGACGGAGACAGGAGATCCGCCCCCTTGGAGCCTGCCCCCTTGGGGTTGTTGGGCCGTCTCCTTCACGGGAATCGGCGATTCCTCAGGGGGCTTGCCCCCGAGGGGCTCGCCCCCGAGGGGTTCGTCTCCGAGAGGCTCAGCATCCAGCGGCGCCTCCACTTGAGCATCTGTGGCGTCCTCGGGAAATTCCCCCAGGTCATCAAGCTCAGAGAGATAAGGGTCTTTGGTTTTCATGGTTCTCCCTCAAAAAGATCTTCCATCTTGACCTGCAACTTTTTGGAAAGCCCTGTCAACCGGGCGCGGAAGGCACTCCGTTCCCCGGATCCCAGACGCAGCGTGAGGTGCCCCGACAGACCCCCCTCCGCAAACCGAGCCTCGGTCTGATCGAGGAGGAGGATATCCCCAGCCTTCAGACTCGTGAGCTCCGAGTTCTTGAGCGTCGTCCTCCCGAGCTCCGCCCAGAGATCGGTCTTTAGAAATCCAAGCTCCTGGAATCGTTTTTCATTATACTCAGCCTCGTCTCCCGAATGAATCGGCCTCAATCTTTCCACAAAGGGGGCCGGCAGGAGGAGACGAAAGTAGCCCGATCCCTTCCCAAGGCTTGCCTGCCAGGAGAGTATCACAAAACGTTTTGCCCCATCGGGGCGAGCCCCCTTCAGAGACGGGATCAGCTCCGTCGGCGACGAGCGGTGATCCTCCAGCCGAAAATGCACACCGGCAGTTCCGCCACACTCCTCATAAAAGTGGGAGATCACCTTGAGCAGGATGTAGGTCAAGACACCCTGCTCAATCTCTGTGAGAGGACGGAGCGCCGTTAGAGGCTCCCCCTCTCCCCCCAAAAGCCTGTCAATCAACGAATGGGCAAACATCAGATCGATCTCCAGGATCCCCTTCTCCTCATGAGGGGCCATCCCGAGGATCAGATAGACACCCTGTTTGGGAAGCGTCTCCAGATAGGGAGAAACCTCTGAGGAGAAGATCCTCTCCAGTCTGAAGGAAAAATCTTCTCCAATCTCCTTTGTGAGGAGCGTCGAGAGGGAGTTGTGGAGTCCCTCTGAAAATTGGGTCGGCGGCAAAAAACGATAAAGGGAATTGATGAGTCGCGCCTCTTCTCGCGAGACCTTCGGGATCCTCGAGAAATCGTAGGGATGAACGCTAACCACGCTAAATCATTATAACATTGATCTCGCTGACTTCAATCCCTTTTTCCTTGAGGCTGTTCTCGAGGAGATCCTTGTGGGTCAGGAACAGCTCGCGGACCTCCCGGGTGCGCGTGACAAGGGAGATCTCCGCCCTGGAGTCCTTCATGGCGACCTTCAGACGGAGACCCTTGAAGATCTTTTCATGGAGCGAGACATCCATCTCCTTCTCCCCATCCGCCTTCGTCAAGAGACGGACATACTGGACAATCTGATCGAGAAGCTGTTTGGAAAAAACCGTCGGGGTCTTCGCCTTGTTCTGAACATCGGTCTGTATCACCTTCAACTGGTTCTGAAAGGAGGCCTGCCCCAGCTCCCCGACCCTCGCCTTCTCAAGCGCCTTGATCTGGAGCGGATAGACGATAGTCCGATATTTACCCCCTTGCCCTTGCGAACCGTCGCGCCCCTGGCCCCCTTTGCCCTGGCCATCCCGCTGCCGCTCCGATAACGGCGCACGGGCGATCACCTTCTCATTCGCCTGTTTCCCTTTTGGCCGATCGGTCTGTGTGTCGCCAGAGCTCCTCTTCCGATCCTTCGGTTCCGTTTCCGAATCCCTTTGGCGCCGATCCTCCAACTCCTGACGAAAATTCTCCCGCCCCCCTTCGTAACGCGAGGTGACCTCTTCCACAGGCCTCTGGGTCGTTTCACGGTTCTCATCGAGTCTCGTCTGTAAGGGATTGTCAGGGAGGTTAAACCCCCTCATCTTCTCCATCACCTCCTGAAACGGGGCCCTGCCGGTAGTCGAGCGCGGGATCGGCTGCGGGACAATCAGGCGCCCACCGCGATTCAAGACCGCCGGATCACGCGGGATCGACCGCCGGTCG
>CAYWRF010000002.1:0-37869 GCA_964460495.1 uncultured Pseudomonadota bacterium | reverse complement strand
GTTCCATGAGGCCACGCGGGCCCGACGCGCCTCCTGCAAGTTTTTCTGAATCTCTGCAAACCGGACAGAGGCACCTTGAAGACGGATTCTTGCGGAGCGGATCATCTCCTCCGCCTTCTGTCTTATCGCCTCCGGTTGATGTCGAAGGGAACGGACAAACTGTTTTTGTTCCATCATCAGCTTCGCCGCCAGAATTTTTTCCTTTTGTGCGAGGCAAAACTTTCCGGCTAAACCGGTCAGCCCAAGGATCTGAATAAACCACTTTGTCGGATCCCAGTGAAAGGCTCGAATCCCGTTCCGGAAATCCTGCGGAAACGTGTGATGGAAGTTATGATACCCCTCTCCGTAAGTCAGAAGGGCCGCAATCCAGCTGTCACGCCCGCTATGTTCGTCATCCGAATAGGGCTGCTTTCCAACGTAGTGGCAAACGGAATTAATGCAGAAGGTGGCATGATGATTGATGACCATCCTTCCTAATCCCGCAAAAAAGAAGCCGCCCCAGGGGTCTCCCCAGAGCGAAGCAACCGCGGTTGGCAGAAGGAAACCGACCCCAACCGCGAGAACCGGAAAGAAACGATGCTGAAGCCGAAACAAAAGGTCCTGATCCAGATCCTTCACATTGTCAAAACTGGGAGGATTCTGATCCTTGTTGAAGAGCCATCCGATATGGGCGTGCCAGAACCCTTTATTGATTCCGTAGGGATCCTTTTCCGTATCCGTATAAAGGTGATGATAGCGGTGCTGACAAACCCACCACCGGGCCGATCCCTCAAACGACCCCGCCCCAAACAAAAGATAAAAGAGGCGTACGGGAAGGGTGGCCGAATAACTTTGATGGGAAAAACATCGATGATACCCTCCGGTTGTGCTGATCCCGCAGGCGAGGAACATCAAGAGGGTCAGGACCCAAGTGGCCCCATGGGGGCCGCCCGCCAAAAAAACCCAGACAATCCCGCCGGCCGCAAGGAGCGGTGTGAACCCAAAAAAGAGGATATGGGGCCAATGGTACCCTTTATAAAAGGCGGAAGGCCGCATACCCTGTACACTATGCAAACTTGCCGTAAACTACAAGGGGATATAAAGAATGATGTAGCCGCGATATTCGCCAAACCGCTCATCCCGGGTTGCCATCGCAGAAAGGAGCGTTTCCTCTCCGACCCAATACGGCTCGTACCACTCCCGATCGGGATCGAGGATCAGGACAGCCCCCTTCTTTTGATCGTAGGCGCCGATCGGGGCGATATGCCCCACCATCGCGTCACCCGTGAGTGACCCCTGCAAAAAATTGGCAATCAGAAAGCCGCCCGCCGACATCTCATTGACCTTGAGTGCCTCGCGGAAGGCCTTTTTTGAGGAGTTGGAAGTGTCTTTTATCGTGACAACCTCCACTGACCCCTTCAGTCCGTAGGCCTTGAGCGCCTTTGCAACCAGGGCTCCCAGCTGGGCGAGCGTGACTCCATGACCGGAGGACCCGACCGCCTCTCTCCAAAACGGGCCGTCGACTCTTTGCAGGAGTTCCTGCTGAGTCACCAGCCTCTCGTCTGAAGAAAGGTCCTGGCCGGCACGGGCCGCGTTGATCACCATCGCGACACTCGCAACCGAACAGGCCCTTTCGTTGATTTGCGCTGCATAATGCGGGATCAAGGCCCAGAAGTCGGGTGCCTTGTTTCGACGAAAGAAGTCATGGGATTCTGAAAGGACCGTCGCGTGGAGACCGTACTTTGGTTTGACTCCCCCAGCCCAAGCGCTTGCGGAGATCCAAAGGAGGGAGACCAAGACGACGCTACTGACTCGCATCAAGGTACCCCTCGGTTTCTAGCAGGATGCCGACAAAGGCTCATCTGCTGCGTTGCCCGCGGCAGGCCCTCCTTGCGGCGTACAGCAAGTACGCCTCAGTCGTGCCTTTGCGGGCGCCTTGCATCTGGGCCTTTCTCAACATCCTGGGAAAACATGGTTTGTCAACAAACTGCTAGGGATTTCCCCCCAGGATGATCGGCAATCCATCCTTGCCGCTGCCGATCACGACTACCTTGCTATTCTGGCTGTCGGCCAGCTTGGCGGTCGCCTCGATCCCCTTCCAGCGGAGGAATGCATCGTTGAGTCCCGCCGTCACAATCTTCTGGAAATCGGCGACCCCCTGCGCCTCAATCCTCTTCCGCTGCGCCTCTTGGGTCTCTTTATTCAGGACGAACTTCATCTGCTCCGACTGCTGTTCCGCCTCCAGCTTTTTCTCGATCGCCGTGGCGAGAATGACCGGCAGGGTGGCGCTCCTCAACAGCACCTTTTCCACCGTCATCCCACGCTCCAGCAGGGGTGCCTGCAGGTGCGAAAACATCTCGGTGGAAATCGCCTCCCGTTCCGCCGTATAGAGCGCCTTGGCCTCGTAGCTGGCGGTGACCCCCCGTACAATCGACCGAAGCTGTGGCACAACCACCACACGAATGTAGTCGGGGCCGATCGTCTTATAAACCTGCGCCGCCTTATCGGGATTCAGGCTGAACAAGAGCGAGATATCCAGATGCACGCTCAAACCCTCTTTAGAGGGAACGTTCGCCTCTTCCGTGAGTTCTTGCGTTCGAATCGTCATCTTATGAATTCTGAGCAACGGGTTGACGAGGTGCAATCCGGCCGGGAGCGTCTCATCCGATACCCTGCCAAAGAAATCCTTGAGCCCGACATGCCCTGCCGGAATCACGGTGATCGACTTGGGTATTATCAAGAGGCCCAGGATGGCCGCCAGGATGAGAAGCTTCTTGTTTCCCTTTGGAATCAGTTTCTTCATTGCATTCTGCAAATCGATGATTTCGCCATTTCCATTCATAGCGTTCTCCTTTTGGTTTGTTTGAAGACCGAGCGTGTCCTACAGCCTTTAGGGGGCGATTGTCGAGCCCTCATTCCGACATTTCTCGCTACAGTAGTATTCCCCCGACTGGGCAAGCGCGAGGTCCCGGCTCATGTAGGTTCCACAACGGGAACAGGGGGCCATATCGTGTGCCTCCCCCTGCCGTGACTCACCCCCCTTTTTTAGGACCCCTTTCATCCCAAGACGAATCAACCCCGGCAGAAACCGGAGAAAGAGCCGGTAGAAAACGTAAAGAATCAGGAGGATCAATAGCAGCTTCACGGCTCGGCATGCTGCGTGTCCCGTGAAAAAGAATCAAGACAAAAAGGTAGTGAAAATCGGTGCCAAGTGATTTAAGTGGGGTTGCCATGTGAGTGAGGAACCGGCTTCGCCGGTCCGAACGAAAGGGGTACGGGGGGATGGGGTCCGCATTCGACGTAAGTCGAATGGGGCAGCGATCCACCCGTTAAAATGATCCAGAAGGGAGACCAGGCGCCTGATTTTGAACTACCATCGGCTGATGGCAAGTTGACGCGACTTTCCAATTTCAAAGGGAAGCGCCCGGTGGTGATTTTCTTCTACCCCAGGGACGAGACCCCCGGCTGCATCAAAGAGGCTTGCACGTTTCGAGATCATTATGAACAGTTTCAAAAGGCGGGGGTCGAGGTGATCGGCATCAGTTCTGATCCCCCCGAAACCCACAAAAAATTCGCGGGGCGACACCGGTTGCCTTTTCTCCTGCTGAGCGACCAGCAGGGCAAGATCCGGCAACTTTATCGGATTCCAAAAACCTGGGGTCTGCTCCCGGGCCGGGTGACCCTGGTGATCGACCGGAACGGGGTGGTCCGGAACTCCTTTTCCTCCCAGTGGAACCCTGCCCGCCACGTCGAAGAATCGCTCAAGCTGCTGCGGGAACTTTAGGGGATTGGGGGACGGATTGGGGGACGTTGTTTACTACGTTAACTAACTCAAATCCTATTTAAGTTAACAGTTTGTTGACAAACCATGTTTTCCCAGGATGCTGAGAAAGGCCCAGATGCAAGGCGCCCGCAAAGGCACGACTGAGGCGTACTTGCTGTACGCCGCAAGGAGGGCCTGCCGCGGGCAACGCAGCAGATGGGCCTTTGTCAACATCCTGTTAACTTGGTGAACAACGTCCCCTAATGTGTCCCCTAATACTCGGTGCCAGGCACGTCGACGTCACTTGCCTTCTCTGAATCCGCGGGATATAGGGCTCGCCTCATGAAAATTATCCGCTGGATTTTGGGAAGAATTATCCTGCTCATCGAGGTGCTTTTTTCACCGAATGGGATTCGGCGTTCTCCTGAAGAACAGGTGAAGATAGATCAACAAACCGCGCGACTGACCCTCTATCAGTTCAAGGCCTGTCCTTTTTGCGTGAAGGTTCGTTTTACAATAAAACGGCTGGGTCTCAATATTGAGACTCGAGATGCCAAAAACAATCCCCAATACAAAAAGGAACTTGTCGAACAGGGAGGACAATCGATGGTCCCCTGTCTTCGAATTGAAAAGGAGGATGGCACCGCGCAGTGGATGTATGAATCCGCCGATATTATCCGCTTCCTGACCGAACGATTCTCCGAAGTGTAGTAAATCACATGTTAAGCATTCAGAATCTCTACAAATCCTACGGCCCTCAAATCCTTAAAGATCTCCGTCCCCCGTAACTACCGGATTGGGCATTTGGCCCAGCACATCCATTTTACGCAACCGACCGTTCTGGAAGAGGGGTGTCTCGGTCTGCCGGAAGGGGAAGAGTGGGACCACTACAAAGTGGAGCGGATCCTCTTTGGGCTGGGTTTTGTCGAGGAGGATATGGCGAAGCCACCCTCCACCTTTTCCGGCGGCTTTCAGATCCGGCTGAACCTGGCCAAGGTCCTGGTTTCCAGCCCTAACCTCCTGTTGCTCGATGAGCCGACCAACCATCTGGATATGCAATCGATTGAGGCACTCATTGAAGGGATCAAGGAGTTTGAGGGGGCCGTCGTCATTGTCACCCACAGCGAAATGATCCTGAGGGAGATTCCTACGCGCCTCGTGCTGTTCCAACACGGGACGGCGGAAGTTTTTAACGGCAGTTACGATGATTTCCTGGAAAAGATCGGTTGGGAGGAGGAAGGGGAGGCCACAAGACTACGATAAGGGAAGATTGACCTCCCCTCTTTATTCAGGTACCCAGTCGGGACTTTGAGATCAGGAGACTTGTGAAAACATCTGAAGGTGACGGTGCCGGTTTTGAGACACTCAAACTTCACCCCAATCTTTTAAAGGGGATCCACCATTTAGGTTTCTTAAGGCCGACGCCGATCCAGACCCAGGCGATCCCACCGATCCTCGAGGGTCGGGACGTCATCGGGCTTGCCCAGACAGGCACCGGAAAGACCGCGGCATTCGTTTTGCCGATCCTCCATCGCCTGTTGCAGTCACCCTCGCGCAAGATGCCGCGGGCACTCATTGTGGCACCGACGCGCGAGTTGGCCCTCCAATCGATGGATCATCTCAAGGCGCTCTCCCGTTTTGTTCATTTAAAGGGAACCGCGATCTTCGGCGGCGTCTCATTTCAGCCGCAAATCTCGGCGATCCAGCACGGGATCGACATTCTTTCGGCGACACCCGGCCGCTTGCTCGACCATGTGGAGGCGGGCCGCCTGAAACTTTCCGAGATAGAAACGTTTGTGCTGGATGAAGTGGATCAGATGTTGGACATGGGTTTTCTTCCCGCCATTCAACAGATCATCCGGCTCCTTCCTGCTCGAAGGCAAAACCTGGTTTTTTCGGCAACGCTCTCCAATCAGATGTCAGGCCTGGTGCACAAGATCCTTGTCAATCCGGTAACGGTTCAAGTGGGACAAAGATCTTCTGTCGCTGCCGGGATCCGGCATGCGATCTATCCGGTCCCGCGCCACCTGAAGACAGAACTTTTGATCGAGATCCTGCGGGGGCAAGGGATGACATCGGTGTTGGTTTTCACCCGCACCAAACACAACGCCGATCGGCTCTGCCTTAAACTGCAAAAGAGAGGTTTTGTGGCCTCTGTGATCCATGGCAACCGAAATCAAAATCAACGGCTTCGGGCGCTCAAGGATTTCCGGGATGGACGAAGCCAGATCTTGGTTGCCACGGATGTTGCGGCACGAGGGATTGATGTGGAAGAGATCACACATGTCATCAATCTGGATGTCCCGGAGGTGGCCGAGATGTACATCCATCGGATCGGTCGTACGGCGCGTGGTAATGCGACGGGGGATGCATTTACCTTGGTCGACCGCCAGGAGGAGCCGTTGATTCGGGATATTGAACGGTTGCTGAAACAGGCCTTGCCGCGCGTGACGCTTCCTGATTTTAATTATAAAAAACCAAAGCCGGACGTGCCGCGTCACCCGCCGCAACGGCATGGTCACGCTCCACAGCGACATGGCCATTCGCAGTGGAGAGGATCACACCGTAGGTAAAGCAACCCGGATAAAAAATGGCACCAAGAACAAAAACCGTTCTCTCCTGGAGCAGCGGAAAGGACAGCGCCTTCACTCTGCATACCCTCCGCGAGAAATCGGAGTTTGAGGTTGTCTCCCTTTTGACAACGGTGACCGATGATTACCATCGAATCAGCATGCATGGGGTACGCGAGGAACTTCTGGATCTTCAGGCCGAGGCGGCCGGGATTCCCCTGGAGAAGATCCGTATCCCCCGAATTTGCTCGATTGACCCCAAGAAACTCCCCAAAGATTTTTCCGGCCGGGCCTTTGATGAATCACTCCTGGCGGACCTCCCTCAAGAGGTCGACCCTTGCGGCGAGAATGGCGAGTTTCATACCTTCACGCATGGGGGACCGATCTTCAAAAAAGAGATCCCGATCCGCCAGGGTGAAACTGTCGAGAGAGACGGCTTCGTCTTTACCGACTTTCTCCGGAAGAGGGGCCAGTTGCGGCAGGGTTTTCCGTATATCTCTTCGTCCAACGCCCTGATCTTGATCCTCGGTTCGATGCCGGGACAAAAATCGCTGGAGGCGGAGCAGTATTATGCCCACCCTCACAATTCGTTTTGGGGTCTGATGGGCTGTTTTTTCGGTGCCGGCCGTCAACTGGAATATGAAAAGAGACTTCAAGTCCTGAAAGAGAATCGTATCGCCCTCTGGGACGTCGCGTTCCAATGCCGCCGGAATGGGAGCCTCGATTCCAATATTCGAGAGGTGACACCGAATCCCTTTGGAGCTTTTTTTGACAAACATCCGATGATCCATTCCGTCTTTTTTAATGGGCAAAAGGCGGAACAGCTTTTTACAAAACTGATATTAAACAATTTAGGGGAGAGGGTCAAAAAACTTCGATTTGTCAGACTCCCCTCCACCAGCCCGGCCCACGCTTCGCTCAGCAGAGATCAAAAGAAGGCAAGATGGCATCGAGAGCTGAAGACCGCCCTCACTTCCCAAGGCAAAATCGGGAAAAGATCTCGCCTAAAACCTCATCATTTGTGATCTCCCCGGTGATCTCGGCCAGATGATGGGTGGCGATCAGGAGGTCGGATGCAAGGAATTCAAGAGAGATCTTTTGATGGGCACTCTCGGCAACCTTTTCCAACATTTGCAACCCCTTCTCCAACGCCACCTTGTGTCGGACGTTGGTCAACACAACCTCGGCCGGTGTCTCGCGGCGGACAAAATGGGAGAAGATCGCCTGTTTGAGTTCCCGGATCCCCGTCCCTTCCTTAGCCGATATTTTAATCCCGTTGATCTTCAGGTCAAACGAGGGTGGAAGGTCCTCCTTGTTATAGAGGCGGAAGACCTCCTTGCCGGAAACCGTCTTGAGGAGATCGTCGTCTTCCACCTCCCAAGGGCGGCTGGAATCAAAGACGGCCAGGACCAGATCGGCCCCGGAAATACGTTCACGCGTCCTCCGAATCCCCTCCGCCTCGATCGGTTCCGCCCCCTGTCTTAAACCTGCGGTATCGATGAACCGAACGGGAAGTCCATCGATCAGTATCGTTTCCTCGATCAGATCTCGTGTGGTCCCGGGGGTTGGATGGACAATCGCGCGATCCTCACCCAACAGGGCGTTCAGGAGACTCGATTTCCCGACGTTCGGCTTGCCGACGATCGCCACCCGAACTCCGTCCCGAAAGACGTGCCCCTGACGATAAGTCGCAAGAAGGCCTGCAATCGATCCCCTGACCCGACCGATCCTCTCCCCGATCTCATCATCATGGAGACCCTGCAGATCCTCATCCTCAGGAAAATCGATCATCGCCTCCATTTGGGCACGAAGCACCGTGAGATCATTCTTGAGCTTTTTGACATATTGGGAGAGGGAACCGGAGAGTTGACTTTCAGCCAGTCGGGCCGCCTCACGACTCGAGGCAGCAATGAGATCGGCCACCGCCTCTGCCTGTGTGAGATCGAGACGCCCGTTCAGAAAGGCCCTCCTGGTAAACTCCCCGGGGTGGGCAAGACGCGCCCCCGCCTGAACCAGTTTCTCCAGGAGGGTTTCTAGTATCGTGCGTCCACCATGGGCCTGAATCTCAACCAGATCCTCACCCGTATAGGAGTGTGGCCCCTTCATCCAGAAGACCAGGACAGAATCCAAGGCGGAGCTATCGACCGGATCGACAACCGAACCGACATAGACCCGACCTGCCTCAAATCGCCCCGGGTCGGTCTTCCCCCTCCAGATAGTCTTAAGGATATCGAGGGCCTTAGTTCCCGAAAGCCTGATCACCCCGATCGCCCCAGCCCCCGGCGCCGTCGCTATCGCCGCAATGGTACCCTCACAACTGATATTCATCCTTAGCAGGATGTTGACAAAGGCCCATCTACTTCGTTGGCCGCCTCGGTCGCTCCTCGACGTACTGTCAAGTACGCCTGCGTCGCGCCTCAGCGGCCTGCCTCGTATCTGGGACCTTTCTCAACATCCTTTCATACCCACTTTGTCAACAACCTCTTAGTTACTTACTGTCATATCACCCATCCTGGCAAGTTTGTTGACAAACGATGATTCTCCAGGCTGTTGAGAAAGGTCCCAGATGCAAGGCGCCGCAGATGGGCCTTTATCAACAACCTGTCAGATCACCCCTTGACAAGGCGGTTAAAATGACTATATTCCCGCCGCTTTTGAAGGAGAAATGGGCGATTCGGTCAACAGAAAAGTTTTTTATTAACAATAACTTAAGTAAAGGAGGCGTTCCATGACAACAAACCAGAATCAAAAAAAGATGAAGATCCGGCCGCTTCAGGATCGGATCCTTGTTAAAAGATTGAACGAAGAGGAGAAGACCAAGGGGGGGATTATCATCCCGGATACCGCCAAGGAGAAACCTCAAGAGGGAAGGGTTGTGGCGATCGGAAAGGGGAAGGTCCTCGATGACGGGAAGGTCGTTCCTCTGGAAATCAAGGTCGGCGAGAAGATCCTCTTCAGCAAATACTCAGGGACAGAGGTCAAGATTGAGGGGGAAGAGCATTTGATCGTCAAGGAAGAGGATGTGTTGGGAGTCTTAGAGTCATAAAGGTTGTTCGTTAATCATTAAGTAAGGAGGGTTTATCATGCCAGCCAAGGATATCATCTATGATCAAAGGGCACGCGAGGCGATCTTGAGAGGGGTCAACACCCTGGCAAACGCCGTTCGTGTGACTCTCGGCCCGAAGGGTCGAAACGTGATTCTTGAAAAATCGTTCGGCTCACCGTTGATCACGAAAGACGGTGTGACCGTTGCAAAAGAGATCGAGCTCCAGGACAAGTTCGAGAACATGGGGGCTCAAATGGTGAAAGAGGTTGCCTCCAAGACCTCGGATGTCGCGGGAGACGGGACCACCACCGCCACCGTTCTGGCGCAGATCATCTACCGGGAAGGGGCCAAAATGGTTGCGGCAGGGCACAACCCGATGGCGCTGAAGAGGGGGATCGATCGCGCAGTCGCCACCTCGGTCGAGGAGCTGAAGAAGCTCTCCAAGCCGACCAAGGACCAGAAGGAGATCGCCCAGGTCGGGACCATTTCAGCGAACAACGACGAGACGATCGGAAAGATCATCGCCGAGGCGATGGAGAAGGTCGGCAAAGAAGGTGTGATCACGGTGGAAGAGGCGAAGTCGATGGAGACGACGCTCGAGGTGGTCGAAGGGATGCAGTTCGATCGCGGCTACCTCTCCCCCTACTTCGTCACCGACCCTGAGAGGATGGAGGCGGTGCTCGAGGATCCGTACATCCTGATCCATGAGAAGAAGATCAGCAGCATGAAGGAACTCCTCCCGATCCTGGAAGGGATAGCCCGCTCCGGCCGTCCGCTCCTGATCATCGCAGAAGATGTGGAGGGGGAGGCGTTGGCGACCCTCGTCGTCAACAAGCTCCGCGGAACCCTGCAGTGCTGTGCCGTCAAGGCCCCCGGCTTCGGCGATCGCCGCAAGGCGATGCTCGAGGATATCGGGTGCATCACCGGCGGTATTGCGATTGCGGAAGAGCTCGGGCGCAAGCTGGAGGATGTGAAGCTTGAGGACCTGGGCCGGGCCAAGAGGGTAACGATTGACAAGGACAACACGACGATCGTTGATGGCGCCGGGAAGAAGTCGGCGATCGAGGGACGGGTCAAGCAGATCCGGGCCCAGGTTGAGGAAACGACCTCCGACTACGACAAGGAGAAGCTGCAGGAGAGGCTCGCAAAGCTCGTTGGTGGTGTGGCGGTGATCAACGTCGGTGCCGCCACCGAAACTGAAATGAAGGAAAAGAAGGCCCGCGTGGAGGATGCCCTCCATGCGACTCGGGCCGCTGTTGAAGAAGGGATTGTGCCGGGGGGCGGTGTCGCCTTTATCCGGTGCATCCCGGCCCTGGAGAAGACAAAGGTGACCCCTGAGGAACAATTCGGGGTCGATATCGTCAAGCGCGCCCTTGAAGAGCCTGCCCGCTGGATCGCTGCGAATGGCGGCTATGAAGGGGCGATTGTGATCGAGGAGATCAAGAAGAACTCTTCCAGCTTCGGCTTCAATGCGGAGACCGGAAAGTTCGAGGATCTGCTGAGATCCGGCATCATTGACCCGACAAAGGTCAGCCGTTGCGCCTTGCAGAACGCGGCAAGTGTCGCCTCTCTCCTCCTGACAACGGAGGCGATGGTGGCAGAGCACCCGGAGGAAAAGGAAAAGACCCCTCCAATGCCTCCCGGCGGCGGCGCAGGGATGATGTAGGAGAGTTGTTCGGTTTCTGTACCCAAAAAAGGGGCGAGGGTGACCTCGCCCCTTTTTCTTTGACTCAGAGGCCCTAAATGACTTATTCCGCAGGAGGGGGAAACAAGAGAGAAACCGTTGCGCCGGATTGTTGTCTTATCCATTTTATTGACGCCGCTCTCCGGTTATGCCCTGGAATTTTCGACCCCGGGCTACCTGCGGTCACGCCTCGTCCATTACCATGATCTGGACACCCAAAGACCCTCGACGATTGATCAGGGGGGGCTGGGGGATAACGACCGTTTTGGCAGCATGCTCTTTACCCAGGAGCGGCTCCGTATCGAACCGACACTGAAGCTCAACGACAACATCTCGATCCACACCCAGTTTGATATCCTCGATAACGTGATTGCCGGGACGGAGGAGACGAAGGAGATTGATTTTCTCTCCCCGATCGTCGGGACGATCCAGCTTCCGGGGGCCGGTGGGGCGATCGGCGTCACAGGGGGTGAGGCAGGGGAAAACAAGGCGCTGAACGTCCGGCGTGTTTACATGGATCTCTTCACCCCGGGCGGAAAATTCAGGATCGGGAGACAGCCTTCCCATTGGGGTCTCGGCATCTTTCAAAGCAGCGGGAACGGTATTCATGACGACTTTGGGGACACCTCGGACCGGATGATGTGGATCGCGGGGATTGAGAAGGAGAATTTCGGGACGATCCAGTTTGGAGCCGCCGCAGACGTTGCCTTTACGAAACAGACCGATCCCCGAATCAGCGGACTCGGCGGGACAATCACTTATCCGGCGGAAGACATGCGCCAGTTTGCGGGTCTCCTTCTCTACGACTGGGAGGAAAAACTGACATTGGGAACCTTTTCGGGAATCCGCTATCGGAACGGGACGGAAAGGGAGACGACAACGACGGCACGTCCGATCCTGGTCGATGGCAACGGGGATCCTGTCCTTGATGACCACGACAATTTCCAGTTGGGAGATCCGATCCCTGCGGGAAGGGATGGAGACACCTTAATCTATTTCGCTGACACCTACCTCAAATTCAAGAACGGCCCCTGGAGACTTGAGCTGGAGTATGCCTTCATGACCGGCAAGATCGCCACAGGTCTTGCAGTCGATGCGATCGCCTTCAATAACCTTCCGGCGGCATCGAGGGGACCGATCGAACTCCCCTCGGACGATCCGAACACCGCCGAGGTGGAGACCCAAAATACCCTGATGGTCCATATGGGCGCCGCTGAATTTGAGGGAAATTTTGATTTCGGAGAGTTCCTGATCCAGTCGGGATACGCCTCCGGCGATGCCCAACCGCTCTCCTCCCGAATCACACAGTTCGGGTTCCGGCCCGACTACCAGATCGCCCTCTTGATGTTCCATGTCCCGCTCGGCACCTCCCCGCGGATCACCCAGGCGAACAGCGACGGAAACGGGAGCCGGCAACTGGTCGGCGCGGTTCCGGTCACCGGAAACTTCATCAATAATGCCCTCTATGGGACGGCCGGCTATTGGCATCATCTGGATCTGTCATCGTGGGTACCCAAGGCAGGACCGGCCAAGGCGGGGCTGAAGGTGATCACCGCCTGGGCGCCGGTGAACAACATCGATCTCGACTTCTCGGAGATGATCGGGATTTCGGATCTCCCTCGGGTTGTCCAGTCCCAAAAGTGGTATGGGCTCGAGGTCGACGGGAGTTTTGAAGGAAGATTCTTCGATCACTTTGTCCTGAATCTGACCGCCGCCTACCTGCTCCCGGGCGACGCCTATTCGGTTCAGCAGGATACCCCGATCATCAATCCGAGCAATGTGGCACAGATCCACTCCATCGGAAGCGACACGGCAAACTGGGCGTGGGGTTTGAGGACAAGTCTGATTGCGGAATTCTAGCGCTTGGGACTCTTGCCTTCGTTGCCGTTCCCGGAATAGGGATTGAACATCGTGTAGAGATCCTGATGGGGTCGGATAAATTTTTCCTTGTTCTTGCCATCGAGCTGCCTCTCCTTCGCCTCACTCTCGGCATTTTGAAGCCCATAGGTGGCCGCCAGAAATTTGAAACCGTCGTTTGAGTTCGGGCGGTTTTCAAGTTCCATCCAGAAGAGGGCATCCTCGATCAACTCGACCATGTAATCCTGACGCTCCTTCGGGAGGGACAGAAAGCTGGCCGACTCCTTCAGGCATTTGAGGCGCGGACATTTCAAGATCAATTCATTGAGCGTCATTATTTCCCTGCTCCATTCAAAAGGACGTTGAGACCCCTGCGGGCCAACGGAAACAAAAGATCTCCCCTTAAGGATCCTGCCTCTCTTTTCAATATGGCGAACTCCCCCTCTGAAAGACCTCTTAATTTGTCGCAGGCAGTCTGAAGATCTGTCGGAAGCGAATCCCTCGCGGCAACGGCACGAAACTGCAAGGGGGCTACAACCGCCTTGTTTAACCCACCGAGATTCCGGAGCGCCTGGCCTGCCCTGGCAATATCGGGGGCAGGTGCAACCGGCTTGGGTGCCCCACCGGGAGTCGGTAAACCAGCCGGACCGGCGGGACTGACACGACCTGGATCCGTAACCGTTCCCGCCTGCTTCTGATCTGTAACCCCTGAAAATTTATCAACCATTCTTTGCTCCTTTATCGATATGGTAGCAATATCTCCGCCACCTTTCAATGGCCAAATCAACAACATAACTACTTGATATTAGAGATTTTTCTATAAAGACCCAGCCCCTATTGGCGACGTTTTGGAGTACGATCACCCCAGTCTGGGGAGAGACTCGATCTGACGGATAATCGCCCCTGTCGACTTGCATCAATGATATTATCGGTCAAAACCGGTTCCGGTTGCGACGAATTTTCGACCTGCCTCAGGGGATCAGAACAATCTTGCCAAACTGTTCCCGCCCCTCGAGGCGGCGGTGGGCCGCCTGGACGTCCGAGAATTTGAAAACATGATCGATCACGGGATGAAGTTTTCCCTCCGCCACCAGATGAAGGAGACCTTTGAGCGTCTTTGAGGGCCCCATCGTCGATCCAATGATCTGTTGATGCTTGATAAAAAGATGGACGAGGTTGATTTTTACATCGGCGCCGGTCGTAGCACCACAGGTGACGATCTTCCCCCCAAATGCAAGCGACTTGAGGCTTTGTTCCCAGGTTGCCACCCCCACATGTTCGACAACCAGGTCGACTCCTCGCCGGTTCGTGATCCTCTTGACCTCATCGGCAATCCCCTGCGTCCGATAGTTAATAACGTAGTCCGCACCTAATCGCCTGGCGAGCGACATCTTTTCATCGATCCCGACTGTCGTGATGACCTTTGCCCCAAAATGCCTGGCGATCTGGATCGCGGCAGAACCAACCCCGCTCGATGCCGCCAAGACAAGTACCGTCTGTCCTTCACTCAGCCTCGCCTTGTCGACCAACATATGCCAGGCGGTCATGAATGTGACGGGGATCGCGGCCGCCTCCTCAAAGGAGAGACTGGCAGGCTTGAGAATCAGGTTTCTTTCAGGGACAACCTTGTATTCGGCATCCAAACCATCCTCCGTCTCCCCATAAAGCCCAAACCGCGGGCAGAAGTGGTCGTTTCCCTCCCGGCAGGAGGGGCATTCGCCGCAACTCCGGTTCGGGATGACAACCACCTCGTCCCCCTTTCTGTATTGTTTGGCACCCTGACCAACCGACTCAATGACACCACTTGCCTCGCATCCGAGGATGATCGGCAGGGGGAGTTTGACACCCGGCATCCCGTTTCGAACCCAGAGGTCCATATGGTTCAGTGCCGCCGCGCGTATCTTGACGAGGACCTCGCCTGCGGCCGGCTCAGGAATCGGCAGTTCGTCGATCTGGAGTTTTTCGGGACCTCCATGCTGATGGATCCGGATCGCACGCATCTCAAGCCCTCTTGACCGCCTCACGCCAGTGGGCGATCCGCTCGGCAATCTCTCTCTTCTTCATCTGGGGTCGGAAACGGCGGTCCTCTTGCCAATGGGCGGAGATCTCCTCTTTATTCTTCCAGAGGCCAACCCCAAGACCGGCCAGGAAGGCGGCGCCAAGCGCCGTTGTCTCGACAATCCGGGGACGAGAAAGTTCGACTGCGAGGATATCCGACTGAAACTGCATCAAAAGATTGTCCTGAGAGGCCCCCCCATCCACCTTGAGTATCTTCAGGCGCCTCCCCAGATCCTTTTGCATCGCCTCGAGTATGTCATACTGCAAGTAGGCTATCCCCTCCAGTGTGGCGCGGGCGATATGGGCTGCGGAGGTCCCACGCGTGATGCCGGAGATCAGCCCGCGGGCCTCCGGTTTCCAGTAGGGGGCGCCGAGCCCGACGAAGGCAGGGACAAAAATCACGCCGCCGGCATCCGGGACGGAGGCAGCCAGTTGCTCGATCTCGGAAGAGGCCCGGATCCCCTTGAGTCCATCTCTCACCCACTGGACGGCGGCCCCCGCAACAAAGGCGCTCCCCTCGAGGGCATAACAGACCTCCCTCCCCAGCTTCCAGGCAACGGTTGTCAACATCCCGGAACAAGAGCGGATGATTCTCTGACCGGTGTTCATCAGGAGAAACGAGCCGGTTCCATACGTGCACTTTGCCTCTCCCTCCCGAAAGCAGGCCTGACCGAACAGGGCGGACTGCTGATCGCCGGCGATCCCGCAAACCGGAATCCCGTCCGGTAATCCTTCCACATTTTTTGTCGCCCCATAGACCTCGGAAGAAGAGCAGATTTTTGGCAAGAGTGAGGGGGGAATCCGAAAAATCTTCAACAAATCCGGATCCCAATCGAGCGACTTCAGGTCCATCAAGAGGGTCCGTGAGGCGTTGGAGACGTCGGTCACATGTCTCCCTCGAGTGAGCTTGAAAACGAGATAGCTGTCAATGGTCCCAAAATGGAAATTTTCGGGATTTTGTCTCGCCTCTCTATAATGATCCAGAAGCCAGTGGAGCTTGGTGCCGGAAAAATAGGGGTCGAGGACGAGACCTGTTTTTGACCGGATCTTTTTTTCAATCCCCTTTTTCCTCAGTGCTTCACACAGGGGGGCGGTTCGCCGGTCCTGCCAGACAATTGCCGGATGAACGGGGCGTCCTGACGCGCGGTCCCAAAGGAGGGTTGTCTCCCTCTGGTTCGTGATACCAATTCCGGCAATCCTTGACGGGTCAATATCGGCAGACCGTATCGACTCCTCAATCGTCTTCAGGACGCATTGCCAGATCTCCTCCGGATTGTGTTCCACCCAGCCTGGCTCAGGGAAATGTTGCGGAAATTCGTTATTTTCCTTGGCAATAACCGTGAGACCCTGATCCAGAATCACCACCGTCGTGCCGGTTGTCCCCTGATCAATTGCCAGAATAAGATCCTTCATGGATCCCCCCAGTTAACACGGGAAAAAATTTTTGACAAGAAACCAGAAGTGACATACCGGGAACTCACGATGTCCATGACGCTGGAGGAGATCTGTCTCCCGATCAAGTCTGACCTGCAAGGGATCGAAAAGGTCATCCAGGCCAAATGTGCCTCCTCGTTTCCGTTTGTGACCCATGTTGCCGAGTACGTTGCCCGCAACGGCGGGAAAAGGCTCCGGCCGATCCTCTGCCTCTTGTCCTCCCGCCTCGCGGGGGCGAGCGGTCCCGAAACCATTGATTGCGCCGCCGCGATGGAGTTTTTTCACACCGCCACGCTGATGCATGATGACGTGATCGACGATGCGGATATCCGCCGCGGGAAACAATCGGCCAATTCACGGTGGGGGAATCAGGTTTCTGTCCTTGTCGGCGATTTCTTTTATTGCCGCGCCTCCAGTCTCCTGGTCGGGACAGGCAATATGCGAATCATCCGGCTGATCACAAACGTGATGCGGATCACCACAGAGGGGGAAATCCTCGAGATCTCCAAGTCAAACGACCTCCAGACGACGGAAGAAGACTACCTCTCGATCGTTGAACAAAAAACCGCCGTCCTAATTGGCGCCTCCTGTGAAATCGGCGGGATCCTAGGCAATATTTCGGAAGAATTCCTGAGCGCCTTAAGATCCTACGGACTCTCCGTCGGCTGCGCCTTTCAGCTTGCGGACGATATCCTGGATTACATCTCGGATCCAAACCAGTTCGGAAAGACCCGGGGGACCGACCTCCGCGAGGGAAAGTTGACCCTGCCCCTCATCATTGCCCTTTCCAGGGCCACGGAACCGGAAAAGAGGCTGATCAAAGATGCCTTGATCGCCGAAAGGCTTGAAGAGAATCACTTCAAGGAGATCGTCTCGGTGATTGAGAAATACGGCGGTCTTAAGGGAACCCACACCCGAGCCCAAAAATTTGTGGCACAAGCCAAGGAGTCCCTTTCCCTTTTCAAACCTTCGATCGAACGTGAAGCGCTTCTCTCACTCGCCGATTACGTGATCGAAAGACAAAACTAGTTCGATTTCCGGACTGCCGGTTCGAAATCCGGACGGACCGATCACCTCTCCAGACTTTTTCAAGGCAGAAAACAAGATGGCACATCGATTGCTAGTTCCTTCCTTGTCCTCACCGCGGGGGGACAGAAAGGAATGAAGTCATGAACGAAACGGTAATGATCAAGGATGTCTACACAGTGATCGAACGTGAAGCGGAACAGAAGGATCGCTGGACGAAGATCGGTATCTGCTTCGTCAATCGGGACAACTCACTGAACGTGATCCTCGATGCGTATCCTATCAACGGTCGTCTTCATATTCGTGATCGGCAGTTCAAAAAACAACCCATTAACCCATAGGAGGAAACATCATGAAACGCACAGTCATCATGGCCCTTGTGGCCCTCACACTCAGCCTCTCACCGGCCTTCGCAAAGGTGAAACCGGTGGAAGGGTTCGTCAATCTGAATACCGCCAGTGTCACCGAGCTCATGCTCCTGCCTGGGATTGGAAAATCCAAGGCGGACGCGATCGTCGCCTTCCGGGGCGCCCACCCCTTCAAGGCAGTCGATGAGCTTCAGGAAGTGAAGGGAATCGGACCGAAGATGTTTGAGAAGGTTTCAAAATATCTGACGGTAACCGGTCCTACCACGATCCACGAGCTCTCCCCAACGGGACGAGCCCCCTCTGCCCCGGCCGCCAAGGCCACCCCTCAGTAGCCCACCCGGGAACACCCCCCTCCACTGCCACGAGACGGTGGAGGGGGTGCTCCCTCCTTATTTTTCTCAACCGGTATATCCTTTGCCTGAGAACTTGTCGACCCGGACGCCGTCGTCACTTGAACCGGTTGCCACTCAACAGCCTTTCCGACATCCAGCACCCCACCGGTTCCGACACGGCCTTGAAGGTCATCAACCGGCCTTGCCGTCGACTTCAGCGCCTGAACCAGTTGCTCCGCCTTCCATTCCGGATGGAGCGCCAGAACCAGCCCGGCGGCGCCGGTAATAAAGGCCGCAGAGACAGAGGTCCCGCTCGAGCGCTGGAAACGATCGCCCGGATAGGTGGAGAGGACAGAATGACCCGGGGCCCCGAGGTCAACCGACTCCGATCCATAATTCGAAACAGGAGTGAGTTTCCCCTCGGAATTCACCGCGGCCGCCACGAGAAAATTGCCGAGATGGAGGCTCGCGGGATAAAAAGGTTCCTCCGACAGGTTCTTTCCCCCCTCACCATCCCGGCCATTTCCCGCGGCGGCAACGACAAGGATCCCCTTCTCCTCCAGTTTCTCAAATGCATGTTGCATCGCCTCGAGAGAGACCATGCCGTCTTTTTTGGGACGTACAACCCAGCTGGCGTTGATAATCCTGGCGCCACTCCGAATCGCATAATCAATCGCCTCGAGAACAGCGGATGTCCGGCCATTCCCTTCGGCATCCGCAATCTTCAAGGGAAGCAGACTGACACGCCAGTTCATGCCGGCGATTCCAAACTCGTTATCCCCGACCGCCCCGATGATCCCGGCGACATGGGTCCCGTGTCCGGAGTCATCGGAGGGATCGATATCGTCGTTAATGAAATCATATCCTGTAACATCATCGGTATACCCGTTATGGTCATCGTCCGATCCGTTGGAAGGGATCTCTCCCGAATTCACCCAAATATTACCCTGAAGATCCTTATGGTAGAGATCAATTCCGGTATCCAGGATCGCAACAACCAGATCGGACGCCCCGGTTGTCTTGCCCCAGGCGGATGAGTAATTGAGAAGCTCATCGGCCCAGCCGAGGTGAAAGGATTCTCCAAGGTAGGTGTCATTCGGCAACGCCGCCATCTCGATCGGTTGGTCATCCTCCTGAAAATCAACGTCAGGGGATGAGGGGGGGAGGGATGATTTGACGATCGCCAATCCAAGACTCGGCAGGTAGCGGACCCCTTTTGTCTTCGCCTGAAGGGCCTGCAGATTGCCGCCCTCTTTAAACTTGATGATGGTTGCTGCTTCAAGCTGGTTCGGGACAACCGGTAAGAGGGAAAAACCCAACAGGGCCAAAAGCAAAGAGACCATTTTCATGAGCAAGACCTTCATCCTGTATTTTACCGAATTTCAGGAAAAAGGATAGCAACTTTTGTGGGGGGTCACCGATAAGCTCAATGGAAGCTGGATGGGGCGGGGGATCCTTGAAAAGGGATCCCCCATTTTTTTGTGGGCAGGGAGGGAATCGAACCCCCGACGCGCAGATTTTCAGTCTGCCGCTCTACCGACTGAGCTACCTGCCCGACTTGAGGAGGGGCTCGCCCCGTTGGGGCAACCCCTTGAAGAATGGACAAAAAAGGGCCCTCCGGTCTCGGGATAGCCGGGGACGTTAGTACAGGGAGATGGGAAGAGTCAAAAAAAATTAGGTCAAAAAAACTTTGACCAAATGAGTCATTTATGATAGTCAGACGCGACTTTAAACGGGTTTTTAGCCCCTTTCAGAAGGAGGTTCCAGAACATGCCGATGCAATTTAAACCAGGTGATAAGGCAGTCTACCCCGCTCACGGTGTCGGAGAGGTCCAATCGATAGAAACGAGGGAGATCGCCGGCAACAAGCAGACCTTCTATATCCTTCGGATCCTCGATAACGGAATGACGATCATGGTGCCGACCCAAAACGTCAAGTCGGTTGGCTTGAGGGAGATCATCGATGAGGATCAGGTTGATGAGGTTTACGAGATCCTGAAGGAACGGGACATCACCATCGATCACCAAACCTGGAACCGTCGCTATCGGGAGTATATGGACAAGATCAAGACCGGTTCGGTCTACGAGATCGCAGAGGTTTTGAGGGACCTCTCCCTCCTCAAGTATGAAAAGGAACTCTCGTTTGGGGAGAGAAAGATGCTGGATACGGCACGGAGTCTTCTCGTGAAAGAGCTGGCAATTGCCCAAGGCTCTTCTGAGGAAGAAATCCTAAAGGGACTCCAAAAGCTCTTCCAGGGGTAGATGACCGCGTTCGCAATCATTCCGGCGGCCGGCCTCGGACGCCGTTTCGGGACGACAAAGCAGTTTCAGAAAATAAGGGGGAAGCCGGTCCTGTGGTGGACACTGTCCTCATTTGAGCAATCGGACCAGATAGCAGGGGTTTGCCTCCTGCTCCCCGAAGCGGAGATTGAGTCAGGCCGCAAACTCGTAGAGAAGAGCGGATTTAAAAAGGTATCGCGAATCCTCGCGGGAGGTGAAGAAAGGCAATATTCTGTTCAAAAGGGGTTTCGCGCGATCCCCCCCTGCGAGTGTGTAGTGGTTCATGATGGTGTCCGCCCATTTGTTACGCCTGAGATGATCGGGAGGACGCTCGATGCGGCAGTCCGTTATGGCGCCTCAGTCCTGGGGACTCCGGTCACAGCCACACTGAAAGAGGTGAGCCAGGGGTTTGTGACGCGAACAACGGATCGAAGTAAATTATGGAACATCCAAACCCCACAGGCGTTTCAGTACGAAATACTTAAGAAAGCCCTTGAGGCGGCGGAGAAGGATCGCTTTACGGGGACCGATGAGGCGATGCTGGTCGAGAGGCTGGGGCTCCCGGTAAAGGTTTTGGAGGGAAATCCCTACAACGTGAAGATTACAACCCCCGAGGATCTTGTTTTCTTTGAGTGGGTCTTTCGGGACAAGGAGATGAGCCGGTGAGGGTTGGATTGGGGTATGACATCCACCGTTTGATCGGAGGAAAATCGTTCCGATTGGGAGGGGTCCTGATACCGTGCGACAAGGGACCGGTCGGCCACTCGGACGGGGACTGCCTCTATCATGCGGTGACAGAGGCGCTGCTAGGGGCGGCGGGGTTGGGTGATATTGGCCATTATTTCCCGGACACGGACGCACGATGGAAGGGGGCCGATTCCGCGGTTTTCATCCGGGAGACAGTCGCCCTTCTTCAAAAACGTGGGTTCCAGATCGGCAACATCGACGCGAACCTCCTTCTGGAATCCCCACGTCTCTCTCCCCACCTTGAAAAAATGAGGGGAAACCTCTCGGAACTCCTGGCGATCCCGATCGAGCGGATCAACCTGAAGGCGAGGCGAGGGGAGGGGGTTGACGCGGTAGGAAAGGGAGATGAGGTTGTCTGCCAGGTGATTGCCCTCCTGACTGAAAAATGACCCTGCAAATCTACAATTCACTGACCCGAAGAAAGGAAGAATTTGTCCCTCAAACACCGGGCGAGGTGCGGATGTATGTCTGCGGCATAACCGCCTATGATGAGAGCCATCTCGGTCATGCGAGGGCCGCCGTCGTCTTCGATGTGATCTACCGTTATCTCTCGCAGCGAGGGTTCAAGGTCGATTACGTCAGAAATTTCACGGACGTTGATGACAAGATCATCAAAAAATCGGCGGAGACAGGGCTCTCCTGCGAGGCGGTCTCCGAAAAATATATCCGTGCCTATACGGAGGTCATGAATCAGCTGGGGATCAAGCCCCCTCAAAAGGAGCCGCGAGCGACACAGCATATCCCCGAGATGCTCCACCTTATTTCTGATCTTGAAAGGAAGGGGTTCGCCTATCGGGCCGGAAATGACGTCGTCTTCTCAATCCGGAAGTTTGCCTCGTACGGGAAACTCTCACACAAAAAAATCGACGAACTGGAGGCGGGGGCCCGTGTCGAGGTCGATCAAAAAAAGCAGGACCCGCTCGATTTTGTCCTCTGGAAGGGATCCAAACCGGGCGAGCCGAAGTGGCTTTCCCCCTGGGGAGAGGGGAGGCCGGGGTGGCATATTGAGTGCAGCGCGATGAGCATGAGGTACCTCGGCGAATCTTTTGATATCCACGGCGGCGGGAGGGATCTGATTTTTCCGCACCACGAAAACGAGATTGCGCAGAGCGAGGCCTCCACGGGGAAAATACTCGCCCGATACTGGATCCACAACGGTTTTGTGAATATCGAAGAAGAGAAGATGAGCAAGTCGCTCGGGAATATCCGCACAGTCGCCTCGATGCTCCAGCGCTGGTCAAGCGAGGCGATCCGGCTTTTTCTCCTCTCCAGTCACTACCGGAGCCCCTTGAATTTTACGGAGAAGAACCTCGACGCCGCTGAAGAGTCCGTCAGCCGGTTCTACGAGACACTCCACCGGTTGAATTCGCTCGAGTCGGGTACGAGCACGCTGCCGGATATGAATCTCTACCCTGCACTTGAAAAGGCGATGGACGATGATTTCAATACCGCCGCCTTTTTGGGGGTCCTCTTTGATCGGCTGCGTCGCCTGAACTCCTGGATGGATAAGAAAAAGGAGATCAATCCCGGATCCCAAAATATATTAAGAGAAGAGATCGGCAGGATTTTTGAGGTCCTCGGCATCTTCGGTCAGCGGCCAGAGGAATTCCTCGGGTCCCAGAAGGCCTCACGATTAGGTCAGGTGAATCTGCAACCTGAGGAAATCGAAAGGTTGATCCTCGGGAGACAGCAGGCGAGGAATTCCAAAAACTGGCAAAAGGCGGATCAGATCCGGAAAGAGCTCGCCGCCCACGGGATTGAGCTCAAGGACAACCCCGACGGGACGACGAGTTGGGGAATCAAATCGCCTGGTCAATAAAAATATCCCTCTATTGGGATCTGGAAGAGCCCTCTGACCGTTTCAAAATCGTCAAAGGAGTGCGCCTTGAGGCCCGACTCGGAGAGGGTGATCAGAAAACCGTTTGCCTCGAAGGCGCGGCGCATCCGAGTCCCGTCAAACGGGCACTCCCAGAGATCGTCACAGATCTTATCCGACGAATCGCCAGAAAGGTCATCGTGACGGATCGCACCGACTCGCGAAAAACCGGCGTCCTGATCGACCTTCCAGATCTGCTCCTCGGAGTGATCGGGATTGCCGATCGGTCTCCATCCCATATCGCTCTCACCCGAAATCTCAGTAACGAGGTCGACCGGGAAGGCGATCAAATTCCGTTCGGGAAAGGTGCTGAATGCCCGGTGGTCCGTCAGCGCCTCTGATTCAGTCCCCCGTTCTCCGATTGTCACGCTCTGAACAAGGGCCGGAGAGGAGGGATTGGAGACATCAAACAGCGAAAGCTTAAGACCCAGATACCAGGCAAAATCCCCTTGATCATCGGCCTCCTTGCCGATCCCGAGGATTCGGTCATTCCCCAACGGCATCAGAAAGGTTGAGAAACCGGGGACCTCCAGCTGCCCCGAGAGTTGGGGGCGGGTCGGGTCGGAAAGATCGACGACAAACAGCGGATCGATCTTCTTGAAGGTCACGACGTACCCCTTGTCACCGATAAACCGTACCGCATAAACCGCCTCCCCATGATGCAGATCGCGCAGTTCCCCAACGACCTTGAGTTCGCGACCCTCCTCGGCCAACACAAAGAGCGAGCTCTCGGCCTCCCCTCCCCACCACAGAGCCCCGGTGGTCGTCGCAACCCGGAGGTATCCGGCATGCTCATCCATGGAAAACTGGGAGTTGTAGCCACCCCCCTGAAAGGCGGTCTCCAGTCTGCCGGGGACCTCCCCCTTCGCCGCAAATCGGGCGACATCATCGCCCTGATTCAAGCTGAATTTGAAGATCTCCGAATCCGATCCCCAGGAAGAACTGACGCCAATATAGAGTGCATTCGCACCAACGGAGACGATCGGTTGACCGGAGGCGGTGATGACGGAGTGCCCCTTGGGGGAGAACTGTTCCTGCCGGATCGGAAGCGAGAGAACGGTGATGACATTCTGTCCACTATTTCGGTCCAGGACCTCATCAGGAACAAAGGTGCACCCGCATGAGGTGATTGGGACCTCGGGTCCTCCATCGTGGAGAGGCTGTGACTTGGCAAAAACGAGATCAACGGTCGGAGATTCCTCGATCCAGAAGGGAACGGTATGCTCTACCACGAGGTGGGCGGTTCCTCCCACAAGCCGCGACGTTACATAGGACTGATTTTTCAGGATCAGGGATCCGGTGACCGCCAACTCTCCGGGATTCCTGACCGAAATCCGGTGCAGAAGCGTGCCATAAGAAGAACCGGGACCGGTCTCTCGTGCAATGACAAGTACGTTCTGTCCGTCGTAGAGGAACTCCTGCGGAACCCCTTCAAGCTCCACCGAATCGAGAAGCAGGATCTCGCCGGTCTCCTTGACCCCAAAGGCGTAGAAGATTGCCCCTGTCCGGTTTGTATCGGGGCGGACGAGAAAGAAAAGATCCCGGTCCGCCTTCACGAAATCTGCCTCGGAGACGATGGTCGTTTTCTGACCCGATCCCTCGGCAGATGCAGAGACCGCTTCACCCTCTGCGGCAGGGAGCACCGGGGCAGAATCGGTGGTAGCGTTAACCGGGATCTCCCAAGCCCTGCGATCCTTCATTTTCTGCTGAACCTTTTCCCAATAGAGATCGAGGCGCTTGCAGTTCAGTGCCGCCAGTTCCGGATCAACCAACGCCGTTTCGGGCTCTGTTGGAACCGATCCTGGAGTCAATGTTCCTTCACGCAGGCATCCCGCCTGAAGAAGCAGAACGAATACGGCGACGAGATTATTTTTTCTGTTCATGGTTCCCTCCCTTTCATGTCCCGATTATCGGCAGGGTCCCCCAGTATGTCTACTCAGAGGGGACTGATTTTGTATTCTGGAGAATACAGCCGATCAGAGGAACCGCAGGGAATCGATCAGGATTTCGAAGCTCGCCCTGCCGTCGTTGGCGTCGTAGAGGTCCGTGATGAGATAGAGGAGGAGTTCATCCTTCAGGAAATAATACTCCTGCCGATCCCCTCCCGTTTCCCCTGACTCGGGGTTGTCATAGCTGAATCCGGGAATATGGCGGTTGGAAAAGGACCTGAAGCCCCGGCCGGGGAAAAAATCCTGGAGATAGGATTCAAGGCTCGCCGGTTCTTGATCGAGTGTCACAAAAAAGAGGGTCGCCTTGCTCGTCCCATCAGTAAATTCGGTGAAGGGGGACTCAGAGGTGTCTATCCCTTCCGCAAAGGCATCAGCGAAAAAACAATTGGCACAGGGAGGGGAAGCGGGAACCTCGCCCCCCGTGCTCTTCGCAGGGCCTCCGGCGGCCGGCTTCTCCTCGACACTCCACGCGGAATCATACTCAGCCTCCACAGGACCCGCCGAGCTCTCATAGGTTGCCTCTGCACCCTCCTGGGAGGAGTCGACCGGTTCCCCCGACGGGAGGCTAGACGGGTTTCCCGTCTCTGTCCCCTGACACGACGTGAGGATACAAACAAGATAGAGAAAAAAAAGACTCCTTAAGGAGAAGGCCATGGGACCTCCGAGAGATTGAAGATCTGAAAATTGATCTGATAAACGGTGTCGAGCTTTCCCTCCTCGGACATCAGGACATTCAGTTCCCGTCTGAAATCCTGGATCCGCCTCTTCGCCTCCTCGAATTTCTCCCGCGAGAGGGCGAGGGTCAGTGAAGAGATATCCCGACGATCCCGCGGCGTCTTCTCGATCGACTCAGCCGCCTTCCGGATCATCTCCCGGTGGAAATTCGAGACCGCCAGAGAGGCGACCTCCCGATCGGTCGCGATATTCCGCTCAGACTGGATCAGACGGCCCGAGGCGTCGCGCTTCAGAAACGAGAGCTCGAGGAGGAGTTCAATGGCGGTCTTCGCCTGATGCGCCGTGATCGTCGGGAAGAGTCTCTTCGCGATCCATTCGGGGTCTTCCCTGAAATCGGGGAGCAGGACCAGTTCCCGAACCGCGGGATAATACCAGCGGGAGTAGTAGACAAAGTAATCCTTCTCGATCTTCCGGATCTCCCGATAACGGCGCGAGGTTGAGAGTTTTTGATAGCAACTGTTCCTTTCCTCATCGCTTGTCGCCTGATTGAAGTGGACGAGGTTTTCAAAAAAGACCGACTCCTCCTTGTTCAGATGAAGCGCCTTGATGAAACCCCGGATCCCGTCAGGCCCCAGGTTCCTCTTCCCCTCCATGACCAATTGGAGAAAGTTCGGGGAAGAGAGGCCGGCCTGACGGGAAAAGTTGCGGAATGAAAAGCGGGACCCCTTCTTCTCCTTCTCCCCCCGGTAGTAATCCTTGAGAAAATGGCGATAGTTGAGATAGTTAAATAGATCAGGCATAAAGGGGTCCTTCCTTAAGATGATTATCGGGAGATCAAGGAGTGGAGTCTACTGTTTTTTTGTTAATGTATTATTATTAGAATTCATAAAAGTATTTAAGCTATTGTAAATACTTATAAAATTTATTAATAACATTAATAATAAATATTTTTAGAATACATTATGAAAGACACCAAATTTCGGCTGGTCAGCGATTTTACCCCAAAGGGGGATCAGCCGGGGGCGATCGAACAGATGACCGAGGGGGTTATTGAGGGGAAAAGGCACCAGACCCTGTTGGGGGTCACCGGATCCGGGAAGACCTTCTCAATGGCCCACGTCATCGCCAATACCCAGCGACCGACCCTCGTGATCGCCCCCAACAAGACGCTTGCGGCCCAGCTCTATTCCGAATTCAGGGAACTCTTCCCGGAAAATGCCGTGGAGTACTTCGTCTCTTACTATGACTACTATCAGCCGGAGGCGTATGTCCCGCAGCAGGACCTCTATATCGAGAAAGACTCCTCGATTAACGAAGAGATCGACAAGCTCCGTCATGGGGCGACGCGGTCCCTTTTTGAGCGCCGGGACACGATCATCGTTGCCTCGGTCTCCTGCATCTACGGCCTCGGCTCACCGGAGGCGTATCACGGCCTGGTCGTTCCGATCAAAAAGGGAACCGAATACCCGCGACAAGCCCTTTTGAAGGACCTGATCAAGGTCCAGTATGAGAGAAACGACTATGACTTCCACCGGGGGGCCTTTCGGGTGCGCGGCGATGTCGTGGAGATTTTTCCTGCGCATGAGGAAGAACGGGCGGTTCGGATAGAATTTTTCGGGGATGAGATTGATCGTATTACGGAAATTGAAGCGCTGAAGGGGACGACACTCCACCCCTTAAATGAAATCACGATCTATCCTGCCTCGCACTACGTGACACCCAGGGAGCAGATGAAACGGGCTATGGAGACGATCCGACAAGAGCTGAAGGAAAGGCTCAAGGAGCTGCGGATCAACGGAAGGCTCCTCGAGGCCCAGAGGCTCGAGCAGAGGACCCGCTTTGATCTCGAGATGATGGAGGAGATCGGCTTCTGCAAGGGGATTGAAAATTACTCCCGCCACATCACCGGGAGGGGGGCCGGTGAGCCACCGCCGACCTTGATCGACTACTTCCCGCGGGACTTCCTCCTTTTTATTGATGAGAGCCACATCACTGTCCCTCAGCTGAACGGGATGTACCATGGCGACCGGAGCCGGAAGCAGAACCTCGTCGATTACGGGTTTCGACTCCCCTCGGCGCTGGACAACAGGCCGCTCAAGTTCGAGGAGTTTGAGACCACCGTAAACCAGTGTCTCTTCGTCTCGGCGACACCGGCCGACTACGAGCTTGAGAGATCGAAGGGGGAGATTGTCGAGCAGATCATCCGGCCAACCGGGCTGATCGACCCGAAACCGACCGTCCGTCCGGTCTCACGTCAGGTGGAGGATCTCGAGCGAGAGATCCGAAAACGGGTGGAACGGGGCGAGCGGGTCCTTGTCACGACGCTGACCAAAAAGATGGCGGAGGACCTCACCCGTTACTATCAGGAGAGGGGGCTCCGCGTAAAATATCTCCACTCCGACATCGAGACGCTCGAGCGGGTTGAAATTTTAAGGGAGTTGCGCCTCGGCTCCTTTGATATCCTGATCGGGATCAATCTGCTACGGGAGGGGCTTGATCTGCCAGAGGTCTCCCTCGTCGCGATCCTGGATGCCGACAAGGAGGGGTTCCTCCGGTCGGAGAGGTCGCTCGTCCAGACCTTTGGGCGGGCGGCGCGAAACATCAATGGCGAGGTGATCCTTTACGCAGACCGGATGACCGACTCGATGAAAAAAGCGATTGCCGAGACGGAGAGGCGGCGAAAACTCCAGTCTCTCTTCAACAAGAAACATGGGATAACACCGACCTCCATCAAGAAAAATATCAGTGATGCCCTGCACTCGATCTATGAAAAGGATTACGTTACGGTGCCGCTTAAACCGCAAGGGGAAGAAGAGGTACCGGCCGACAAGATCGAAGGAGAGATTGAACGCCTGAGGAAGGAGATGAAAAAGGCGGCGGTCTCCCTGGAATTTGAAAAGGCGGCCGAGATCCGTGACCGGATCAAGCGGCTGTGGGAAAGGTTGACGACCGCGTAAATTGAACATAAAAGATCCCTGGTGCCGACACTTCTCCAGTCCCTTGAGGTCTCTCTCTCAAAGATAAGTGATTGGGTCTGGGGGCCACCTCTCCTCATACTCCTCATCGGTACCCACCTCTTCCTCACGGTCCGTCTCCGTTTTATCCAAAGGTATCTGGGACGGGCGATCCGGATTTCGCTCAGACGGGAAACCGAGGGAGAGGGGGATATCAGCCAGTTCGGCGCCCTGACCACCGCGCTTGCGGCGACGATCGGGACGGGAAACATCGTCGGGGTCGCCACAGCGGTCTCTGCCGGGGGGCCGGGGGCGATCCTCTGGATGTGGCTGACAGGCGTCTTCGGAATCGCGACAAAATACGCGGAGGCGCTCCTCTCTGTCTGTTTTCGTGTCCGGAATCCGGACGGCTCGATGTCCGGGGGCCCGATGTACGTCCTCGAGCGCGGACTTAAACTGAAGTGGCTCGGGGTCCTCTTTGCCCTCTTCACGGCGATAGCCGGCTTCGGGATCGGGAACATGGTCCAGGCGAATTCGATTGCCCAGATGATGACCGAGACCTTTCATGTCTCTCCCTGGGCAACCGGGGTCGTGATGACCGCCTTGACCGCACTTGTGATCCTCGGCGGGATCCGTTCAATCGCCCGTGTCTGCGAGGGGCTTGTCCCCTTTATGGCGATTTCTTATGTGGCCGGCTGTGCCGTCATCCTGATGATGCATGCCGATCAGATCCTCCCCTCTCTTCAGACGATCATCCATTCGGCATTTACAGGACAGGCGGCGGTGGGCGGTTTTCTGGGGGCCGGCATGAAGGAGGCGATCCGTTTTGGTGTGGCGCGGGGGCTCTTTTCCAACGAATCGGGGATGGGGAGCGCCCCGATTGTAGCGGCAGCAGCCCAGACCCGTAACCCGGTCCGACAGGCCCTCGTCTCTTCGACCGGCACCTTCTGGGACACCGTTGTGGTCTGCGCTATGACCGGTCTTGTGATTGTAAGCGCCGGCGATTGGCAGGAGGGCCTCAAAGGGGCGGCGCTGACCAAGGCGGCCTTCAGCCATCTCCCTGTTATCGGTCCCGCGGCCCTGACCCTCGGTCTCCTGACCTTTGTCTTCTCAACAATCCTCGGCTGGTCCTATTATGGCGAAAAGGCGGCGGAGTACCTCCTGGGGCATCGGGTGATCCTCCCGTACCGGATCCTCTGGGTCGCCGCCGTGATGGTAGGTTCGGTTGCAACACTCCCCCTCGTCTGGTCATTCGCCGATATCGCGAACGGCCTTATGGCGATACCGAACCTTATCTCCCTGATCGCATTGAGCGGCGTCACTGTCGAGATGACACGCAAATTCCTCTGGAATAACAGGCTTGAAGAGCCTTTCTCATAACTCTATTGGCCCGCCAAGTCCTGACCGTCCGAAAAATAGACTCGCTGATTCCGGATTTCGAACGGTCCCTGAATCAAAGTTGCCCCGTCCTCGGAGACCAAAAAAACCGATTTCAGCATAAGAGGCCAGTTTCCTTTTGTTTTTTCATCTTATTTCCGGAATCAAAACAGACCGTCCCGAATGGCATACAAATTGCTCATGAAATCTTTGCGGGGAATAGGAAGGGCATCATTCAGTGTCGAGCTGGGGCAAAAAAATTTTCTTTCTGTTCGTTCTGTTCTTCCTTCACTCCGGTCGGGGCGAGGCCTTTCTCTGCATCCAGCCCTCCGGCGGTTTTACCGCCTCTTCTTACAGCTTCGGGAGTGTCATCGTCGGAAGCCAGGCCACCAGAACAGCAACCATCCGTTATCTGGGGAGCTGTGTCTACCCTTCACCCGTCGTCGCCACGATCTCGGTCCCTCCCGGATTCTCGGCAAATCCCTCGACGTTTACCATCGAGAACGCACAGGTTGTTGATGTCACGATTACCTTCTCTCCTGCCTCTGCAGTCACCTATTCAGGAACAATGACGGTCAGTTTCACCGGTGGCATGCGTTCAGACTCCGTTTCAGTTTCGGGATCGGGCCTTCCGCCACCCACACCGGTTCCAGCACTCAGTGCCGATACCCTGGATTTCGGCAGCGTGACGGTGGGTGGTTCCACCACACGGTCGTTCACGTTGAGAAACACTGGCGGCGGGATGCTTGCAGGCAGTGCCTCTTCGAGCTCGGCATTTAGTGTCTCTCCCCAATCGTTTGGTATCGGCGCCGGAGGGTCCCAGTCATTTACAGTAACCTTTGCCCCTGGCTCCGGTGGCATCTTTTCCGGAAACGTCAGTTTCTCGAGCGCCTTTGTATCCATTCCTCAGGTCTCTCTGGCGGGGGTCGGCTATCAACCCCAGCCAAATATCACCACGAATGTCACCGACTTTGATTTTGGACAGCTCCAGGTCAATAGTTCCTCATCGAGGATCTTGTCGGTCAGCAATGTCGGTGATGCGACGCTGACCGGGAGCCTTGACATTTCCGCTCCTTTCAGTCTCTCGGGGACTTCGTTGAGCGTCGGTCCCGGCAGCGCCCAGTCGTTTACAATCAATGCAATACCCTCAGCGAGGGGTGATTTCACCGGGCAGGTGACCATTGACAGCAACGATCCGGATGTACCAACAATCCCGTTAGGTCTGAGCGTTACAGGAGTGGCACCCTATCTCCAGATTGCTCCGGGGAGTTACAATTTCGGGTCAACCCCATTGGGGGAGGTACGCACGACAACAATCACGATTTCCAATCTCAACAACACCTTTTCGAACACGCTCAACCTAAGCTCCTTTCAGATGGCAGGCGGGGCCTTCTCCTTCACAGGCCCCTCGGTGACCTCATTGAGTCCGGGTCAGTCCGCGACGGTGCAGGTGAATTTTAATCCTACCGTCAATGGTTTCCAGACGGATAACTTGTCACTGAACTCGAATGACCCCTCGAACTCCTCTCCAAACATTGCATTGAGGGGGACGGGGGTTTCACCTTCCGTCAACCCCTCTACACTCAATCTCTCGTGGGGAGACATTCACCTGGGCGGCTCGCTCAGCCGTGTCTTGAACCTTGCCAACAACGGGACGTCGACATTGACGATCACGAGCTTTATTTCACCGTCGACTGCCGTAACTGCCTCTCCCTCGACTGTTTCCATCGCACCAGGCGGCGGTTCTCAGGACTTTGAGGTTCGCTTCGCACCGACCTCAGAGACGACTTTGAGCGGGGATCTGATCGTGAGGAGTAACGATCCGCAGTTGCCGAGCCTCACAATCGGCTTGACAGGCCGAGGTGTTACACCGCGCATCTCCGTCGTTGATTCCCTCAACTTCGAGAACGTCGCTGTTGATCCTCGTAACCTGAGTAATGCAGGGATACTGGATCTCCCCCTCGTTATTCAGAACAATGGGGGCGAGTCCCTCACCATTTCAAATGTAGAGAGTAATCACCCTGCCTTTAGCCCCCTCAGTACCACCATTACGGTCCCCCCCGCCACTGAAAGAACGTTACAGGTCCGTTACCGTCCGACTGCCATTGGCGATCAGAGCGGTGCGCTAACGATATATTCCAACGATTACTATCTCCCTGTTCGCACGATCTCATTAGCCGGCCGTGGGATCTCGGCACTTGATTTGACTGTCTCGAATTTCGAGGTGACGCAGGCGATACAAACCACCGATAACAGCCTTCCCCTTGTTGCGAGCAAACCGACCGAGGTGCGGGTCTTTATCGACGCAGAGCTCTTTGCCGGGCAAAACAGCTTTGGCGGGATGGCGCCGATGGACGATGATACGATCCGTAATGTTGATGGGATTCTACGCGTCTTTCGTTCGGGAAACGAGGTTTACGGCTCCCCCTTGCAATCGCAAAACGGCCCGATCGACGTCGTCCCCAATCCGGACAGGGGAACCGTCAACCACACGCTTAACTTCCACGTGCCGGGCTATATGACCCAGTGCGGATCGTGTTCGGACTCCGTCAATGTGGAATTCCGGCTAGAGATCAATCCGGCGACTGGGGCTCGAGTCGCCCGTCATCTGGAGAGTGATTACCAAAATAATCTGTTTGCCTGGTCGTCCACGTTTTGGAACAACTATCAGCCGAGAATTCACTATATTCCTCTTTCAATTTTGGGCCGTCCCCTTCCATCTGTATCCGCCATGGTGGACGGGACAAAGCTTTTCAAGAAGATCTTTCCGCTCTCCGGCATCACCTATGTCCGTCGTCCTCCGCTAGCCGTAGGCTGGGACATTACCCTCGGTAATTATAAGAAGGTATTGGTGGTACTTTTCTTTGCCTCCCATCTTGGTAATGTCACCCCACCTGATCGTACCTTTGGTTGGTATCCATTTGATTATTCAGCATCAGGTTGGGCCGAGGATATCCCCGGCAGAGTCGGCATGGGCATGTCCAACCCGACAGACGCGGAGCAGATGTTTGCCCATGAGATCGGCCATACCTACGGCCTCTGTCATACCCATAAGTCTGTTGGCGAACATTGCCCCGGTGGTTATACTGACAACCACACCACCGACATGGGAACCATTTCTGAAGTCGGTTTTGATACCGAGGAAAAAGAAACGATCCTGCCAGTGTCAGCCGCTGACTGGTCTACCTGCACTTCTTCAAATCTTGCGAATTGTCCCGGTTCGGGAGCTATCGATTTCATGGCCTATAAGCCGACTAACCCGTCACAGTCCGGCAATTACCGTCGATGGGTCCATCCGCAACGCTACCAGTTTCTCTTTGAACGTCTGAGGTCCCGTCTTGCTGATCCCGCCAATGCCCGCGGCTGTGGGCACATCCTTAACTGCACCGGCGTCGCAACGATTCCCTCGCTGCTCGTAGCCGGCTCGATCTCTCCCGAAGGGGCTGGAGAGATCCAGCCGATCTATCAAACTGATTCCATACCGGATTCTGTTGAAGAAACCTCGGAGGGAAACTCTGTCTTGGTCCGCGCGATCGATGCAAGCGGCAATCTTATCTTTGAATTTCCGCTTGTCGATGCGGGAGGGATGACCGGCTTTGAGGGAAACAATGAGAAAACCTTTACCTTTAACCTGATCTTGCCGGATCTGGAGGGGGTAGAAAAGATCCAGCTTATCAGAGGGGGGCAGGTTATCGCTGAACGATCCAAAACGAATCACGCACCGGTTGTGACCCTCACCTCTCCTCAGGGTGGAGGTCTCGTTCAGGGGATGCTGAACGTCGCATGGACGGCAACCGATGAAGATGGTGACCGATTAAGCTATTCGGTGCTGTACAGTATCAATGGGGGGGAGGTATTTGAGACGATTGGCGTTGAGTTGCACCAAGCCTCCCTCCAGTACGACACAGCGAAACTGGGTGGAAGCGATCGCGCGGTCGTCCGGGTCGTCGTGACCGATGGTTTCAACACGACCTCGGTCGATTCCCAGCCTTTTCGTGTTACCTCAAAGCCCCCTAGGCTCGTCATCCTATCACCGGCAGAAGGGCAAACCATCTTCAATGGAACGAATGTGACCCTGGAGGCAGAGGCGTTTGATCCGGAGGATGGGCCCATCCCCGACGATTCGATCCAGTGGGAGTCGGACCTGGAGGGCCCCTTAGGAACTGGCCATTCGTTAGGTGTCACATTGCCGCTGGGGAGTCATACCTTGACCGTGACGGCAACTGATCGGGACGGAAACAGCGTCAGTCAGGATGTCAGCATCATCGTCGTGAATGGGGCACTTGCCCCCAGGGCCGATGCCGGTCCGGATCAGAGTGCCGATGAGGGCTTTTCAACCATCCTGGATGCAACGGCCAGCGGCGATCCGAATGAGGGAGATACCCTCACATTTGAATGGAGGCAGCTGGAAGGCCCCACGGTCACCCTGGACGATCCGACCTCTGCCACACCGGTCTTTACCGCACCTTCCGTGACCGCTGACACACTCCTGAAGTTCCTTGTCACCGTCACCGATCAGACCGGAAACAGCGCGACCGATTCGGTGCATGTCGTTGTCTTGAATGCCTTTTATTCCGAACTTCATCTTTCCACGTCAGAAATCGACTTCGGGTCCGTTGCGATGGGGGATTCAACGGAACGGATCTTCTCTATCCAGAATGACGGCAATGAGCCGTTGGAAGTCACTGGTCTTGAGATCAGCCGATCTGCCTTTACGGCAGGACCCTCCTCTGTGACGGTTCTTCCCGGAGAATCGGCAAGCTTGACCGTACGCTTCGCTCCAAATGAACCGGCGCAGTATGACGCGACGCTCCGCGTTCTCTCCAATACCGTTGTAGGGGTCAATACCATCGTGGTACTGAAGGGGAGTTCACCGGAACCGGAGAAGGTCTACGATGATACCGGTGTAGGAGGGAATTTGGTGCCGACACTGGAGGCAACACCGAATAATCAGGAGACGCCGACGCTGGAGTCTGTCTCGGATACAGAAGAAGAGGACGTTCCCGCTTCATCGGATGTCGGCTCAGAAATACCGTCTGCGACCGATGAGTCGGGAGATCTCCAGGGCGACCGTTACCAGTTTGTCGGGATTGGTGGTTGCAGTTTGGTGAGGATGTGAAAAAACTATTACTATTCATCCTGCTTTCATTCCTGGGCTGCAAAGACGCAGATCGGCTACCCGGTCCCATTCCTTCTGCCGCTTCGAACCTCTGCGATAACGCCGATTCAAACAGGAGTCTTTCTGTCGCTGAACAAGGTCTAACCGACGGGATTCTCCTGTTCGATGGAACAAGTGACCTCTTGTACCACGTCGCTGGCCGCAAGATCTTCCGCACCCGTGGAGACGGTCATTGGGATACGGTGTATGAATATGAGGGGGAGGAGGGGCAATCAATAAAATCTGCGATCCTTGACGCCTCGGGGTCAAGGCTCTATTTCGGCACATCGAATTTATTCGGCTCCTCGACGGATATTGTCGAACTCGACCTCTCCGAAAAAACAGCGACCAGTCTCGCATCGGGGAGCCAGCCATTTGGTTGCAGAACTCCTACCTTAGATAAGGACACGAATATTTTGTATGCCAACTGTCTGAACGCCAATTATCAATCTGGATTTTATCGAAAGAAGCCGGAGCGGGATTGGGAGGATATTTCACCTGCTTCGACCAATTTTCGTGGAGAGAGTGCTGTCGCTTACTCGAAGGGATCGGATCCTTTCACCTGTATCAGCCATAACACCGGCATTTCTTGCCGTGTTAATGACGGGAGCTGGGAACAAATTGGAGAAGAGAACCGAGCTACCCTTCTTCTCTATGATTCTGTTCGGGACAGGCTTTTCATCTCTATCAACCGTGGAATTGACTTGACGGCTTCGGGTGGCCCTCCTGTCTGCTCTCTCCTCGTCCGTGAAGGCAGCAGTGACATTCGAGAACCGGTATCTTTGAATGGAGGTTGCATTCGAGGCTCCGTCATTGATGAGACGACCGGAGATTTGTACCTGGTTGTCTTGCAATCGGCCGGGAATCTGTCTCTGGTAACCTCTTCCTGTAATCTCTATCGCTATGTCGATGGCTCCTTGAATTTGATCAACACAAATGGAAACTTCTCGTGTGATGGCAGAATAGCTATTAATTCAGCGGGGGGGATTCTTTACCGCTTCGCGCATGAAGAGGATCTTGAATCTGACTCCTGCTTGGTGGGCGCCTGCCCTGTCACAATCTCTGATGTTGTTGCGACATGCGTGAGGCCCTGACCCGTGAAATTGGGACTCTTTGTCTTTCTATCGCCCTCCACACCCGTGATTCTCCCGTGATTCTCCAGTTGACTTTTTTACCACAGGATAGGATGATCGGGCTGTTTTGGAGTGCGCTCGCCGTAAGAGTACCGAAGTGGTTTTGGGCCTCTTTAGCGTCCGCGGCACCCCAAGCTAAGGAGGTCGTATGGGTAAGAAGCTCTACGTAGGGAATCTCCCCTACAGTGCAACCGATGAGACCCTCCAGCAGATGTTTGCTGGGGCTGGAACGGTCGAGTCGGCGCAAGTCATCATGGATCGATACTCGGGCCGGAGCAAGGGCTTCGGTTTTGTCGAGATGTCGACAGACGAGGAGGCGACCAACGCAATATCCCAATTGAACGGGAAGGATTGCGAAGGCCGGGCCCTGACAGTCGCCGAGGCGCGTCCCCAGGCCCCCCGTGAGGGCGGGTTTGGCGGCGGCCGTGGCGGTGGTCGCGGCGGTCGTGGTGGTGGCGGCGGTGGCCGTGGCCGCGATGACTTTGGCGGACGTCAACGCTGGTAAAAAGCGAGACCGTCTACAAAATCAGGAAGGGGCAGGTGGTGAACCTGCACCTTTTCTTTTCCGCGCAACTCCTTGACGCCCCTTCCGATAAGTGGTTTGCTTTGAGGGTGGAAACACGATCCATTGATATCGAGAGACGAAGGCATGCGCGCCTCGATCTCGCCCTTTCAGTCAGCTATGCGATCGAGGGACCCGGGGGGGGAATCAGCGAATTTTCCGAGACCCTGAGCAACGACATCAGCGCAGGGGGCTTGAGGCTGATGACCCCTCATCGGCTGGAGAACGGGTCGATCCTGCATCTTGAGATCCTGCTGGAGGATGAGGAGTCGATCCCGATCCGGGCGGTCGGGGAGGTGGTCTGGCAGTCCCAAATCTCGGAGACCAGCTTCGAGACCGGGGCGGTGATCAAGACGATGGAGGAACAGGACAAGAAACGCTTTCTCCAGTTTGTCTTTGACCAGATGTCCCGGATCATCGGCGGAGACAGAACGCCGTCGCGGTACCTTCATTAAGTCCCCACTCCGTAAGAGATGGCCTCTTACCACTCCCATTACTATACTCCCCACATGAGACTCGAAGAGAAAGCGTCACAATTCCCTACAACACCCGGGGTCTACCTGATGAAGGATGAGAGCGGTCGGGTTCTGTATGTCGGGAAGGCGGTCAACCTCAGGAAGAGGATCTCCAATTACTTCGGCAAGAAGAGGGAGGGGCGATACCAGATCGCCTCTCTGATGAAGAAGGTCAGGGATATCGATTGTGTCGTAACGGAGAATGAAAAAGAGGCGCTGCTCCTTGAAAATACGCTGATCAAAAAGAACAGGCCCCGATACAATATCCAGCTCCGGGACGACAAGAGCTACCTCTCCCTGAAGCTCTCCATCAAAGACAGGTTCCCGCGGCTCTACGTCACACGCCAGATCCGGAAGGACGGCTCCCGCTACTTTGGACCGTACTCCTCGGCCGTCGCCTGTCGGGAGACGGTCGATTTTATTGAAACACACTTCCGGCTCCGGACCTGTTCCGATCAGGAGCTGATCAACCGGACCCGCCCCTGCCTCCAGTATCAGATCCATCGGTGTGACGCCCCCTGTGTCG
>CAYWRF010000001.1:49644-52015 GCA_964460495.1 uncultured Pseudomonadota bacterium | reverse complement strand
CGCGACTTGCATGTGTTAAGCACGCCGCCAGCGTTCGTTCTGAGCCAGAATCAAACTCTCCAGTTAAATACTTAACTGGCGGACCTCTTCATCTCCGGTGCAACGCTTGCCTTTTTCAAGGTTCGTCTCCGAAAAATCCGAGGTCCCTCGTTATCAAAGAAATACAAGGCCCTAACTGGCGCATTCTATTCAGTTTTCAAAGAATTGGCAAAGAGGCGGACGTCTACAGAATCGCGGAAGAAATGTCAACAACTACAAATCCCTCTCTGGTCCTCCTCACCCGCCAGAGAACGCGGCGATTCTACTCCTTCAAGACGCCGTGTCAATGGAGTCTAAAACGGACGTGAAATATTTCTATAACTACTTATAATAAATCAGGAAATAACAATCTTGTTAAACCATCTCTTTCCCGCCCGGACCAGATACTGCCCGGGACCCGTCAACCGAAACCCTATGTCCGTCACCCTCTTTTCATTCACACTCACCGCCCCCTGAGTGATCAACTGACGGATCTGTGTCTTGCTTTTGAATCCGCCACACTGACTCAGCAAATCAACAAGCAGATGATCCCCCTTGAAAACAGTCTCCGGAATGTCGGAAGGTTTTTCTTTTTTTGAAAAAACCTTGTCAAATTCCTCTGCGGCATCCTGCGCCTGACTTTTGTCATGAAATCTTTCTACGATCTCCAGCGCCAATCTTTTTTTTGCCTCTTTGGGATGCAACTTTTTCACTTCAGGCAGAGAAGCGTCTGTCAGCAATTCATAGTAGTTCCACATCAGATCGTCGGATACAGACATGATCTTGCCAAACATCTCTTTTGGTGTCTCATTAACACCGATCGAATTCCCGTAACTCTTGCTCATCTTTTGAACTCCATCCGTTCCAATCAGGAGAGGAAGGGTCATTACAACCTGAGATTCCTGCCCTGCTTCTTTTTGGAGATCACGCCCTACAAGAAGATTAAATTTCTGATCGGTGCCCCCCAGCTCAACATCGGCCCTCACCTCGACGGAGTCCTGACCTTGCAACAGGGGATAAAGAAATTCGTGGATACTGATCGGGATTTCTCCCCTGTAGCGTTTTTCAAAATCATCGCGCTCAAGCATCCTCGAAACGGTCTTTTTCGAGGCGAGACGAATTAAATCCTCGGCACTCATCTTTCCCAGCCATTCTGAGTTGTAGACAACCCTGGCTTTCTTTCGATCCAAAATTTTAAAAACCTGATCTTTATAGGTGACCACATTTTTTCCGATCTGTTCCTGACTGAGTGCGGGTCGGGTTTCGTTTCTTCCGGAGGGATCTCCTATCTTGGCGGTATAATCCCCAATGATAAAAATAACTTCGTGCCCCAAATCCTGAAACTGCTTCATCTTCTGGAGAAGTACCGTGTGCCCGAGATGCAGGTCAGGCGACGTCGGATCGAAGCCGGCCTTGACCCGGAGCGGTTTTCCTTTTTTGAGTTTAGCGAGCAGTTCTGATTCCGAGATAATCTCGATGGCGCCGCGTTTTAGAAGGGCCAGTTGTTCTGAGGGGGTCATGATAAAACTTAAGCCGCTTTTCTTTTCGTGGAATGATGCTGCATTTCAAACCATTGTTTCAACGCGTCGGGACACAGTTCAAAACCATTGGGCCAGGCAAGGGCCCCCATTTCCAAGAAACACTTATCGAAGATACCGCCCTTGAGAATTTCTGCAGCAAGCCCTTTTGGTTTCTCAAAAAGATGGGCAAGTGAAACCCACCCACTCCCCCTGTCTGAAAAGCGGAGCTTGACGGCCAACGATGCAACGTCAATTTTTTCAATTGCCTTCATCACCTCACTGCGCCTTAACTCTAACCACTTTCTTATAATACCAATCAACCTCTTGGGCAACTTCCCTTTTAACACCTTACCGGGTGGAAAAAAGGCTTGAGAGATATCGGCTCACCCATGAAAACGCCTGAGACGATTCCATCGTTGCTGTACCTGTCGAAGCTCCGAGGGAAGGGAAGTTTGCCAATTCATTGCAAGGGCCAGTCTCACCAGGGAGGCAATCTGCCGGACTTTTTGGGGGAGGGACATCTTCCGCAATTCGGAAATTTCAATCCGATTTATCAACTGGTACCGCCGACAATAGGATAGGGCCTCCGCACGAGTCATTTGAACCTCAAGCTACCGTGTTTTCGATCAGATTGCAATGAAACCTTACGTACAAGAAACCCTCTCCTGAATCCTCGCTATCTTTTTTGCCGCCAATAATCCCGAAAGGCCTTAAGCCGGGGGAGTGATTCACGGTCTCTCAGCCGATTCGCCTTCTCCTTGCTTCGGATAATATCATCCTTGGTGAGCTGGAATCCCAGAGCCTTGAGAGCCTTGGTGAGAGCCACACAGTTT
>CAYWRF010000001.1:1774-49544 GCA_964460495.1 uncultured Pseudomonadota bacterium | reverse complement strand
CTTGGTGAGCTGGAATCCCAGAGCCTTGAGAGCCTTGGTGAGAGCCACACAGTTTTCTCGCGTTTTCTGGACGAAGATATCGGTATCTTGAGTCGTATCCGGGTATCCCAAAATAATAGCGCCTGATTTCCCAATAAAAAGGTACTGAACCTTGTGTCTGGCAAGGACCTTACGAAGCCGTTCCGCCTGGCGAAAACTAAAGGGTTCGGCCATATCCGAGCCATCTGGGGAGGTGCTGTTCGCACCATTGGCGATAATCCTTCATGGAGTCAAAAGAGCGAAACTTGGCTTCATCCAAAACCGGCTTGAAGGTACGGATGAAGGAATAGTCGAGCCGATCTTTAAGGCGTCTCCGCGTCGCAGCCTTAAAATCCACCAACCATTCTTTTTTTTCATTGGGTGATTTTTTCATAGCCACCGGAAGAATAATACCTCGATATCGACTCTTTTTCAAATATTTAAACAACCCTCTCCTGAATCCTCAATATCTTTTTCGCCTTCCCGGTACTCTCTTCGACATCAATCAGCACTGCAGAAAGACGCGCATCCCCTTTCGCCACCTCGAACTTCTCCGGCAGGCGGGTTGTGAATTTTTTTAGAGCCACCGTCTTGTCGAGACCGATCACCGAGTCATACGGGCCGGTCATCCCGATATCGGTGATGTAAGCGGTCCCGTTCGGCAGGATCTGTTCATCGGCGGTTGGCACATGGGTATGCGTTCCAACCACTGCGCTCACGCGGCCATCCAGATACCACCCCATCGCCCGTTTTTCACTCGAGGCCTCCGCGTGCATATCAACCGCAATAATCTCTGCCTGTCCCTTCCACTTGGCGAGTTCGCGCTCGACCGCCTCAAACGGCGAGTTGACCGCATTCCCCATCAGGATCTGCCCCTCGAGGCTGATCAGGAGCAGCTTCACCCCCGAATAGACCTGAAACAGCATCGACCCTTGCCCCGGCGCCGCTGCAAAGTAATTTGCCGGGCGGACCATGACACGGCTATCCTTTATATAGGGGACCATCTCCTTCTGATCCCAGATATGATTCCCGGCGGTAAAGCCCTGAACCCCCCACTCCCGGAATTCGTCGATCATCTTCGGTAAAACCCCCTTGCCGTGCGCCGCGTTCTCGACATTGGCAATCACAAAATCAACGCCGTGCGCCCGACGTACCTCCGGCAGCTTCTGCTTGATCGCCTGCCGCCCCGGTTCGCCGAAGACATCGCCGATGAAGAGGAGTTTCATATATTACTTCGCATACCCAATCGCGCGGGTTTCGCGGATCACCGTCACCTTGATCTGTCCCGGATAGGTCAGCTCCTTTTCGATCTGCTTGGCGATATCCTTGCAAAGCCAGGTTGCGGCGGCGTCGTTCATCTTCTCCGGCTGGACCATCACCCGGAGCTCACGACCCGCCTGGATCGCATACGCCTTCTCGACATTTTCGAAAGAGGTGGCGATCCGCTCAAGGTCCTCCAGTCTCTTCACGTAGGCCTCCGCCTGCTCCATCCGCGCACCCGGCCGGGCGCCCGACAACGCATCCGCCGCCTCAACCAGATGATCCAGCACACTCTCCTGCGGGATATCCTCGTGATGCGCCCAGATCCCGTGGACGACCTCCGGCGCCTCTCCATATTTTTTGGCCACCTCGCCGCCGATCACGGCGTGCGATCCCTCGATCTCATGCGAGAGCGCCTTGCCGATATCGTGAAGAAGCCCCGCCCGACGCGCCACCTTCTGGTTCAAACCGAGCTCGGCCGCCATCATCCCGCAGAGAAAACCGACCTCGAGTGAATGCCGGAGGACATTCTGCGCGTAGCTGTAGCGAAACTTGAGACTTCCCAGAAGCCTGATGATCTCCGGATGGACCCCGTGGAGATCGAGCTCAAAGAGTGCCTGCTGTCCCGATTCCCGGATCCCCTTCTCCACCTCCTGCGTCACCTTGGCCAATATCTCCTCGATCCGGGCCGGATGGATACGGCCATCCTGTAACAGGCGCTCAAGGGTCACGCGCGCAATCTCCCTTCGGACCGGGTTGTGGGACGAAAGCACCACCGCACCCGGGGTATCATCTATAATGAGATCGACACCGGTCAACGACTCAAGGGCGCGGATGTTCCTCCCCTCCCGACCGATGATCCTCCCCTTCACATCCTCGCTCGGGAGTTTCACGGTAGAAACGGTCGCCTCCTGAACCCACTCCCCCGCCAGCCTCTCGATCGCGAGGCTGATAATCTTTTTCCCCTCCCGTTCCGACTTTTCACGGATCTCATCCTCGATCTGCTTGGCCTTCTTTGAGGCATCGTGGCGCACCTCCGAGGTCAGCTGATCCATCAGCATCTTCTTGGCCTCTTCCGAGGTGACGCTCGCCGCCTTCTCCAGCGTCTCCCGCGCCTGTTCGAGCATCTTCTGGTACTTCTCCTCCATCTCTCCCAATTTTTTCTTTCTCTCCTCCAGATTCTGCTCCCAACGCCGCCCCTCCTGCTCCCTCTGCTCCATCTGAGAGAGCCTTCTTTCCAGCTGGACCTCGAGCGAGCGAATCTCTTTCTCCCGTCCCTGGACCTCCTGTCGCCGGCCCCTCATCTCTTCTTCAGCGTGAACCTTCGCCTTCAACACGAGGTCTTTGGAGGTCAGTTCCGCCTCTTTTTCGATCGTCTTCGCCCTGGATTTTGCCTCATCGAGCACCGCCTGGGCAGAGCCCTTGGCCTTCTCGGCCTCCCGGGATGCCGTTCGATGCCTCCAGAGAAAACCGACCAGGAGTCCCAAAAATAAAGAAACAACACCGATAATCTCAGCGCTCATGGCACCCTCCAAAAATTGAACTCTCGGAGACGACTGCCGCGAGCGGGTGATCCCAGGGATCCCGCGGTAGTTCGTCTCTCAACTGAAAATCATAGGCGAGCCCGATTGTCGGACCGCCAAAGCCCTTGAGGAAGCGATCATAGAAACCCTTTCCGAACCCAAGCCGGAAACCGGAGGCGTCAAAGGCGATGCCTGGGACGACGATCAGGTCCGGCCGGGGAGAAAAGTCGAGTGACTCACCAACAATTTTCGGAAAACAGACGGAAATCCCCATTCGAACCGCCGCCTGAGCGATTTCACCTGTCTGTACCTCGCCACGAATAGGGTTGTAGAGGGCAATCGTCCGGGCCGAAGAGAGCCACGGGCGCGAGAGGAACCGTTGCTGGATCCGCTCACTGCGGGAAAGGATCTCCTCCGGGCGAAGCGACTCGCGGACGGAAAGAAGGTATCGACGCAGCGATTCTTTCAATAATCAGACAGATAGAAAAAGAGGCGGCGGAGACGAACCAAAATTTAATTTTAACAATGAATCACAAATCATAGCGAATCCCCAATAGACCTCTTTTTTAATCTGCCTCCTGTTAACCGCCCTCACCGATTCAGACAACACCAACCGCTTCTTAAGAGGGCTTAAACGTGGCCCCGATCTCTCAGGGCCGCGTTTAATTCCCCTGTGTTATGCCGTGTGGGTCTTGCTTTGAGAACCCTGGCTCATTCCAGGTGGGCACCCTGTTGCTGCTTCAGGCTTCCCATTCGAAACGGATGGGCATGCACACCACAGCAAGGAAGGGCTCCCTCTTTTATACTATCGGTTCTTAAAGACACCGAACCCATCACGGGGAACAGAGGGGAAGCTTTTATCCTTTTAAAGAACTGGCCCTATCTTAGAGCGGCAACGGATTCGGTGTCAAGATCAAGAATCAAAAAGTTTATGTTGGAACGGAATTTGCCAAGCAAAGATCGATCCACCTTTTCTCCAGATTCACCTGTTTCACACAGACGTCGATCCGCTCGCCCAGACGAAACCTCTTTTTTGTCTTCCTCCCGATAACGAGATGCTGTGTGGGAGAGAAGAGATAATGGTCATCGGTCATATTCCGGAAAGGGAGGAGCCCTTGCACCAGATAGGGGGTCAATTCAACAAAGAGCCCGAACTTTGCGAGCCCCCCCACGATGCCGTGAAAGGTCTTGCCTGCTTTATCCTGCATGAAGAAGGCGCCGGCCAGGTCGCGACTCGCCCACTCCGCCTTCATCGCCATCCTTTCCCGCTCCGAGCATCGATCCGCAATCTCCTGCACGAGTTTCTTGGATCGTGTCTCTCTCCTTTTTTCTTTCTGTTCGATCAGACCGGCCAGGATCCTGTGAACCTGCAGATCCGGGTATCTCCGGATCGGGGAGGTAAAATGGGTGTAACAGGCGGAGGCGAGCCCGAAGTGGCCCGCGTTTTTCGTATCATAGATCGCCTGCTTCATCGTCCGAAGGAGCAGGGTATTGACGACCCTCTCCTCGTCCCTCCCCTTCACCGCCTCTATGACCTTTGCAAATTCCAGGGATCCCTTGCCACGCCCCAGTTTGACCGGGATACCCAGATTATGAAGGAAGGTCTGGAAATCGTGAACCCCCTCCGGTGACGGGGTCTCGTGAATTCGATAGATCATCGGGGCATTCTGTTCCGTGACAAACCGGGCGACCGCCTCATTCGCGGCGATCATGAACTCCTCGATCAGCCGGTGGGCCAGGTTTCTCTCCGCCCGCATCATCCCCTCGACACTGCCTGTCTCCAGATCGAGGATGATCTCCGGTTCCGGCAGGTCAAAATCGAGGCTCCCCCTCAGCTCCCTCTGGTGTCTGAGTTTGCCGGCAAGTTCTACCATCCGTTCCAGATGCGGAATGAGATTCTCATGCCTCTTGCGCTCCGCCGGATCACGATCCGACACTATCTTCCTCACCAAGGTGTAGGTCAGCCTCGCCGCGCTCCGGATCAGGCTCCGGTAGAACCGGCTCCGGACAGGCCCGCCATCGGAATCGAACTCGATCTCCGCCGTAAACGTTGGGCGAATCTTGCCCGGCACAAGGCTGCAGAGGTCATTGGAAAGACGCTCGGGGAGCATCGGGAGGCATCGGTCCGGGAAATAGAGGCTCACCGCCCGCTGAAACGCCTCACGGTCCAGCGCCGACCCCGGAACGACATAGGTGCTGACATCGGCAATCGAGACCTTCAGGATAGAATGATCCCCCTTGCTCATGAGAGAGACCGCGTCGTCAAAGTCCCTTGCCGTCTCCCCGTCGATCGTGACGGTCACCTCACCGGTCAGATCAACCCTCCGCTGAATTTCCGCCTCCGGAAGCGATGCCGGCAATCTCTCCGCCTCTGCCAGCGCCGCCTTGCCAGGGTGGGTCGGCCATTTAAACTCCTGGATGATCCGGTCGATTCCTTCCGCAAATGTTATTGATTTCACAATTCTCTTCATGGCATAGCGGGAACCTTCTGAAAACATTAAAATCATCCTTGAGAGAAGGGGGTTTTATGCCAGACAAAAAACGCGACGATGAACTCATGGAGGATTATTGTCCGAATTGTGGCGCCTATACCGGCGGGGATTCGGTATGCCCCAACTGCGGCACCGAGATCTTCAATGACTCGGGGCTTGAGGAGTACGATGAGGATGAGGAGGGGGGCGAAGAGCCGGTTAACAATGAAGAGGATGAGGGGGGGTATAGGCATTAGCCCGGGTGGCGGAACTGGTAGACGCGTCCCGATGTGGCATGTTTTTTTGCGGCGGTGGCGGAGCTGGTAGACGCGCTAGTCTCAGAAGCTAGTGGGAGAAATCCTGTGGGGGTTCGAATCCCCCCCGCCGCATTTGTTTGACAGAGACTCCGCAAGCTGGTATGGTAGGACCAGAATGAAGAGATTTGTTGGTGCCATCGCGTTTGTGTTCCTTTCATTTGTCCTCCTCTCTTCCGTTCCTGCCGGGGTGAAAGGCGATTGCTGTGGACGCGAGCTCTGCGCAACAGAGATCTCCTGCTGCACGCCGGGCCCTCAAAAGACCTCTCGCCTCCCTGTCTTGAATGTTGCGCCAGTCGCACCATTCCTCCTGGCCCCGATTCTTGCGGCCTTGGCTCCATCCGCGTCAGACCTTGTGGTCCCGGTTCAGAAATTTCTTGCCGTTCATTCCCACTCCCCTCCCCTCTTTCTGATTGATTCGTCATTTCTGATCTAAAAAAACCTCACCCAGGGTGTCCGTTTTTCTTTGGATGAGGTTTTTATGGTTCGATCACTGCCTTTCATAGCGCTGACTCTGATTTTGACAGCCCCCGTCTTGGCAGGAGGGGAGACTCCTCAGCCGTTAACCCTTGATGCGGCGATCGAGGAGGTCCTGTCCCAGAATCCGGATGTCCGGGCGGCGCACCACCGGACCCAAGAGGCGGAGGCGCGTGTGCCGCAGGCAAAGACCCTGGAAGATCCTGAGGTCGGGATCCAGTTCTACGATGTCCCGATCGACACACTCGACGTGAAACAGGGGGCCGAGATCAGTTACAGGGTTGAACAGAAACTCCCCTTTCCCGGAAAGCGGCTGATGAAGGGAAAGGCGGCAAAGAAAGAGGCGACCGCCCAGAAAGAGAGGGGACGCGGGGCGATTGCGGAGATCATCCTCGACCTCAAGAAAACCTACTATGGCCTCTACCGTTTCGACCGTTCCCTGGAGGTGAATCGGGAGGCGCAATCACTTTTTAATCAATATCTGCAGTCTGCAAAGACCGCCTACGGGGCGGGAGAGAAAGGGGCCGAGGCCCCCCTCCGGGCCCAGGTGGAACTCTCCCGTCTGCAGGGTGAGGAGATCGACCTCAACAGGGAGAGACTCACACACCTTTCGCATCTGAAGGCGCTGCTGAACCGCCGGACGCATGACGAGATCCGGCTGCCCGAAAAACTTGACTGGCCTGCGGTTGTCCTTTCGCTGGATCAGACAGTCAACAGGGCGATCGAATCAAGACCGGAGCTGAAGGCGCTTCAGGCGATGACGGAGCGGGACCGCAAGAGGCTCGCTGTGGCAAGACTGGGGCTCCTGCCCGACCTCTCGGCCGAACTCGAATACAACCAGAGACCGAGTCAGCAGGACACCTGGACCGGTACCGCAATGATCAACCTCCCGATCTTTTTTTGGAGGAAGAATCGCGGCGAGATCAACGAGGCGAAGGCGTCACTGAGGGCGACCGAGGCGGAACAGGAATCGCTCCTGATCCATACCCGGCACGAGATCGAGCAGGCCTACCGGGCGGCAGAGGCCACGCGCGAAATTGTGATGAAGTTCGAAAAAGAGATCCTCCCTGCGGCCCGCACAACTGTGACCGCCGCCCGAACCGCCTACAGCGCCGGCGACGTTGATTTCCTGACGCTCGTCGATGCGACGCGAACAAGCCTCGAGCTTGAAATGGATTACCTTGAGAACCAGTCCCGTTGGGGGATTTATCACGCCGAACTGGAAAGGCTTGTCGGCGCGGATCTTCAAAGAAAGGAGAAACCATGAACAAGAGATTTCTGGCAATGATCGCACTGGGACTCGGCATCCTGGGCGGCATCGCCTTCTACAAAAGCTGTTCAAAGATGACAATCGAGGAAAGGGGGATCAGCCACTACACCTGCCCGATGCACCCGCACGTCCATGCCGATAAACCGGGCTCCTGCCCGATCTGTCAAATGAAGCTGGTGCCTGTCTTTAAAGAGTCCGACCAGTCAGACAAGTCGGACAGATCCGACAGTCTTTTGATCTCCCCCGACCGCCAGCAGATCATCGGGCTCAAGACGACGCCTGCCTTGCGGAAAGAGGTCTCACAGGAGATCGTGGCGCCGGGTCGGGTTGCCTTTGATCCTAAACTCGCGACCGCCCAGGCCGAATTCGTGGAGATTGCGCGCGGGGTCCCCTCTCTCAAGGAGGCAGCGGTGCAGAGGCTAACCCTGATGGGGATGACAAAAGAGGAGATCCGGCTCCTTGAGCGGCGCGGCAAACCCGACCAGGCCCTGTTGCTTCCTCAAGAGAACGGCCCTGTCTGGGTCTACGCGCCGATCTATTCAGAAGAAATCTCATCGGTTCAAGTCGGGATGAAGGGATCGGTCATCGCAGGCCAAAAAAGTTTTGAGGGTGTCATCAAGGGGATCGAGCCTGTGCTCGATCCGATGACACGCTCCGCCCGTGCCCGGATCGAGATACCGGGGGCTGGCGGGAGAATCACGCCGGAAACCTATGTCACCGTAAAAATCCTTGTCCCCCTTGGAGAGCAGCTGGTGATCCCGCAATCGGCGGTGATCGAGACCGGAACGCGAAATGTGGTTTTTATCGTTCATGAAGGTCAGCACTTCTCGGCACGGGAGGTCAAGCTGGGACCGCAGGCACAGGGGGACCGGGTGATCCTCGAGGGGCTCAAGGAGGGAGAGGTCGTTGCAACCAGCGCTGCCTTTCTCATTGATTCAGAAAGTCAGTTGAAGGCGGCTGTAAGTGGAATGGGAGGACATCAACATTGATTGAAAAGATCATCGATTTTTCAGGCCGAAACAGATTCATCGTCCTGACGATCGTCCTGTTTCTGATCGGCATCTCCCTCTGGTCTTTGAAGAGGATCCCGCTCGATGCGATCCCCGATCTCTCCGACACGCAGGTGATCGTCTACTCGCGCTGGGACCGTTCCCCCGACATCCTGGAGGATCAGGTCACCTATCCGATCATCTCGGCCCTTCTTGGAGCGCCGAAGGTCAAGGCGATCCGCGGCTTTTCCGACTTTGGATTCTCCTACGTCTACGTGATCTTTGAGGACGGCACCGACCTCTACTGGGCCAGAAGCCGGACGCTTGAATATCTTTCAAAGATCACCCCGTCGCTGCCGGAGGGGGTCCGAACCGAACTCGGTCCCGACGCGACAAGTGTCGGTTGGGTCTTCGAATACGCGCTTGTGGATGAAGGCGGTGGGCACACCCTTCAGGAACTCCGAAGCTACCAGGACTGGAACCTCCGCTATCAACTCCAGTCGGTCCCTGGTGTGGCCGAGGTTGCGACGTTCGGCGGCGCAATCAAGCAGTATCAGGTTGCGCTGAATCCCGCGGCCCTTCTTGCCTACAAACTCCCCGTGAACCAGGTGATCGAGGCGATCCGGGAGGGGAACAGCGAGGTCGGCGGGCGTCTGGTCGAGTTCTCGGGCCGCGAATATATGATCCGGGGGCGCGGTTACATCAAGACCCTGGAGGACCTGGAAAAGATCGCGGTCGGCAACGACCCGAAGACCGGCGTGCCCGTTCAGATCCGCCATATAGGCACGGTCTCCCTCGGTCCGAACATCCGGCGCGGGGTTGCCGATCTGGACGGCAAGGGGGATGTCGTCGGCGGCGTCGTCGTGATGCGTTATGGTGAGAACGCCCTGAACGTGATCGAGCGGGTGCACAAGCGGCTCGAGGAGATCCGTCCCTCGCTTCCCCAAGGGGTCCGGATCGTGACCACCTACGACCGGGCCGATCTGATCCACCGTGCGATCTCCACACTCAAGAGGACGCTCATTGACGAGATGCTGATCGTCTCCGCGGTGATCCTGCTCTTTCTCTGGCATATCCCGTCGGCGATCGTCCCGATCCTCACGATCCCGGTCTCTGTCCTCTTGGCCTTTATCCCGTTCTCGATGATGGGGCTGACCGCGAACATCATGTCTTTGGCCGGGATCGCGATCTCGATCGGCGTCCTGGTCGACGGCGCGATTGTCGAGGTCGAAAATGCCTACAAAAAACTCCAACTCTGGTTGACCTCCGGAAGGAAGGGGGATTTCCACGAGATCCGGCTGCAGGCGTTGAAGGAGGTCGGGCCGTCGGTCTTCTTCTCGCTCCTCGTGATCGCCGTCGCCTTCCTGCCGGTCTTCACGCTGGTCGATCAGGAGGGGCGGCTCTTCAAGCCGCTCGCCTATTCCAAGAACCTTGCGATGGCAATCGCCGCGATCCTTGCGGTCACGCTCGACCCGGCGCTCCGGATGCTCTTTACCCGGATGACCCCGTTTTCTCTCAAACAAAAGTGGCTGGAGAGGCTCGCCAATGTCACGCTGGTCGGCAAATATTATCCGGAGGAGAGTCACCCGATCAGCCGCCGGCTCTTTGCGATCTACGAACCGGCCTGCCGGTTTGTCCTGAAGTGGCGAAAGAAGACGCTTGTAGCCGCCGGCCTCCTGATGCTCACCACGATTCCGGTCTTTTTTATGATCGGGTCGGAGTTCATGCCGCCTTTGAACGAGGGGGCGATCCTCTACATGCCGACGACGCTCCCCGGGATCTCGGTCACGGAGGCGGAGCGGATCCTTCAGATACAGGACCGGATCCTGAAGTCATTCCAGGAGGTCGAGACGGTCTTCGGCAAGATCGGGCGCGCAACGACGCCGACCGACCCCGCCCCTTTCTCGATGGTCGAGACGACGGTCCTCCTCAAACCGAGGAAGGAATGGAGGCGGGTCAAGCGGTGGCCAATCGGATCCCGTCGAATCAAGTGGGAGGAGCTGATCGACGAGATGGATCGCGCCTTGCAGCTCCCTGGCTGGACGAACGCCTGGACGATGCCGATCAAGAACCGGATCGACATGCTGGCGACCGGGATCCGGACACCGGTCGGCCTGAAGATCCTGGGGGGTGATCTCACAAAGATCGAGGAGATCGGCAGACAGCTTGAACCGCTGCTTCGGGAGGTAAAAGGCACACGAAGTGTGTATGCGGAGCGGGTCGCCGGCGGTTATTTTGTCGACTTCGACCTGAAGCGCGACGAGCTCGCCCGATACCGCCTCTCTATTGCCGAGGCGGAAGAGGTGATCGCCGCGGCGATCGGCGGCGAGGAGATCACCACCACGGTTGAGGGACGCGAGCGGTATACGGTGAACGTCCGCTATGCGCGAGAACTCCGTGATGACCTGCCGGACCTCGCAAAGGTCTTTGTTGCAACCGCCCATGGGGCCCAAATCCCGCTCTCCGCAATCGCGGAGATCCGGATGACAACCGGTCCCGCCATGATCCGCGACGAAAACGGGATGCTTGCGGGGTACGTCTACGTCGATATGGCCGGCCGCGACATCGGCGGTTTTGTCTCCGAGGCGAAAAAGGTTGTCCGCTCGAGACTCCAGCTCCCGGAGGGGTATACGATCCAATGGAGCGGCCAGTACGAGAACATGATCCGGGTCCGGGAACGGTTGAAATTCATACTGCCTCTTACGATCTTCATCATCTTCTTCCTCCTTTATATGAACACGAAGTCGGTCGTGAAATCGGGGATTGTCTTGCTCGCAGTCCCCTTCTCCCTGATCGGCGCGATCTGGATCCTCTGGATTTTGGGCTACAACCTCTCGATCGCCACCTGGGTTGGGATGATCGCGCTGATGGGGCTCGATGCCGAGACCGGCGTCTTCATGCTCCTGTTCCTCGACCTCTCGTACAAGGAGTGGAAGGAATCGGGAAGACTCAAGACGGAGAAGGACTTGACAGAGGCGATCATCCACGGGGCGGTGAAGCGGGTCCGTCCCAAGATGATGACGGTTTGTGCCGCGATGATTGGATTGTTGCCGATCATGTGGTCTGCCGGTACCGGCGCCGATATGATGAAACGGATCGCCGCCCCGATGATCGGCGGGCTCTTCACCTCATTCCTGATGGAACTCCTGATCTATCCCGTGGTCTACTACCTGTGGAAAAGACGGGAAGTCACAGGTTGACAGGGTGACGGTGACTTGATCTATAGGTCTTGAGGAGGTTCCTATGGTGCTCATTACCCAGAACGCCCCGAAACTGAAATTTGGAGACAAGGCGCCTGACTTCTCACTGCCCGGTGTTGACGGCAAGAACTGGTCTCTCGGTTCGTTTAAAGACAAAAAAATCCTCGTGGTGGTTTTCTCCTGCAACCATTGCCCGTATGTCCGGGCGTATGAAGACCGGATCATTCAGACACAGAGGGATTTTGCGGAAAAATCGGTTCAGCTGGTCCTGATCTGCTCAAACGACTCCAAAAACTACCCCGACGACAGCCTTGAAAACATGAAGATCCGCGCCCGGGAGAAACGCTACCCATTTCCCTACCTGCAGGATGAAACCCAAAAGACGGCGAAGTCCTATGACGCCGCCTGCACGCCGGAGATCTACCTCTTTGATGCCGAGCGAAGGCTCCGGTTCCACGGGCGCGTGGATGACAATTACGAAGAGCCAAAAAAGGCGAAGAAACACTACTTGCGAGACGCCCTAGAGGATCTCCTTGCCGGACGAGAGGTCGGTACGCCGGAATCACATCCGATCGGTTGCTCGATTAAATGGGTGTGATAATTTAAAAGTAGTACAACTTGACGATCGATCGATAGTGTGTCATACATTATCCAATTATGACATACACCTCCGTCTCTCCCAAATACCAGGTCGTCATTCCCAAAGAGGTGCGGGAAAAGCTGAATGTTAAGCCGGGCCAGAAGCTCATCGTCTATGCACGGGGTGGCATTATTCACCTGATCCCGGATATCCCACTTAAAAAACTACGCGGCGTTTTTAAAGGAAGCGGCGTGGATATGACGGACCTGCGAGACAAATCCGACCGTCCTCTATGACGCTTGTTGATTCCTCAGGTTGGATTGAATATTTTCTCGACAACTCTTTGGCTTCCCGATTTGAAAAGCACATTCTCGAAACCGGGACCCTCATCATTCCGACCATTGTTACGTTTGAGGTATACCGCCAACTCATCAAGAAGATTGACCCAAAAGATGTTCTGACCGCTATCACCCAGATGGAAAAAGGGGAGATGATTCCACTCAGTCAAGAAATCAGTCTTTTTGCCGCAGAATTGAGCCTGAAGCACAGGTTGGGAACCGCCGATTCAATCATCTATGCAACTGGATTGATTCAAGAGGCAAAGATTGTGACCCTTGATAACGATTTTCGAGAACTACCGGGTTGCACGGTGATCCAATAGTTTCATGATGGACACCATGGCTGAACCTCACCACTGCCACACACCGACAAAAAAACCGTGGTTCAAAAATAAACTGGTTATCGTCGGTCTCTTGGCCGCACTTCTTTTTGGGGCTGGATGGTTCTTCCCTGTCCTGAAGCCGTTTCAAAAATCATTCTGTGATTATTTAGGGATGATCTGGTGGGCGTTGCTGTTGGGATTCCTGCTGGCGGGGGTGATCGATCGCTATGTCCCTTCCGAATACATCTCAAAAATTCTGGCGGCGAGACGGAAACGAACGATCCTCTACTCAACCCTTCTGGGTCTTGTCATGAGTGCCTGCAGTCACGGGATCCTCGCAATCGGGATGGAGTTGTACAAAAAGGGGGCGTCCGGTCCGGCCGTCGTGAGCTTCCTGTTGGGCAGTCCTTGGGCGAATCTCCCGGTGACACTCCTGCTGGTGAGCCTCTTCAAGATCAAGGGGCTGTTGATCATCGCCGCGGCGCTCTTCGTGGCAATCTCAACCGGTCTGATCTTTCAGGGGTTGGACCGACTGGGGTGGATTGAGAGGAACAAAAATACTTTAATAATTGAACCGGGATTTTCGATTCGCCAGGATATAATAAACCGGTGGAATACCCGTGTAGGGGCGAACCGACCTGTTCGCCCCTATCTTGAGGGCAGCCACACGGGGCTGCCCCTACAAACGGTCATTCAAGATTTTTTTGCCATCCTCCGCGGCGCCTGGAATCTGGCCGACATGATCCTCTGGTGGATCGTGCTGGGGATCGTTATCGCGAGCCTTACGGGAGCGTTTGTCCCGTCTCACATTTTTCAAAACTACCTGGGCCCTACCCTGACCGGCCTGCTGTTAACCCTGGCAGCGGCAACGGTTATAGAAATCTGCTCCGAGGGAAGCGCTCCCCTTGCGTTCGAAATTTATCGCCAGACTGGTTCCTTGGGAAATACCTTCGCCTTTCTGATGGGTGGATTCGTGACCGACTACACAGAGGTCGGACTTGTCTGGAAACAGATTGGGTGGCGGACCGCAGTCTGGATGGTTGCTGTTTCGGTGCCCCAGGTTATTCTGATCGGTCTCCTGCTCAACCGGATATGATCGGGATAGGGGCGCCCCGCCGCCCCTATCCCGATCGGCACCGGAACTGGAGGCGCTGGTTTCAGAGGCTCCTCGCCGGACCCGCTATCCGTATGAGCAGATCATCGGACGCTCCAAAAAAATGGAGGAGGTCCTGAAGACACTGGACAAGGTGACACAGGCGCAGGTGCCGATCTTGATCTCCGGGGAAACCGGTTCCGGAAAAGAGCTTCTCGCCCGGGCGCTCCACCAGAACGGTCCGAGGAAAAACGCCCGGTTTGTCGCGATCAACTGCTCCGCTTTTACCGAGACGATCCTCGAAAGCGAGTTGTTCGGCTACCTGAAGGGGGCCTTCACCGGGGCGGATCAGGACCGTCGCGGTCTGTTTGAAGAGGCGAACGGGGGGACCCTGTTTCTGGACGAGGTCGCCGACATGAGCCTGACGATGCAGGCGAAGCTCCTACGCGTGCTCCAGGAAAAAGAGGTACTCCGCGTTGGAGGACACACACCGGTCAAGGTGGATGTCCGTGTTCTTTCCGCCTCGAACAAGGAGCTGAAGAAAATGGTCCGTGAGGGAACCTTCCGGGAAGATCTTTACTTCCGGATCGCCGGGATGACGATCGGGATCCCCCCGCTTCGGGAGCGGAAGGAGGATATCCCGCTCCTCGTCAAACATTTTTTGGAAAAGATCAAAAAGGAAAATCACCTGCTGGCCCGGCAACATCCGCGAACTCGAACAATGCCTGACAAACGCCTGTCTCCTTGCAGAGGGGGCCGAGGTCCGTCCCGAACATATCCTTCTTCAAAAGGACCTCTACCAGCCGGCCACGGATACCGGGCAGACGGCTGGCGCCGGGATCCCGTTCGATTCGGACAAGAAGATGGACCAGTATGAGCGGGAGATCATCCTGAAGACCCTCGAGGCCTGCGGCGGGAACAAGAGTGAGGCGGCAAGGCGGCTCGGCCTTTCAAGGCTGACACTGCACAAGAAGCTCAGACTCTACGAAATACCGGCGACATAAAAGGCGATCGGGGGTATAATGACGGGGAGATCGATGACACGTCCCTCAAAGAAGAAACTGGCCCTTGTCCTCTCAGGGGGTGGCGCGCGCGGCGCGTACGAGGGGGGGGTCATCCATTATATAAGGACGATGCTCCCCCAAAAAATCCGGGGCCGGTCATTCGACATCCAATGCGGCTCCTCGGTCGGGGCGATCAACTCCTGTTTCATGGCGGCGACCGCCCATGACCCCGATTATCAGGGAAAGATGGCCAAAGAGATTTGGGAGACCTTGAGCGCCGACCATATCTTCAGGCGCAATCCGAAGGCGCTGCTGGAATTCCTGACCAAGGGAAGTCGCGGGATCCTGATGAATTTGATCCGCCGAAACACCGCGCACCGGGGGGCGCCCCATTTTCATGGTTTTCTGGATACCAGCCCCTTCCTCCCTTTTCTGCAAAAGATCATCCCGTGGCATCAGATCCCCAAAAACATCGAATCCGGGATCCTTCAGGCGTTGTCGGTTTCTGCCACCAACGTCTTTACCGGGCGGTTTGAGCTCTTTGTCGAGAAGAGACCGGAGGTCGAATACACAGGCGAATATATCACCCACTTCACCCGGATGGAGGCGGTCCATGCGATGGCCTCCGCCGCCATCCCGATCATCTTTCCGACCGTCCTGATCGGCGGGATCGCCTACACCGACGGCGGCCTCCGCCTGAACACACCGATGTCGCCGGCGATCCAGTTGGGGGCCGACGCGATCTTCGTGATCGGCCTCCACCATCGCGCCCCGGACGGAAAGATCCCCTCGCACGGTTTCCGCGGGGAACAGGCCTCCCTGGGACAGGTGCTCGGGCGTGTGATGAACTCGATCTTTCTCGACCGGACCCAATACGACATGGAACAACTGGAGAGGATCAACCGGATCGTCGATTGGGCGGAAAGGCTTTACGGAAAAAAATTCCTCGCAGACCTGAACCGGCTTCTCCAGAAGGAGAACATACGGGGCGATATTGCAAATCGCGGCTTGAAAAGGCTCCAGGTGCTGCGGATCCGGCCGAGCGAGGATATCGGCGAGCTTTTCAGCCAGATCTTTCATCGTCATCGGGACAAGCATTTTACCCTCTTTGAAAAGTTCCTGCTCCGGTTTCTCGATATCGACCCGACCGGCGGTGTCGACTTCCTCTCCTACATCGGCTTCATCCCGGAATACCTGAAGAAGCTGGTCGAACTCGGATTCGAGGATGCCCGGAGCCACCGGGACGAGATCATCGAGTTTCTTGAAACCTGAAAAATCAGGTTGCACTTTCGGACCGGGGTGTTAGGAGGTGATCCCGTCTTGAAAACCAAATTCATCTTTGTCACCGGCGGTGTCGTCAGTTCCCTGGGCAAGGGGCTCGCCTCCGCCTCGATCGGCGCGCTCCTTGAGGCCCGCGGGCTCAAGCTGACCCTCCAGAAGCTCGATCCGTATATCAATGTGGACCCGGGAACGATGAGCCCGTTCCAGCATGGCGAGGTCTTTGTGACCCGGGACGGGGCCGAGACCGACCTCGATCTCGGGCATTACGAGCGGTTCAACTCGGTCGAGATGACCCGCCACAACAATATCACCACCGGCAAGGTCTACGCCTCGGTGATCGAAAAGGAGAGGCGCGGCGATTACCTCGGCCGGACGGTGCAGGTGATCCCGCATATCACCGATGAGATCAAGGCGGGGATCATGAAAGTGGCTCAGGGGGTCGATATCGTCATTGTGGAGGTGGGGGGGACCGTCGGCGACATTGAAAGCCTCCCGTTTCTCGAGGCGATCCGGCAGTTCCGGGCCGATGTCGGGAGGGACAACGTCCTTTATATACACCTGACGCTCGTTCCGTACATCCCGACCGCCGGCGAGCTGAAGACCAAACCGACCCAGCATAGCGTCGGCAAGCTTCGGGAGATCGGTATCCAGCCCGATATCCTGCTCTGCCGGACCGATCGGCCCCTCTCGAAGGAACTCAAGGCGAAGATCGCGCTCTACTGCAACATCGCCCCCGACTGCGTGATGACGGCGCAGGATGTGAAGTCGATCTATGAAGTCCCTCTCTTCTTTCACCACGAGGGATTGGACGACAAGGTGGTGGAGATACTGAACATCTGGACCCGCCAGCCGGACCTTGCGAAGTGGGAATCGCTTGCGGATAAGATCAAGAGGCCCCGGCAGGAGGTGACGATTGCGGTAGTCGGCAAGTACGTCCACCTGACCGACGCCTACAAGAGCCTGAACGAGTCGCTCCGCCATGGGGCCTTTGCGAACGAGGCGACGATCCAGTTGAAATTCGTCGATTCGGAAACCCTCGAAACCCCAGGGGGGCGAGAAAGGGAGAATCTCCAGGAGACTTTCGAGGCGGTCGACGGGATCCTTGTCCCGGGCGGGTTCGGAAACCGCGGGATTGAGGGGAAGATCAACGCGGTCCGGTATGCACGCGAGAACAAGGTCCCGTTTTTCGGGATCTGTCTCGGGATGCAGGTCGCCACGATCGAGTTTGCCCGGAACGTCTGCGGGCTCAAAGAGGCGAACTCGACCGAGTTCAACAAGGAGACTCCGCATCCGGTCATCGATCTGATGGAGGAGCAAAAGGCGGTCGTGATGAAGGGGGCTTCCATGCGCCTCGGCTCGTACCCTTGTCGTCTGGAGAGACACTCCCTCGCCTTTCAGTCGTATGCCGAGTCAGAGATCTCCGAGAGACACAGGCACCGCTACGAGTTCAACAACAGCTACACCGATCGGTTGACCTCCAAAGGGCTCCAGATCTCCGGCATCTGCCCGCAGGGATCCTTGGTCGAGATCGTCGAGCTGAAAAAGCATCCCTGGTTCCTCGGCTGCCAGTTTCATCCGGAGTTCCAGTCGCGTCCTCACCAGCCCCATCCCCTCTTCACCCAGTTCCTGAAGGCCGCCTGCGAGTTCAAGGTCAGAAAATCGTGGGTGGACCAGAAGGGTCACGAGGTCAAAAAGTCAAGGGTAAAGATGGAACCCCGCAGGCACCTGCAAAAAACGCCCCTTGTTTCTTGACAACGATTCTCCCCGCGCCTTATCATCTCATCTACACGGGGTCCTTACAAAGATGGCACTCGAGATCAGACAGACCCTCAAACTCTCGCAGCAACTCGTCATCACGCCTCAGCTGCAACAGGCGATAAAGCTCCTGCAACTCTCACGCCTTGAGCTCCAGAATCTGGTCCAGCATGAGCTCCTGGAAAATCCGGTCCTCGAAGAGACCCAGGAGGAGGAAGAGGCGCCCGACGAGGAGGTCTCCGTCACCGAACCGCTCGCCTTAAGCCACGAGGTCCACGACAAGGAACAAAAGACGGACGAGGTCGGGACCAAGGATGGCGACCTCAAGGAGCCGATGAATTTCGACTGGGAAAATTACCTCGGCAGCTACAACGCCCCGGAGTCATCGTCACCCGGTTCCGGAGGCGGAAACGGCGATGTAAGTGACGAACTGACCCCTTATGAGAACCGCGCGAGCCCTATCGCCAATCTTCAGAACCACCTCCAGTGGCAGCTTCATCTCTCCGGCTTCTCGGTGGATGAGACCCTTGTCGCGGAGGACATTATCGGAAACATCAACGACGACGGCTACTTTCAGGGGGATCTCGCGGTGATCGCCGGGGAGAATAGCTGTTCCGTCGAGTTTGCCGAGGAGGTGTTGCAACAGGTCCAGGAGTTCGACCCCCCCGGTGTCGGGGCAAGAAATCTGGTCGAATGTCTGCTGGTCCAGGCCCGCCCCTTCAAGAGAGATACCGGCCTCCTTGAAAAACTGATCCGGAATCACCTGAACGATATCGAAAAACGGAATATCACGGCGATTGCCCGGGGACTGGGTGTCTCCGCAGAGAAGGTTCGGGAGCTGGCCCACATCCTGTCCACACTCGAACCGAAACCGGGGCGTCCGTTTGGCGGGGAATCGCCCCAATACATCATCCCGGACGTCTTTATCCAGAAGGTCGGCGAAGAGTACGTGATCCTGCTGAACGACGATGGGCTTCCCAAACTCCAGATCAGCTCGTTCTACCGGAACGCCCTGTTCAAGAATGAGATGCCTTCGACCGCCAAGGACTACATCCAGGACAAGCTCCGGTCGGCGATGTGGCTGATCCGGAGCATCCATCAGAGACAGAGAACGCTGTATCGGGTCACGCAATCGATCGTGAAATTCCAGAGAGGTTTTCTCGACAACGGGATCTCGCATCTGAAACCGATGGTCCTCCGGGATGTCGCGCAGGATATCCAGATGCACGAATCGACGATCTCGCGGGTGACGACCAACAAATTTGTCCAGACGCCGCGCGGATTGTTCGAACTCAAGTTTTTCTTCAATACCCGCGTCTCGACAACGAATGGCGAGGGGATCACCTCGGAGAAGGTCAAGGTGACGATCCGGCAACTGATTGAAGCGGAAGATCAGAAAAACCCCTACTCCGATCAGCAACTGGCGGCAATATTGAAGAACGACAATATCCAGATCTCCCGGAGGACGGTCGCGAAGTACCGGGAGCTGATGGGAATATCAGCCTCCTCAAGAAGACGACAGGTGTTCTGAATGGAGATCAACATCACCTTCAGGCATACGGAATCGTCTCCGACCCTCCAGGATCACATTCGCGACAGGATCGCGCGCCTCTCGCGCTACTTCCTGAAGGCGACCCATGCCCATGTGATCCTCACGGTTGAAAAGGCGCGCCACGTTGCCGAGGTGACCCTGAACGAGGACCACCGGCTCCTGACAGCCCGGGAGGTAAGCCACGATATGTACCGCTCCGTTGACACCGCCCTCCAGAGACTCGAGCGCCAGCTGAAAAAGAGAAAGGAAAGGGTCCGTTCCCACCACAAGTTTTAAGTTTTTCGGGATTGCTTTTTCTTTGCCGATCCGATAGCTCTCACCCTCCATGAAAATAAAGCAGATCCTCACGAAAGATTCCATCGTCGCCTCACTGGAATCGACTGCCAAGGAACCGGTCCTTCTGGAGCTGGCGGCGGTCTTGACCCGCCGATGCCCGGACCTCTCGGCGGAGGAGATTGCGCGCGTGTTGATGGAGAGAGAGAAGCTCGGCAGCACCGGCATCGGGAACGGCGTGGCGATCCCGCATGGCAAGGTCTCCCAGTTGTCGCAGATCGTGACCGCGTTTGGACGGAGCCTCCGGGGGGTCTCTTTCGAGTCGCAGGATGGAAAACCGGCCCACCTTTTCTTTGTCCTGCTTGCACCGGAAAACGCGGCGAGCCTCCACCTGAAGGCCTTGGCACGACTTTCCCGCCTTTTGAAGGACCTCCACTTCCGCAACAAACTCCTCGAGGCGAAGGATGAGGATCAGTTGTTTGCCGAGATCGTCGATGAGGACGAGAAATTCTAGATGATTGCGCTCCGCGTTCGTCAACTTCTCAGGGAAAACAGCCTGGAGCTCCGGCTGATCCGCGGGAAAAAAGGGCTCCAAAAAAAGATCACGATCCCGCAGATCCAGAAGCCGGGTCTCGCCCTCGCCGGTCACACGGCGAATCTCCATCCCGGCCGGATCCAGGTCCTCGGAACCTATGAGGTTCAGTTTTTAAAGACCCTCTCGTCCCGGGGGCTTCGCGAGGTGACCAAAAAGCTGGGCACCGTGGATATCGCCTGTATCGTCGTCACCCATCGGAACCACCCCCCCCGCGCGATGCTGGAGGAGGCGGAGAGGCATGGAATCCCGCTTTTCCTGACAAACCTTCCGACATCCACCTTCGTGATCCGGGTCACAAAATATCTGGAGGAGAAACTGACGGAGTCATCATCGTTGCACGGGGTGCTGGTCGACGTCTTCGGGATCGGGATCCTGCTGATCGGAAAGAGCGGGATCGGCAAGAGCGAATGCGGGCTCGAGCTGGTCATGAAGGGACACCGGCTTGTGGCGGATGATATCGTTTATGTCCGGAAAAGGGCGCCGAACTCCCTCTACGGATTCGGGAGCGACCTGACAAAATACCACATCGAGATCCGGGGGCTCGGGATCCTGAATATCAAGGATCTATTTGGCGTTGCCTCGGTCCGGGATCAGAAGCTGATCGAGCTCGTGATCCAGCTGGTCGAGTGGAACCCGCGCGAAAACTACGAGAGACTGGGTGTCGATGACCGGACCTATGATGTCCTCGGTGTTGAGACCCCCCTCCTCCGGATCCCGGTCAGACCGGGCCGCAGTTTGACCTCGGTGATCGAGGTCGCCGCCCGAAACCAGCTCTTGAAGGCGAAGGGGATCCATTCGGCCCGGGAATTCCAGGAAAAGCTGACCCAGCAGCTCCTCCTTGGCGGACGGGGTCTTACCCGTTTAAAGGAACTGGTTGAATAATCTCCCAAGTCCGGTTAAAGGAGCGATCCGTGATTGGAACAGTTGTCGTCACACATGGCAAGATCGGGGAGGAGATGGTGCGCGCCGCCCTCTCGATCATCCGGGAGTCGAGACCGATGGTGGGGGTCTCCCTGGAGCAAAGTGAGGATGTCGACCGGATGCGCCGCAAGATCGCGGAGGCGATCCGGCAGACCGATCAGGGGGAGGGAGTTCTCCTCCTTTCGGATATGTTCGGAGGAACCCCCTCAAACCTCTGCCTCTCCTTTCTGGAAGAGGGAAGGGTCGAGGTGGTGAGCGGCGTGAACCTCCCGATGTTGATCAAACTGGCGACCCTGAATGAGTTGAGACCGCTCGCCGAGATCGCCGATTTCATCAAGAGCTATGGCCAGAAAAACATTGCCCGGGCAGAAGAGGTCCTCAAAAGGGAGGCCAGCTAAGGCCTCTCAAAACTTCAAGATCTCTAATGAGCTGGGACTTCACGCCCGTGCGGCGGCCCTCTTTGTCAAGATCGCCTCCCGTTTCAAGAGCGATATCCTGGTGAGCAAGGGGCCTAACGAGGTGAATGGCAAGAGCATCATGGGGGTCCTGATGCTGGCGGCGCCTAGGGGAAGCGAGATCTGCGTGACGGCTCGTGGAGACGATGCCCCAAGGGCCCTGAAGGAGCTCGGCCGGCTGATCGATGGCAAATTCGGAGAGCCCTAACAGGGCAGACCGTAACACGGCGGGTCGTAAAGAAATCTTGACGCCCCTCTTTTTTTTCGTTAACCGACCCTGATCTTGTATCGGCAGCCGTTTAAGAAAGGAGCCCCCTATGCCAGAGAATTTCCTGTTTAGCTCGGAATCGGTCACGGAAGGCCACCCGGACAAGCTCTGCGATCAGATCTCGGATGCGGTTCTGGATGCCCTGATCGCCCAGGACCCCGACTCACGGGTTGGCTGTGAAACACTTGCATCACCCAGCGCCGTCGTTGTGGCGGGCGAGATCACCTCGCGCGGAAAGGCGAACTTCGAGAAGGTTGCCCGCGATGTGATCCGTGACATCGGTTACACCGACAAGGAATTCGGGATCGACGCGAAGAGCTGCCGGATTGAGGTGTTCGTCGGACGGCAATCCCCGGACATCTCCCAGGGGGTTACCGAGGGTCAGGGTCTCTTCAAGGAGCAGGGGGCCGGCGATCAGGGCATGATGTTTGGGTATGCGATCGATGAGACGCCGGAACTGATGCCGATGCCGATCTACTATGCCCACAAGCTGACCGCCCGCCTCGCCGAGGCCCGGAAGAGACATGAGCTTCCCTTCCTCCGGCCGGACGGCAAGTCCCAAGTCACGGTGGAGTATGAGAGGGGGATCCCGAAGCGGATCCGGGCGGTTGTCCTCTCCACCCAACATGTACCCGATGTTCGTTATGAGACACTTCGGGAGGCGGTGATCGAGGAGATCATCAAGAAGTCAATCCCCTCCTCCCTGCTTAAAGGGAATGTCGACTATTTTGTGAACCCGACCGGCCGCTTTGTGGTCGGGGGACCCCTCGGGGACTGCGGCCTGACCGGACGGAAGATCATTGTCGACACGTACGGCGGCTGGGGACGGCACGGCGGCGGCGCCTTCTCCGGCAAGGACCCCTCCAAGGTGGATCGTTCCGCCTCGTATATGGCGCGATACATCGCCAAAAACATTGTGGCGGCGGAGCTCGCGAGCCGCTGTGAGGTCCAGATCGCCTATGCGATCGGCTATGCCGAACCGGTCTCCTTTATGGTCGATACATTCGGGACCGGACGGATTGCCGATGAAAAAATTGCAGAGGTGGCCCGTCAGCTCTGGAGCCTGAAACCGGCCGAGATCATCCGGACGCTCGATCTCAAGCGCCCGATCTATCAGAAAACCGCCAGTTACGGTCACTTTGGTCGTCCCGATCCCGATTTCATCTGGGAGAAGACCGATCGCGCCTTGCAACTGAAGGCGCTGGCAGGCAGTCGGGGACGGGGAAAAAAGCCGGTTGAAAAGAAGACCGGTCTTAAAGTCAAGAATGCCAAGAATCATCATGAGGAGGCCCGTGTTTGGGGATGACTATGTCTTGCGATATCAAGGATAAAAATCTGGCCGAGTCCGGACGTCTTCGCATGGAATGGGCGGCGCAGAGCATGCCGGTCCTAGGGCTGATTCAGAGGCGATTTGAAAAGGAAAAACCGTTGAAGGGGCTTCGGCTCGGGGCCTGCCTCCATGTCACGACGGAGACGGCAAACCTCGTTGTCGCCCTGAAGGCGGGGGGGGCCCATGTTGCACTCTGCGCCTCAAATCCCCTCTCGACTCAGGATGATGTCGCAGCGGCCTTGGCGAGCCAGGATATCCCGGTCTTTGCAATCAAGGGGGAGGACACCGCCACCTATTATCGTCATATCGATGCGGTCCTCGACAACAAGCCTCAGGTGACGATGGACGACGGGGCTGATCTGGTGACGGCGCTCCATCAGAAACGCAAAAATCAGATCGCGACCGTCATCGGCGGAACGGAAGAGACGACGACCGGCGTGATTCGGCTCCGGAGCATGGAGAAAAACAAGGTCCTCTCCTACCCGATTGTTGCGGTGAACGAGGCGATGACAAAACACCTCTTTGATAACCGTTACGGCACCGGACAGAGCACGGTGGACGGGATCCTTAGGGCAACCAATCGGCTCTTGGCCGGCAGCACATTTGTGGTCTCCGGCTACGGATGGTGCGGGCGCGGCCTGGCGATGAGGGCCCACGGGATGGGGGCGCGTGTGATTGTCACTGAAATCGATCCCTTGAAGGCGCTTGAGGCGCTGATGGATGGCTATACGGTGCTTCCGATGGAAGAGGCGGCCCCGATCGGCGACTTTTTCGTCACGGTCACCGGAAACAAATCGGTCCTTCGGTGGGAGCATTTTTCACGGATGAAGGATGGGGCTATTGTCGCGAATTCGGGTCACTTCAATGTCGAGATCGATATCCCGGCGCTCGAGTCCCACGCCTCCTCCAAGCGGACGATCCGGGAGCATCTCGTTGAATACCGGATGCCGGACAATCGGAGAATCAACCTTCTGGGAGAAGGACGCCTGATCAATCTCGCCTCGGCGGAGGGGCATCCTTCCAGTGTCATGGACATGAGCTTCGCCAACCAGGCGCTTTCGGCTGAATATATTTTCAAAAATGCGGCGAGGCTTGAAAAGCGTGTCTATGCAGTCCCTGAGGAGATCGATCATGAGATCGCCCGGTTGAAGCTTAACGGAATGGGGATCTCTATCGACCGGCTGACGGCGGAGCAGGAAAAGTACCTCTCCTCATGGGACGAAGGAACCTGATTTAACGCCCCAACGGGGCGGGCCCCCTCCAACTGAGTCTTCTCTTTGTCTCTTCCAGCAGGATCGTGATCGACGGCATCTCTTCGGTATCCGGAAAGTCTCGTTGAATCTCCTCGAGGAGGCCTTGAACACGCGGATAATCGCGCCTTGAATCGAACAGTTGTCGCGCCTCGTTTAAGAGGACCCGCGCCCGGCCATTCTGAAGCTCGACCTCCCGGTGGAGGAGTCGCCCCGCCCATTCCTGATGGGGGGAAACCGCATCCTCCCGGATCTTTTTCATGAGCTCGCGGGATCCCTCCGGCGGCATCTGTCCTGCGTCCAGCGCCGCCTCGATCTCGATCAGCTTCAGACCGGTCAGATCCTTCGACTTGGAGTCCCGCTCATCAATCTTGGCTATCCGCTTCCCGGCCCTTTCCGCCAACTGACGATGGAGGTCAGATTGGATCATCACCTTCTGATACTGAAGACGGGCATCCCGGTAACGCCCCTGCAGAAAGAGGAGGTTGGCCAAGTCGTACCGGATCTGGATCGATTCGGACCCGTTCGGGAACTCATTCAGAAGCTCAAGCATCCCCTGAATCGCCTCATCCATCTTGCCCCTGGAGGCGAGATCCTTCAGTTCCGCAACCCGCGATTCGACAACCTTGCCGAGGCTCGCAAGATCCTCACCCTCCACCGCCAGGAGGGGATGAGAGAGGGTCATTAGAATGACCAATAGGAAGAAGGACACACGATCCTTTTCACGAGTTCACTCCCCAAAGTCAAGGGGAGGTGATAGCGGGGTCTCTAGACCTCAAAAAAAGACCAGGAGAACCCCCTTGCAACGGGATCCGAAGTAGCCAAATAAAAGAACAAATAAAATTAAGTACTTATAAGCCACTTTGAGCACGAAGCCTGGCATATGGATTGCTAAACTTAAGTACAAGGAAGAGATATGTCTATCAACGGCATCAGAAATGGTTCGGGCGTCACGGTAGGACCTGTAGCGCCTCAAGAAAATCAGGGAACCACCCCCCTCGTTCAAACGACCTCTGTGCCGAGCGGGAACGGGGTGCTCCTGAGCCCGGCGACACACGGCGCCTCCTCCGGAGATATCCCGGGTCCGACACAAGATCCTGCCACTGAACTCGCGGTCAAACAGTCACAACTCGAGGAACTCACCGCACTCCGGGAACCGTGTTCCCGATTGGCTCGGGCCGGAGATGAGCAGGCGGCACAACTTTTGTCCGAGATCGACCAGATCATCAGCCAACTCGAGGTTCAGATTGCCCGGCTGGAACAGGGGCTTTCGGCCGATACCGACGGCGACGGCGTGAGCGACCTGACCGATCCGGACGTCGATGGGGATCTGATCACGAATGCCGAGGAACAGCGGCGAGGGAGCAATCCATTTTCCACCGATTCAGACGGGGACGGGATATCGGACGACAACGAGCGACGCCTGAGAAACCTTGGCGAATACATGATGGAACAAGGGGAGGTCCAGGAAGGACGTCGGGTCAGGAGGCTCGGCAACGCCCTGGATGCCGATGCGAACCACAACGGGATTGTCGATGGTCAGGACCCGGAGCTTTCTCAAGAAATCCGGGTCAAGATCGGGATGACGGGGGCGACCGGTCCCTCGGGTAACACAGAGGATGGAACCTCTGGCGCCGCCTCCCAGAGTGTCGGCTCAGGAAATCAAACAACCACCCCCCAGACGCCACAAGCATTAACTCCGTTTGAAGGGGTTGTCGCGGAAAGCGACCGAACGCGCAACGGGGCCCGCGAGCTGGTCTTTGATCTCACAGAGACAGACGAACGGGTCTTCCGGATGACGGAGACGGTGGAGGGCCAGGAGGCGAAGCAGTGGACACTGAACGCCGATGAGCTGGACAACCTCGTCGTGGAGGCCAAAAACGCATCGGGGGAGGTGCTGGCTCGCTTTATCATCAAGGATGGCAACCAGGAGGAGATGAGACAGTCGCTCGAGTTCCGACTTGCGAACAACGGTGTCCGGTTCGACTCGACCGCCGCAGTGAAGATCCGCGGCGGGAGCGGCGATGACCTCATTTATAGTGTGGCCAGCGGTGACAGCCGGATCATCGGGGGTGACGGTTTTGACACGATCTTCGTGAACGGAGACCAGGACGGGACCTTTATCGACGGCGGAGCCGGGAACGACATCATCCGAGGGAGTGACGGGACCGACCGGATCGAGGGAGGCGCCGGAAACGATTTTATCTATGGCGGGCGCGGTGACAACACCCTGATTGGGGGTGACGGAAACGACGCCCTCTTCACCGCCAACACCTCCGGAGAGACGGGTCGTGGCGAGACAATCTCCGGCGGGACGGGACTCGATCTCTCAAACGCGTTTGAGGGGGATATCTCCAGCCTCGAAATGGGAATCGAGGACATGAACGGGCTCAACTCCTACCTTTCCCAATATGGGGCGAACGGGGCGAGCGCGATCGAGATTCAGGAGATCCTCAATTTTGAAGACGGGGAGATCCCGCACCTGCAGGAGATGATCGCCGAGAAACTTGAGACCCTGGCAATCCAGTTCCTCTGGGAGAAGGAGATCGAGAGACAGGCACGATACGCCCCTCTCCCGGGCGCGAGCAATTTCGATCCGAACGCACCGGCCCATCCGACAACAGAGCCTCCCAATACAGCTGAGGAACCGGAAGATCCCTTCTTTGATAATCTCTAGAATTCGAACAGAAGGCCGCCCATAAAGGTCCATCCGGAGAGATCGAGCCCCCCTCCCCCAAAGTTGTTGATCCAGGCGTAGCGTGCCTCCGCTGTGAGGTAGATGTCATTGACCCCGAACTCCTCCTCCATCGAGATCGAGAGTTCATCGATCGTCTCCAGGAGAAACTGGATCCCCCCTCCCCCGTGAAGCCCGTACTTCAACCCCTGAACAACGTTCCCGCCACGATTTTGCCGAAAGTAGACATAATCAGGCCCCCCCTTGATATACGGGACGAGGACCTGGTTCTCGACAAAGTCGGCCCGGAAGGCGATCGAGTTCTGGATCGGGATCAGCATGAAGTTGAATAGGTCCTGTGAGGCAGCACGGGAATTTGCACCGACCGCCTCACTATTGGTGATCATGAGTCCAGCACCCAGTTCGAGCCCGACGATCGAGCGCCAGAGGAAACCGAATTCGGCGCCGCCGGTCACACGGCAACAGTCGATGAACTGGGTCACCGCAGCCCCCTTTGGAAGCCAGGCACCACCCTTCACCTCAAACGACCACCATTCGGGCGACCTCTCTTTCGCTGAGAGAGAGGAGCATACCAGAAGAAAGGCGATCGAGAGGAAACCCTTTCTAAAAGAGAAGCGAAAAAGAAAAAACAACACAAGCCCAGTCAGGAGGAACAATCCGCCGTGGTGATCCTGTGAACCCTTCAGGAGCTGACACCCCGCCTCCCCTGCGATCTCGGCAATCCCCGCCGTCGCCTCCGGTGTGACGGTGGTCGTTGCGATCATCCGGGAGCCGATGTTCCCGGAGTCATCCACCGCCTCGACCCCGATGAAGTAGGGGACGCCGTTATCGAGACCGGTGATGATCCCGGTCAGCGTCTCCCCCTCGGAGGGCTGGGTGACCGTCGTCCCCGGTGATAATGTGGAGATCGAGGCGTCGACCGGATGGGCATAAACATTGTAATGATCGAGGTCGGCGAGATCGAGTCTAAGGAAGGTGACAAAGACCTTTTCATTTCCAAATGCGACAGACCGGATCGTGACCGCAGAGGGGGGAGTATCGACATTGATATCAAGCGCATCCCGGCCGACGTTCCCCTCAGAGTCGCTGACAAAGACGAAAATCCGGTTCAATCCCTCCTGCAGGATATTCGCGTTATAGGAAATTGCATCCGTCGTGACATCGGTGTCCGCCGTATCAACCGTGCCGGTCGTCACGGAGGTCCCGGTCTCTGTCAGGTCGCCACCGACCCGGACCGTGTAGGACCCAACGGGGCTAGCCCCCGTCTCATCGGATTGAAAGGTCAGCGTGAACGACTCCCCCTGTTTCAGCGACCCGGTCCCGACCGAACTGCTCCGGATCGTCACAAAAGGGGAATCACTGATCACGGAGATCGAGGCATCCGAATTGGTTGTGTAGAGACGCCCGTCTCCGGACGAGACAATCAGACCGGGGATCGAGGTTGTCTCCATCGGGTCATCCTCATCATCCTCGGAACCCTCATCATTAAAATCAATGACGGACGATCCGTCAAAACTGCTCGTCCCAAAATTGAGGTCAATCACAGAGATGCCCCCTGAACCGGTGACATACGCATAGGTGTCAACCGGATCGGAGACATCCGCGACCGCTATCCCGATCAAACCGCTGTTGGGCGAGAGGGTGATCGTCGCCACGACGGTGTCGCTTGCGGTGCTGATCACCGAAACGGAGGTGTCGGTCTTGTTGACGACCAGCAGAAAATTCCGGTCCGGCGTCAGGGCAAGCGACGGGAGCTCCTTGTTCGTGGTGGCGATCTCGATCGTCTGGCCGACCGTCCCGGACCCCTCCAAGATCATCAGGACCAACCCGACATCGGTCGTCACATAGATCTTGTCGGTCGAGCCGGACGAGGAGGCGGTCGGAAAAGCGGCAAAGACCGCCGCAACCGGTTTGACCGACGTGCCGCTCTTGTCCTTTACGGGAATCGTCGCAGTGACCTTTGAGTCCCCGATATCGAAGATGAGCACCGCATTGGCGGTTTGATCCAGAAGATACAGCTTGTCATCGTCCGAGGCGGTCTCCGGATCGGCGACAATCGGCCCAAGGCTGGAATCGCCGAGGTCGATCGAGTCCGGGTCTTCCTTCGGCTTGGCCCGTTCGACGACAAGGAGGTCGCCGTCGGATTGCGTCGCATAGAGAAAATCGCCGCGGATCGCGAGGCCGCGGATGTCTCCCCGCAGGTCCTCCCCCCCCTCTTCGTCACTGTTATCGGCAAGTTCAGGTACCTGATCGGAGGAGAGGGACCAGGTCTCCAGATCAACCCTCTTGATCTCATCCCCCAGCCCCAGGAAAAGAAGGTCATCCCCATCCAGGAGCATCGACCCCGCCTGGGAGCTGATAAGCTCCAGAGGGGGCCCTGAAAGTGACGTCGACTTCCGCTCCTGATCGGGAAAGGAATAGAGAGAGGCGGGCAGCAGGACCAGGAGAATTCTAAAGATACCTGTCCGCAAGGATCTCTGCAATTTGAACGGCATTCAGCGCAGCCCCTTTTCTCAAGTTATCCGCCACAACCCAGAGGTTGATCCCGCAGGGAATCGTCTCGTCCTCACGAATCCTGCCGACAAAGACCTCATCCCTCCCCGCCGCCTCGAGGGCAAGCGGGTACTCGTTCTTCTGAGGGTCATCCCGAACAACGACACCCGGCGCCTTTTTCAGCAACCGGCGCACCTCGTCCGCCGTCATCTTTTTTTCCGTCTCAATATTGACCGACTCCGAATGGCCGCAGAAGACCGGCACCCGAACCGCCGTGACGGTCACACGGATCGAAGGATCCCCCAGGATCTTCTTCGTCTCATTGACCACCTTCATCTCCTCCTTCGTATACCCGTTCGGGAGAAAGAGATCGATATGCGGCAGGCAGTTGAAGGCGATCTGATGGGGGAAGACCTTCTTCTCCACCTCCTTCTGGTTGAAGAGGGCAACCACCTGATTTGAAAGCTCATCCATCGCCTTCTGACCGGCGCCGGCGGTCGATTGGTAGGTCGAAACGACAACCCGCTTGATCCGGGCGGCGTCATGGATCGGCTTCAGGGCGACAACGAGCTGGATCGTCGAGCAGTTCGGATTCGCAATGATCCGGCGTCGGGCAAACTCTTCGACCGCATGCGGATTCACCTCAGGGACGACCAACGGGACATCCGGCTCCATCCGGAAGGTGCTCGAATTGTCGATCACAACGGTCCCCGCCTTCGCTGCGATCGGCGAGAATCTCTTGCTGACCTCTCCGCCGGCGGAAAAGAGGGCGATCTCGGTTCCCTCGAACGATTTCTCATTCAGCAACTCAACCTTGACCTTCTCTCCTCGAAACTCCAGCTTTTCGCCGACACTCTTCTCCGAGGCAAAGAGACGGATACGAGCCACGGGAAATTTCCTCTCCGCAAGGATCAAAACCATCTCCCGGCCGACCGCCCCGGTTGCTCCAACGACCGCCACATTATATTTTTTCCTCTCACTCATAACTCTCCTTGAACCGCCTCACCCATCTCTTGAGTCGTCACCCGGCGGGTCCCTTCTCCTCCTATGTCTGCCGTCCGGTACCCTTTTTCAAGAACCTTGTTGACCGCCTCTTCAATCGCCATCGTCGGTTCCTCAAGACCGAGGGAATACCGGAGGAGCAGCGCCGAAGATAAGATGGTTGCGAGGGGATTGGCAAGCCCCTTTCCGGCGATGTCGGGGGCGCTCCCGTGGACCGGTTCGTACATCCCGCGCGGCAGGTCCAGCCTGTTTTTACCCTCCCCCAGGGAGGCCGACGGAAGCATACCGATCGATCCTGTCAACATCGCCGCCTCGTCAGAGAGGATATCTCCGAAGAGGTTCGAGGTGACGATCACGTCGAATTGCCTCGGGTTCCTCACGAGCTGCATCGCGCAGTTGTCGACATACATATGTTCCAGGGAGACATCGGGATACTCTTTCGCGACCGCAGTGATTGTCTGGCGCCAGAGTATCGAGCTCTCAAGGATGTTCGCCTTGTCGACCGATGTGACCTTCCTTCTTCTTTTACGAGCCGCCTCAAACGCAACCCGCCCGATCCTTGTAATCTCCTCTTCCGTATAAATCTCCGTATTGACTCCCACCTTTCCCTTACCCCTTATCCCTCTTGGTTTGCCAAAATAGATCCCGCCCGTTAACTCGCGTACCACCAGGAGATCGATCCCCTGAACGACCTCTCGTTTAAGCGTCGAGGCATCGACCAGCGGATCGAAGATGCGGGCGGGACGAAGGTTCGCAAACAGTTTCAATCCGGAGCGAAGACCGAGCAAGGCCTGCTCGGGGCGCATCGCATGCGGCAATGTATCCCACTTGGGGCCGCCGACAGCACCGAGGAGGATCGCATCAGCCCTCATCGCCTTTTTAAGGACAGGGGCCGGTAAAGGATGCCCCTTCCTGTCAATCGCCTTGCCGCCGACCACCCCCTCCTCAAACTGGAAGGGGATCGCGTGTCGCGTTCCAACCCTCTTCAGGATACGAACCGCCTCGGCAGTCACCTCAGGACCGATCCCGTCACCGGACAAAACGAGAATATTCACTTCTTTAGAAATAACTCCTCCAGTTTCTTTCTAGCATCGACCTGCTCCGCTCTTTTACCTGAAGAGCGATTCTCACTTGCAAACTTAAAATAATCACAGAAGTTCGATCTCTCCTTCTCCAAGACCCTTTCCGCCTGAGGCTCACGGCATTCGTTATAGGCCGATGGGTCGTAAAACTCGCAGTTCCGGCAGCAGTGGAGGTCGGTTTGACATCTTGGGCAGGAATCGGATCGCCCGACCCTCCCCGAACTCTCGATATCCAGATGGCAAGAGAAGCAGGAGGACATCGGCTGAAGCTAGCCCAAAGTGATGAAAAGGCAATTGTATTGTTTAACCATATGAAATCGTTAAGTAATACTAATTTCCATTCATAAATGACTTTAAGGAAATAAAACTAAGATATTGAAGCAACTCAATAATTTAGTTTTACAGATAATGGAATTCAGATACAATATCTACAGAAGGGCTTATTAAAGAAGGAGGGTAACCGTATGAGCTCAGGAGGACCTAATCCCGTTTTTCAAGGCGTCGGTGTCCGGCCACCAATTCTCACAGGTGGTGATTATAGAGAAGGGTTTGTCTCCGGTCTGGACGGGGCAGGGAAAAAGGTGAAGATCCCGGTCCGGGTAGTTCAGGATGGATCATTCGGCGACAAACTGTTGAGGAGGAGTGACGACTGGGTTCGGGTCCCTGAGGAGGGAACTGGGCAGATCCTCTATATGAGGAAAACCGATCACCCGCAATACACCGCCCGACTTGAGGCGAGGGAAGAGAGGAGAGGACAGCAGGCGGTCGCTGCAGCCGCCGCAAGTCTTAATGGAATTACGAGGGCCGGACGCACCCCTGGAGAGATCCCTGGCGCCAGTCCGGTGACTATTACAGACAACACCACAGGAACGACCTATCGCGGATACGCGATCGGTCCAGACTGCAGAATGAGGCCGGTCGAGTGGTCCCGAAGGGGGTTCGGTGGGTCTGTGAAATTAGCAACAGATGACGCGACAACGACCTACCGGCTGAGCCCTGGCGATGCCACTACAGTCAGAGAGGCAGGAAGGAGGCCTGTAACGCCTGCAACATTGAGCAGCGGCAATCTCTCGGTCAGAAACGGCTGGTAGGAGTCAGTCAGAAGGCAATTCGAATTCAGGATCAAGTTCCCTGATACGTTTGAAGCAGGCGCGTGCCTCCCGATCACGTCCCGGGAGTGACGGGGGTTGCCGTCGAAACCACTGTCCAACATTAAAATAGACCGACGGATCTTGCGGGGCATATCTGAGGGCCGACCGGAGGAGCCCCCTTTCCCTCCCATCATTATTATTGAACTCGACCTGATTTGTCAGGAATGCCGCCATCACCTCCAATCGGGTTGTTGGTCGGACATGACCGCCGTCCAACCGTCCCCTCCCCTGAATCGGATCGGGAAAGGCAGGGTCAATAACAAAAACCTCTCCCTCCCCAGTACCGAACCGAACCCCCACAAAAGAATGACGTTTGAGGCCCGGCAGGAGCTCCTCGTAGAACTCCGGCTGATACCCGGCAAGGAGGAGTGCCCCCGCATACAGATACTGGAATCCGGTGCATAGGGCCCTCCCATTTTTATAAAACTGACCCGGTTCCTCCTCGGGTATCCCCCTTTCGACATACCTGATATTTAATACTGCAAGCGCCCCGACGAGAGAACGAACCGTTCCCTCAGGACTATCCCCCGCTGGAGGGATCTCCCGGACCACCCTTTCCCGAAGCAACCGATCGGCCTTTGTCCGCCGGTTCCCATCATCAAATATCCATGGGACAATGACCCCGTGCCCCCTGATGAAGCGGACCCAATCCGAATCGGGCCCCCTCTTGAATTCATCCTCGGCCCGCCGGACCGTCTCCTCGTAGACCCTTTGGGGGTTCGGGAGCCCTTCGGGCTTATATCTGAAACGCCTGATTAGCTCCTCACGAAGGAGGGCGGCACGCCTGTCTGAAGAGGGGTCATACCGGCAAAGAAGCGTCTCTGATCCCATCACCTGCTCATCGGTCAATAGAGAAAAATGTTGCTAGACTCCTTTTTCGGGGGAGGCGGGGGTTTTTCCGGCGGTTTCCAGCCGGTTCAGCGCCGAGAGGAATGCCTTGACCGACGCAACGACGATATCGGTGTGGGAACCGACGCCGCGGACCGTCCGCCCCTTCTCCTCCAGCGCGATCGTCACCTCCCCCTGGGCATCGGTCCCGCCGGTCACCGCCTGGATTGCAAATTTGGCAAGAGTCCCCTTGAAATGGGTGAGCCTCCTGACCGCCGCAAAGGCGGCATCGACAGGCCCGTCGCCCGTCGCGGTCGCACTCTTCGATCGACCCTTGACCTTCAGCTTCACCGTGGCGCGCGGGGTGATGTTCGTCCCGCTCTGAAACCTGACATCCTCCAGGACATAGAGACCGGGCCCGGCAGAATGAATCCCGGTCAGGATGGTCTCGATATCCTCATCAAAGACCCGTTTCTTCCGGTCGGCCAGCTCCTTCATCCTCTGAAAGGCGATTTCAAACTGTTCTGGGGGAGGTTCATGCCCCAACACCTTCAGTTTCTCCCGAAAGGCGTGGCGGCCTGAATGTTTTCCCATAATATACTGATGCGCGGTCACGCCGACCTGATCCGGCGTCATGATCGAGTAAGTCAGCTCCGACTTGAGCAGCGCCGCGACATGGATGCCGGATTCGTGGGCAAACGCGTTCGCCCCTACAATCGCCTTGTTCGGCTGGACACCGATCCCGGTGATATGCGTGAGCGCCCGGCTCGCCGGGTACAACTGCTCCGTCACGATCCCGGTCTCGATCCCCAACTTCTCCCGACGGACCTTCAGGGCCATCACGATCTCCTCGAGCGAGGCGTTTCCCGCCCTTTCACCGATCCCGTTGATCGTGCACTCGACCTGCCTCGCCCCCGCCTCGACTGCCGCGAGCGAGTTCGCGACCGCTAGACCGAGGTCATTGTGACAATGAACACTTAAGACCGCCTGATCGACATGCGGGACCCTCTCCTTCAGGGTCCGGACCAGCCGGGAGAACTCGGAGGGGATCGTATAACCAACGGTGTCCGGTATGTTCACCGTTACGGCACCCGCCTCAATCACCGCCGAGACGACCTCAATCAAGAAACCGATCTCACTTCGTGTCGCATCCTCCGCCGAGAACTCAACATCCTGGGAGAACCTCTTCGCCAGCCGGACCGACTCGACCGCATCCCTCAGGACTTCCTCGCGCGTCTTCCTGAGCTTGTACTGCATATGGATATCCGAGGTCGCAATGAAGACATGGATCCGCGGCCGGGCGGAGGCCTTCACCGCCTCCCAGCATCTTTCAATATCGGCCGGGTTGGCCCTCGCGAGACCACAGACAGAAGGCCCCCGGACCTCCTCCGCAATGCGGCGGACCCCCTCAAAGTCCCCCAGAGAAGCGATCGGAAAACCGGCCTCGATTACGTCAACCCCGAGCCGCGCCAACTGCTGGGCCATCGTGAGTTTCTCGGGAACATCCATGCTGTAACCGGGCGATTGCTCCCCATCGCGGAGTGTCGTGTCAAAGATGACGAGACGCTCCGTCACACCGTCACCCCCCTCCTCCTTCTCCTCTCCCCAAGCCAGAGAATCAACTCCTCCAGAGGACCGGAGAGGATGTAGGCAAAAAAGGAGACAAAGAGCATCACCTCCGGATTCAGGGCGATCAGAAACAGGACTACGACGGCAACAACGAGATGGTAGAAGGCATCCCGGCTCCGGAGATCCATCCCCTTGAAGCTCCGATACCGGATCCGGCTGACCATGAGCGGACCGAGGAGAAACGGAAGTGCGAGGGAAAGCGGTTTTTTCAAGACCTCAGGACCCAGACCGCTCTGGTAAAAGATGAAGAGGCTCGCAAGGATCAGCGCGGCGGAGGGGATCGGGAGTCCCTGAAACTTCTTTTTCTCGACCGTCTCGATCTGGACGTTGTACCGCGCCAGCCTCAAGGCCCCGCAGGCAAAGTAGAGGAAAACCGCCAGCCACCCGATCCGCCCGAACCCCTTCAAACTCCAGAGATAGAGGAGGATCCCCGGGGCGAGCCCGAACGAGACGAGGTCGACTAGGGAATCGTACTCGACACCGAAGTCGCTCTCACTATGGGTCATCCGGGCGATCCGGCCGTCCAGCATATCAAAGATTGCGGCGAGGAAGATCGCGACCGCTGCATGATAATAATCGCCGGCAATCGACCGGATGATCGAGTAGAACCCGCAGAAAAGCGAGGCGGTTGTGCAGAGGCTCGGGATCAGGAAGACACCGCGAGAGAGAGGGACTCGCTTCATCTCAATTCTCCCAAAATCGTTTCACCCCCCCGGGCTCTCTCCCCCACCTTGACGGAGATCTCTGTCCGTGTCGGGAGATAGAGGTCCAGACGCGAGCCAAACCGGATCAACCCGTAGCGCTCCCCCCGAACGACCCGCTCACCCTTTTTCAGATAACAGACGATCCGCCGCGCCAGAAACCCGGCAATCTGCACGACCAGCACCTCCTCACCGCTCGCCAGCCCCAACAGGACCGCGTTCTGCTCGTTATCGAGGGACGCCTTCTCCCGAAAGGCCCCAAAGAACCTTCCCTTGTTGTAAAAGACCCCCCGAACCTCCCCCGAGACCGGGTTTCTGTTGACGTGAACATCGAGCGGCGACATGAAGATGCTGACCTTCAGCATGGACCGGTTCAGATAGCGGGTCTCCTGAACCTCCGCAATCTGTATGATCCTCCCATCGGCAGGGGCGACGACCCGATGATCCCCCGCCGGCACGACCCGGTGAGGATTCCTGAAAAACCAGGCGCTGTATGCCGGGAGCAGAAAGGCCAGCCCCCCCCATCCACCCAAAAAAAGGGAGGCGATGATCGCAACGATTGCTGAGACGATGACAAACGGATACCCTTCAGTAACGATCATCGCTTTGTAACATCCTCCACCTTCAGGACGTTAATCAGTCTCTCCAACTGCTTCAGGATCTGAGAAAGTATCTGATCGGTCCCCAAGGTCACTATCGTCATCTCCGAGAGCGTCGGGTCTTTCGGTGTCGGGGCGACCGAAAGGCTCTCGATGTTGTACCCCTTCTGGGCAAAGAGGCTCGCAACACGCGCGAGGACGCCGAATTCGTTTTCAACTAATACGGAAATGGTATGTCTTTTTTCCACGAACCCTCACCCCCAACCCCTATGCCAACAGCATTTCGTCTAATCCTTTGCCTGCCGGCACCATCGGCATCACGTTCTCCTCTTTGGCGACATGAAAATCGATCAGGACGGGCCGGTCCTTGATCTTCAGCGATTCCTTCAGGATCGGCTCGACCTCGGAGGGGCGCTTCACGACAAATCCGACACCGCCATACCCTTCCGCCAATTTCACAAAATCAGGCATCGCCACCATCTCCGACTCGGAATAGCGCTGTCCATAAAAAAACTGCTGCCACTGCCTGACCATCCCGAGACAGAAATTGTTGATGATCGCCACCTTGACCGGAAGTTTGTATTGCACGGCGGTCGCCATCTCCTGGATGTTCATCTGGATCGAGCCGTCCCCGGAGATGCAGAAGACCTTTTCCTTCGGATGCGCGAGCTGGGCCCCGATCGCCGCCGGGAATCCGTACCCCATCGTGCCGAGCCCGCCCGATGTGCACCAGCGTCTCGGACGATTAAACTGAAAGATCTGCGCCGCCCACATCTGGTGCTGGCCGACATCGGTCGTCACGATCGCATCCCCCCCGGTCACATCATAGATCTTCTGGATCACGTACTGCGGGCGCAGCGCCTCCTCCATCACCTGCGGGTAATAGAGCGGGTGTTTCTCCCGCCAATGCCGGATCTGGTCGTGCCAGGGCTCCACCTCTTTGCGATATCTTTCCGCCCGCTCAGGGTCCCGATCGACAATCGCAAGCATTTTTTTCAGAACCTCTTTTGCATCCCCGACAAGTCCAATATCAACAGGGACAATCTTTCCAATAGATGCGGCATCGATATCGAGGTGGATCTTTTTGGACTTCACCGAAAACTTTTTCAGATCCCCGGTCACGCGGTCATCAAAACGGGGGCCGAGCGCAATCAGGAGGTCGGCGTTGTTCATCGCCATGTTGGCCCAGTAGCCGCCGTGCATCCCGATCATCCCAAGCGACTGCCGGTGCGCCCCCGGAAACCCTCCAAGCCCCATCAGCGTGATCCCGACCGGGAGGTTCAATTTCTCCGCAAACTCGCGGACGACCGTTGAAGCGCCCGAGGCGACGATCCCCCCTCCCATGTAGAGGACCGGCCGGCGCGACTCGAAGATCAGACGAACCGCCTCCTCCATAGGTCCTTGCGGCGGGACCTTGACCGGATGATAACCGCGCAGAGCGACCTCCTTCTCGCCCCGATACTCCCCCAGGGCGAGGCTCACATCCTTCGGAATGTCGACAAGGACCGGGCCGGGGCGTCCGGTTGTCGCGATGTAGAACGCCTGACGGATGATCCTCTCCAGGTCGGCGACATCCTTCACAAGATAATTGTGCTTCGTGCAGGGGCGTGTGATCCCGACGATGTCACTCTCCTGAAAGGCATCGTTCCCGATCAGGTGGACCGGCACCTGCCCGGTAAAACAGACGATCGGCACCGAATCCATCATCGCCGTCGCCAAACCGGTCACGGTATTGGTCGCCCCGGGCCCCGATGTGACCAGTACCACACCCGGTTTCCCGGTGACCCGGGCATACCCGTCCGCCATATGGGTCCCCCCCTGCTCGTGCCGGACCAGGATATGTTTTATCTTTTTCTGCTTGTAGATCTCGTCGTAAATATAGAGGACAACCCCGCCCGGGTAGCCAAAGAGATACTCAACACCCAGATCCTCCAGTGTCTTCAGGAATATCTGGGCGCCAGTCAGTTTTTCAGGCATTGCGATGTTGCTCCAGGAGGCGGATGATACGATCCTTGCCCAACAGTTTCAATTTTTTGAGGCGTTTCTCCTCGCGCTCCTCGACCGGTGTCGGATACGGTTTTTTCTCGAGCTTCGAGATCTTTTTTTCCAAGGTCTTGTGCTCGTCGTAGAGCCGGCGGAGCAACGGGTCTTTATTGAGGAAATCCTCTATCCCTTTAAAATCGGGGGATGGCTCCATAAGCTATTGATTTTTGTCATCTTTTAAGACGCTTTGTCAAGGGGCAAAAAAGGACGCCTCGGAAATGTCACATCGGCGGACCTTATATATTTGGGTTGGATCCTCTTCGTCCCCTGTCGGTATCTCTGACCGGCCAGGAGGGCCAGATGCGAGGCGCAGGGGTGATCGAGCGGGCTTAACAATCCCTTCTCCCCGATCAACTCCCGAATAAACTGACGATAGGTTCGCGCCCCTTCCCCCAGAAAAAGGAAACGATCACCCTCTAATGAGCGAAAAAACTGATCCGGCGGGGAGGCTGTCTCCTCCACCACCCTTTCAATCGTCACCGGAAGGGTCTGTTGAAAACGGTAGGCGGCGGCATAGATCTCCCCCCGCCGCGCATCGAGCATCGGGACGACGATCCCGTCAAAGAAGAGACCGGAGAGCGCCAGCGCCTCCAGACTCGAGACACCGATTGTCGGTTTCCCCTGTGAGAAGGCGAACCCCTGGATCGTAGCGATCCCGATCCGGAGGCCGGTAAAGGAACCGGGCCCCTCGGCGGCGGCGAAGAGGTCGATTGAAGAAATCGGGACCGCTGCGTTCGAGAGAAACCCGCGTATCGCCGGGATCAATTGTTCCGAATGTTGCACCGAGACCGAGAGCGTGATCTCTCCCAGCAAACTCGCCCTCTCCCCTTCCATCTCCAGGAGGGCGACACTCCCGGTTAACGTCGATGTGTCAACGGCAAGGATTTTCAAAACAGCCCACGCACCTTTTCGAGAATTTCGCCAAAGCCCCAAAGACTCTGCACATCGTGCAACGTGACCAGGATCATCAGCGAGACCAGCAGGACAAAACCGGCCTGTTCGGCAGCGAGGCGGATTTTCATCGGCAAGGGGCGACGGATCATCTTCTCGATCCCGATGAAGAGGATATGGCCGCCATCCAGCACCGGAAACGGCAGGAGATTCAGGACCCCCAACTGGAGCGAGAGGAAGGCGAGAAAATAGAGAAAGCTGGAGAGTCCGGTCTTTGCCGCGGCTGCCGAGGCCTGTGCGATCCGGATTGGCCCCCCCAGTGTCTTGTACGAGAGGCGAAACGTCACCAATCGTCCGAGGACAGAAAGGGTCAGACGGCCGAGCTTCAGATTTTCTTGCCATCCGATCGAGATCGCCTGAAGGAACGGATACCGGCGTTCGACCATCGGCGGCCCCCGCTTTTCATAATCCTTCTGGATCCCGATCACCCATCGCTTGAGCGACAAATCAAAACGGGGTTCCACCTTGAGTGAGACAGCCCCTGATTGACGCCGGATCCCCAACCGGAGCAGCCTTCCCTCCTGTCGATGAATCTTTTCTGCCATGTCGGTCCAGTGGAGGACCCGCTGACCGTTAATCGTCAAGATCTCATCCCCCGATCGGATCCCCGCCTTGAAGGCGGGGCTATCCGGCAGCACCGAGTCGGCGATCGGTTCATTCCCGATCAGGAGGAACGGCTCAATCCCGAGCATCCCCCCCTTTGTCTGCGGATCCTGGTCGACCGTGACGAACAGAGAATCCTTTTTCCCTCCCCGGATCCGATCGATCTTGACCTCCTCTCCCGGCTTCAGAAGGATCTGATTCACCAGATCACCCCAGTTTTCCGTCTCCACCTCCCCGAACCTCACCACCTTGTCGCCTTTGCGGAACCCTGCCTTTTCAGCCGGTGAGCCGGGCAAGAGACCGATCACGACAGGCGGCTCCTTCAGGAAGAGAGGCTCGGACCTCCCGAGCATGAAGACAACCGGCATCAGGACGAGGGCCAACAGGAGATTCATGAAAGGGCCGGCAAAGACGACGCGAAACCGGTGACTCGCAGGCCGGGCCGAATACGAGGCGGGATCAGACTTGTCCGCTGTATCCGGCTCCTCCCCCCGGAGTTTGACATACCCCCCGAACGGGAGCGCCGAGATCAGATAGGTGGTCTCCCCCTTCTTGAAACCGAAAATCTTCGGCCCGAATCCCAGAGAAAATTTCTCGACGCCGATCTTCTGCCTCTTCGCCATCAGGAAATGGCCGAACTCGTGGATAAAGACGAGGAGCCCCAGCGCCAGGATGAAATAAAGGAGGGTCATGACGAGGCAGCCACCTCCCGGGCCCACCGGTCTGCGGCAAGGAGATCCTCGAGTGTCTCAACCTCTGTCCGCCGGTGACGGGAAAGGGTCTTTTCTACCAGGGCGGCAATCTCCAAAAATCCGATCTCCCTCTTGAGGAACCGGGAGACCGCCACCTCATTGGCGGCATTCAGGACCGCCGGGCAGCTCCCGCCGCTCTCCGCCACCTCACGCGCGATCCTCAAGGCGGGGAATTTTGAAAAATCCGGCTGAAAAAAGGTGAGCCCCCCGACCTCTGCCAGGGAAAGCGGCTTCACGCCGGACTCGATCCGCTCCGGGTATCCAAGGGCATAGGAGATCGCGCACCGCATGTCCGGATTCCCCAGTTGCGCGAGGACCGAACCGTCACAAAATTCCACCAGCGAATGGATGATGCTCTGAGGATGGATCACCACCTCGATTTTTTCAGGCGGCGACCGGAAGAGCCAGCGCGCCTCAATCAGCTCGAGACCCTTGTTCATCAGCGTCGCGCTGTCGATCGTGATCTTCTCCCCCATCTTCCAGTTTGGATGCCGGAGCGCCTCCTCGAGGGTCACCTCCTTCATCGTCTCCGGATCCCTTTGAAAAAAAGGCCCCCCCGAGGCGGTCAGGATCAATCTTCGAATCTCCGATTGCCTTCCGGAGGCGAGGCACTGAAAGATCGCGCTGTGTTCGCTGTCAACCGGAAGGATCTTCCCCCTCCCCTCCTCCATCGCCCGGATCATCACCTCCCCCGCAACGACAAGGCTCTCCTTGTTCGCGAGGGCAACCGTCCGGCCCAGGCGGAGCGCCTCGTAGGTCGGAACGAGCCCCGCCGCCCCGACAACCGCCGAGAGGACGATGTCGGCATCCGAACCGACCGCGGTCTCGAGCAGCCCCTCCTCTCCCCATACAATGTTCAGGGCACCGTTCGAACCCTGCTTCAAGGTTTGGGCATCCTCTTGTCTCCTGACCGACACGGTTTTTGGACGGAATCTCCTCACCTGTTCCCGGAGCAGGTCCAGATTGGCCCCCGCCGCGAGGGCGACGACCTCAAAACGATCGGGATGGCGGCTGACAATATCCAGCGCCTGTGTGCCGATAGAGCCGGTGCTCCCTAGAATAGCAAGTTTTTTCATAGGTCTTATAGGTCCTATTCTAAAAACAAGGCAACCCCATAAACCACCGGGGCCACAAACAGCAAGGCATCAACCCGATCCAGGAGCCCGCCATGACCCGGTATCAGGTGCCCCGAGTCCTTGACCCCAAACCCCCTCTTCAGGAGCGATTCCGCCAGATCCCCCATCGGCGCCAGAATCCCGACAAGGAGGACCATAACAAGGCCGGCCGGGAGGGTCATCGGAATTTCTCCCCAATACCAGACCAGGAGGAAACCGGCAAGGCTCCCTAAAAGACCGCCGAGGAGCCCTTCCACCGTCTTTCCGGGAGAAACCCTTGGCGCAAGCCTTCTCTTCCCCCACCGGTGACCGACAAAAAAGGCAAAGGTATCGTTCAGCCAGGTCATCGCAAAGAGGAGAAAGACCCACCAGGGGCCCTGGTCCCTCAACAAACCGACCATCGAGAGAAGCGGGACCAGATAGGCGAGCCCGAGGACCATCAAGGCAAGACGCCTCGCCGCCTCAACAAGCTCCGCGTGGAAAAGGAGAAAGAAGAGGAAGACAAGGATCAGAAGCGCGGCAGTCTCGACAAAGAGGAGCTCCGCCGTCCACGAAACAAAGAGGAGAAAAAGGGCATGCAGGAGGCCGAGGCCGATCAGGGCCCCCTTCTCTCTATCCCGAAACTGGGCCATCGTTGCCAGTTCACCGAGCGAGACAGCAATCGCCGCCAGGATCAACCCCTTGAACAGGAACGGCCACGGTGAAAACAACGCCCCGAGGAGGAGCGGCAGCAGAATCAGGACGACGACAACCCTTTTAAAAAGCATTGTGGAGCTGTTCCGAGGTTTTTCCAAAACGCCTCTCCCGACTTTGATACTCCTCAATCGCATGGAGGAGCGACTCGCGGCCAAAGTCGGGCCAGGGCGTTTCGGTGAAATACAGCTCGGCATAGGCCGACTGCCAGAGCAGAAAATTGCTGATCCGGTATTCCCCGCCGGTCCGGATCAACAGGTCCGGGTCCGGCATGCCGGAGGTGTCAAGGTATTCGGCAAACTGGTCCACAGAGATAAAGCTGTCCCGGAACGCCCCCTTCTCCTTTTCATGAAGCAGGGAGTTGATCGCCCGGATGATCTCATCCCGCGCGCTGTAGGAGAGGGCGAGGCCGAGGACCGTCTTGTCGCATCCCTTTGTCATCTCCTGCGTCTCGAGAAGGGTTGACCGGACCTCGGGGGGGAGCCGTTCGATGTCGCCGATCGATACCAGCCGGATCTCATTCTTGAGCAACTTTTCCCTCTTGATCACCAGAAACTCCTTGAGCAATGCCATCAGGGCATGGATCTCATCCCGCGGGCGATTCCAGTTCTCCATCGAAAAGGCATAGAGCGTCAGATAACGGACACCCAGCTCACGGCAGGCGGTCACCACCTGATCGACCGTCTCGATCCCCTGACGGTGCCCCTCAATGCGAGAAAGGCCCTTTTCCTTGGCCCAACGGCCGTTCCCGTCCATGATGATCGCAATATGCTGGGGAAGTTTTTTCAGGTTCATCAGACTTCCATGATCTCTTTTTCTTTTCCCGAAAGGGCCTGGTCGATCTGGGCGATGAATTGATCGGTCATCTTCTGGATCTCCTGCTCTCCGCGGCGCAGGTCATCCTCGGAACATTCTCCCTTTTTCTGGAGCCCCTTCGCCGCCTCGTTCGTCTCCCGCCGGATGTTGCGGATCGTCACGCGCCCCTCCTCCGCCATTTTCTTCGCCTGCCGGACCAGATCCTTCCGCCTCTCCTCCGTCGGCTGGGGGATCGAGATCCGGACCAGCTTGCCGTCGTTCGTCGGGGTGAGACCGAGATCCGCCTTGAGGACCCCCTTCTCGATCTCCGCGATCGCCCCCTTGTCCCACGGGGAGATCACGAGGGTCCGGCTCTCCGGGATCGAGATCGTCGCAAGCTGGTTCAATTTCATCCGGCTCCCGTAATACTCGACCTGCACATCCTCAAGGAGCGCCGGCGAGGCGCGGCCTGTCCGGATCTTGGCAAAATCCCCCTTCAACGACTCCACCACCTTCGCCATCCGGGCGCGGCCGTCATTCAATAACTTTTGATCCATCTGAGCCTCCGTTAGTTGACGATCGTGCCGATCCTTTCTCCACGGGCGACCTTCATCAGATTCCCCTTCCGGAAGAGATTGAACACGACGATCGGGAGATGATTGTCCATGCAGAGGGAGATCGAGGTCGAGTCCATCACCTTGAGGTTTTTCTTCAGGACATCCAGATAGCGGAGTCTTGGATAAAACCGGGCCTTCTTGTTTGTGACCGGATCGGCGCTATAGACCCCTTCGACCTTGGTCGCCTTCAGGATCACCTCCGCATGGATCTCCATCGCCCGGAGCGCCGCCGCGGTGTCGGTCGAGAAGAATGGGTTTCCGGTCCCCGCCGCAAAGATCACGATCCTCTTCTTTTCCAGGTGTCGGATCGCCCGCCGGCGGATGTACGGCTCGGTCAGCTGTTGCATCTCGATCGCGGAGGCGACACGGGTATAGACGCCCGACCGCTCCAGCGCATCCTGGAGGGCGAGGGAGTTGATCACGGTCGCCAGCATCCCGGCATAATCGGCTGTTGCCCGATCCATCCAGTCCTGCCGGGCCCCGCGAAAGAGGTTCCCTCCCCCCATCACGATCGCGATCTCAAGCCCCAGGCGGTGAACGTCACGAAGCTCATGGACCAGGCGGCGCACCGCATCGGGATCGATCCCGAAGCCGCTCGGCCCCGCCATCGCCTCGCCGGAGAGCTTGAGCAGAATCCTCTTGAAGGAAGGCTTCATACCAAAACTGTCAGGCGCTACCAACCTGATAACGGACCATCTCCAGGATCTCGGCGGCGGGGTCACACCCCTTTAAAAAGGAGCCGACCGTTTTCTTGCCGGAGGCATCCTTCACGAACGGCTGTTCCAGGAGACAGAGGTCGCTGAAATAACGGGTGAGCTTCCCCTCGATGATTTTCTCAACGATCGCCGTCGGCTTGCCGGTGATTTCCGTCGAACTCTTCAGAAAATCCCTCTCCTTCGCGACGACCCCCTCCGGCACCCCCCGGCGGTCAATATAAACCGGGTGCATCGCGGCAATATGCATCGCAACCTCCCTCACAACCTCAGGGGAGAGCCTGTTCCCGCGGGCCCGCACAAGGACCCCGATCTTGGAGCCGGCATGGACATACGAACCGATCTTCTCTTCATCCGGCCGTTCAGTCCGGACGACGGCAACCCGGCGGACTACCATATTTTCGCCCAGCCTGGCGATCAGACCCTGGAGCGACTCTTCCACCGTCCCGTCCTTCATCCGTTCCCTCATCAGATCCGGGAGCGTTGTCACCTTCCGGCTGACCGCAAGCCTCGCCAGCTGCGTGAGAAAATCCCTGAACGGATCGGTCCTCGCAACAAAGTCGGTTTCACAATTGACCTCCACCATCCCGGCGGTCTGCCCATCCTCCGAGAGGGAGATCTCCACGAGCCCCTCCTGGGTCTCGCGTCCCGCCTTCTTGCCCGCCTTAATCACCCCTTGCCGACGGAGCGAATCGAGCGCCTGATCGAGATTGCCGCTATTCTCCCTCAGGGCCCGCTTGCAATCCATGATCCCGGCCCCGGACTTCTCCCGGAGCTCTCTTACCTGTTCCGCGTTAATTTCCATCGGTCCCCTTTGCTTACGGATGCGCCTTTTTCGAGAACTCCCCGTCAACTGCCTCATCATACTTCTCAGGCTGGGAGACAAAGGCATGCCCCTTTTCTCCCACAACGAACTCCTTCGCGAGGGAGGTTGCGGTCTCTTCGTCCACCGCCTTCTCCCTGATCACCGCATCCCTCCGGGAGATCCCCTCCAGACAGGCATCGGCGATCTTGTGGCAGAAGAGACGGATCGATTTCAAGGCATCGTCGTTTGCCGGGACAAGATAATCGATCCCGCGGGGGTCGCAGTTTGTATCCGCGAGCGCAACAACCGGGATCCCGAGTCTGTTTGCCTCTTCCCTCGCAATCTTTTCCCTCGAGACGTCAACGAGGAAGAGCGCGGAGGGCAACCGTGTCATCTCCTTGATCCCCCCCAGATTGTGCGCGAGGTCCCGAAGGTCTCGTTCAACCCCGAGACGCTCCTTCTTCGTCAGGACTTCAAACCCCCCTTCAGCAAATTTCTTTTCAAGATTCTTGAAGCGATCGATAGAGGCCTTGATCGTCCGATAATTCGTCAGCGTCCCCCCCAGCCAGCGACGGCTCACATAACTCATCTGGCATCGCTTCGCCTCCTCCTCGATGATCGACTGGGCCTGTTTCTTGGTCCCGACAAAGAGGAGATCCCCCCCCTCGCTCACGACCCGCGCGATGAACTGGCAGGCCTGCTGGCAGAGATCGAGTGTCTTTTGCAAATCAATGATATGGATCCCGTTCCGCGCCCCGTAGATATACGGCTTCATACCGGGGTTCCAGAACCGGGTCTGGTGCCCAAAATGGGCCCCTGCTTCCAGCATCTCTTTCACGTTCACCTCCACCATAGTATCCTTTAACTACGCTAATTACTTATAAAATTAAAGCGTTTTCGTGTAGCACCGGCCGGGGCGGGATTGCAAGGAGAAATTAGTCAGCCTTGATTTCGGCTGGACACGTGGTGGACTTGCCTTCGGTCTTCCATTGGAGTTGCCGGATACCTTGAATCCCGGAAGATCAGGAGTTACACCCGGGCCACGCGTGATGTGGCAGCGATAAGAATGGTTGCCAAAAAACGGCAGATTTCATAGGAATAGGTTTATCAAGGGAAAATGATGGATTACCTGAGTGATCAAGAAAAGAAGTGCGTTCGTTTGTTTAAAAAGAGGGTTGTCAATGCCCTTGGAAAAATCAGGGTGGAGTTTCGACTGTTCGGTTCCCGGGTACACGGCCGGTCTCACGAGGATTCCGACGTTGACGTCTTGACCCTCGTCTCCCAAAAGGACACCCGGATCAAAAATGCAATCTGGGATATTGCCGCTGAGATTCAAATGGATGAGGAAATTGTCATTTCGCCACTGGTGATGACCTTCGAGGAATTTGATTCACTGTTGAGAAGAGAAAGATTGCTTGCCCTGAACATTCAACGCGAAGGCGTCCCTTTATGAATGACATCAACAAAAAAGAAAACAGGAAGCTGGAGATCGAAAAAGGCTCCGCGGCCTTAAGACAAGCCAGGATTCTTTACGACAACCGGGAGTATGACGGCTCCGTTTCGCGAAGCCACTACGCCGCCTTTCACTATGTCACGGCTCTTCTGTTAACGAAAGGAATCGAGGCAGCTTCCCATGACGGATTGATCCGCATGTTCCATCTTCATTTCATCAAAGACGGTCTGTTTCCAAAAAAATACGGTTCCATTATAAGTCATTTGGAAAAGGCCAGGGAAGAGTCGGACTACTGGTCGGAAGTAACCACAACCGAAGAAGACGCAATCAAGTATTATCAAAATCAACTCGATTGTTACGCTCTTCTTCTTGAGTCAAATCGTATGCCGACATCAGGTTTTGCCTTCCTTCTTTATTATTCCCCAAAAAGCGTGGGCGAACAGGGGAATGTTTCGTTCGAACTTCAAGCGATTAAGAGTTCAACGGATGTTGAGCGAGCTCGCCAAACAT
>CAYWRF010000001.1:0-1764 GCA_964460495.1 uncultured Pseudomonadota bacterium | reverse complement strand
CCTCTTTGAGTCTATAGACAAACGTAAGCACCTCCGCCACGGTGACATAGAGGGTCTCCGGGATCTCATCGCCGATCTCGAGCTCGATCAGCGACCAGGCGAGCGGGATGTTCCGGACAATCGGGACCTTGTTCTCCTCCGCCAGCTCCCGGATATATTCGGCAAACAGCCGTTGCCCCTTGGCAACGATCTGCGGCGCTACCATCTCCGTCTTGTCATACTTCAGGGCGACGGCGATATGGGTCGGGTTCGTGACGACCACATCGGCTGACTTCACCTGCTGTTTCACGTCCCCCATCGCCATCTCCATATGGATCTGTTTCCGGGCAGACCGGATCAGCGGGTCCCCCTCGTCCTCCTTGTACTCCCTCTTGACCTCCTCCTTCGTCATCTTGAGATTTTTCATGTACTCCCACCTCTGCATGATCAGGTCGAGGATCGCGAGGATCACAAAAAAGATGAAGAAACGGATCATGAATTTGACGAGGATCGCCCCCGCCACCTTGGTGGCGCCGCCGATCGGGACCGTCACGGAGAGGAGAAACGGCTCCATCATCCCCTTCACCACGAAAAAGGCGATCATAAAGACCACGACCACCTTGAAGACGTTCTTGGCCAGCTCAAAAAGGATCTTCGGTTTGAACAGGTTCTTCAGGTTCTCGATTGCGTTCAACCGCTTGGACTGCGGCTTCAACGGTTCCACCGAAAAGACCGGGCCGACCTGCAGGAACCCAACCAGCGCCGCCACCAGAACAACCGTTATCAGAAAGGGGCTCGATATCTTGACGAGCGAGATCATCGAGGCCTTGCCCAACTGGAGGATCAGGTTCAGATCCGGGTCCGGATCGGAAACCGCCTGAAACGTAACCTCCATCAACCGTCTGAGCTCCCCGACCATCAGGGACTGGGTAAAAAGAAGCGCCGCAAAGGCGGCGATCAGGACCACCACCGTCTCCATGTCGCGGCTCTTGTAGACCTGCCCCTTCTTGCGGGCGTCGCGGAGTCGCTTGGGAGTGGGATCTTCCGTCTTCTCCTGCGAGGATCCTCCCTGTTCGGCCATGTAACAATCCTAGCATGATTTGTTGAAATTTTAAAGAATTTCCATAAGATGGGGTTATCGTGGAAACCGCTGGAACGCCGCTGGGTCAGTATCAGCTCCTGGAGAAGATCGCGCAAGGGGGGATGGCGGAGATCTTTCGGGGGAAGTCAAAGGACTTTCAGGGGATCGAGAAGCCGGTTGTGATCAAAAGGATCCTCCCGCAGATCGCCGCCTCGCCCGAGTTTGTGGAGATGCTGATCGACGAGGCGAAGATCGCGGTCCAGCTCTCTCACGGAAATATCGCCCAGATCTACGACCTGGGGAAGGTCGCGGACGACTACTTCATCGTGATGGAGTATGTGGAGGGGAAGACCCTCTCCCAGGTGATGAAGCGTCTCCGGACGTTGGGCAAGAAAATGCCGATCGCGTATGCCCTCTGGATCGCCACGGAGATCGCGACCGGCCTCGACTACATGCACCGGAAGACCGACGAGAACGGGAACCCGCTCCATATCGTCCATCGGGACATTTCTCCCCAGAACATCATCATCTCGACTTCCGGGACACTGAAGATCATCGACTTCGGGATTGCGAAGGCAAAGACGAAGGTCTCAACCACCGACTCGGGGGTCTTGAAGGGGAAGTTTGCCTACATGTCCCCCGAACATGCGGAGGGGGAGAGGCTCGATCACCGGAGCGACATCTTTTCATTGGGGATCATCCTG